>CAITUY010000178.1 GCA_903895695.1 uncultured bacterium
ATCTACCCGAGTTGTCGTACTTCGTAGTTTCAATCCACGCCCCCGCGCGGGGGGCGACGCGTCCAATCTAACTCATTGCGCCACAAAAGCAAAGATGCCCGTTTCCGCGAACCGACTCCGCGAACCGGGGTCTATTCAGGTATCAAAGAGCACCATCAGCGCAACGCCATACCTGCGTGTCAGTTGCGCCAAGCGCGAACCGCCCGGGCGCCCGCTGTTCGCTTCCGGTACGCGGACACATCAAATCAGCAACGGCCCCTCGAGATCAGGGACTTCCTTGGCACCGGTATGCTCGACGCGCCGTTGCCAGTTGCTGCCCAGGAAGTAGAACCGGAGGCTGTCCTGTTCCGGATCGTATTCCTCCTCCAACCGATGCTTCAAAGCCGCCCACTGCGCCGGATCGACATTGCACTCGAAGACCGAATTCTGCACGCGCTGACCGTAGTCCTCGCAAGCCTTTGCCACTCGCTGCAGCCGCCGTTTCCCAGCGGGCGTCTTGGTCGCAACGTCGTAACTGACCAGCACCATCATGGCCGCCTCCCTATTTCCACACGAACGGCGGATAACCGTCCAGATCGCCCCGCAAATGCCTCGCCAGCAACAAGGCCTGCACGTACAACAGCAGTCCCACCGCCACCGTCTCGCCCAAGAACGGCTGCTGAATCTCCTCTTGCTTGCGCTTCTGGTAGGCGACCAGCACCGTCTTGCGCGTGTCGTCCGTCATTTCGACCGCGCCGGTTTCTGTCTTGCGAAAACCGCTTCCCTGCACCTGCTTCAAGTTCACCAGCGAAAGCGCGAGCCGGTCGGCGAGAAAGGGCCTGAATTCCTCCATCAAGTCGAGCGCCAGACTGGGCCGGCCGGATCGCTCGGCGTGCAGGAACCCCACCTGCGGATCGAGTCCCACCGTCTCCAGCGCCGCCGTGGCATCATGCGCCAGCAACGTGTACAGGAACGACAGCAGCGCGTTCATATTGTCGAGAGGCGGCCGTCGGCTGCGCCCGGTAAACGCGAAATCCTCCTTCTGTGCCGTGACCAGTTGGTCGAACGCCCCGAAGTACGTGTTGGCCGCGTCCCCTTCCCTTCCGCGCAGAACGGCCACGTCCGTTTCCTTCCCGGCCTGGTCGAGCAGCACCCCAAGCCGCCGGATCGCCGAGTCAAACGTCTCCGCGCCCGGTTTCTCACCGTGGTCGCGCGCCGCGCGCTGCAGCACGGTCCGGCAGTTCGCCATTTTGGCCAGCACCATGGCCCGCGCGATGAGCACCTGTTTCGCGGGTTCGTCCGCCCGCCGATACTGTTCGCGCCGCAGAAGCACGTTGCCGTGAATGGGCCCGACCACGCGGCCCTGAAACTGACCGCGCTCGGTCAGAAACGAGATCAGCACGTTGCGTTCGCCGCACAGGTGCATGAGAGACGGGCTCATCGACACTTGCCCGAAACACACGATCCCGCCTAGTGTATGGATCGGCAGACGCAGTTTGGTGTCGTGTTCCACGCGCACGAGTACGGCTTCGCCTTCGTGGCAGAGATACGCGTTCTGGGTGGTAACGTAGAGCGTGTTGAGCAACTTCTTCATGGTTCACCCGATTTCAGGCATTCCTCCAGATATCGCGCCACCGACCGGCCGCCGCCGGTTTCCTTCGGCAGGCAGAGTTCCTTGAGCGAGCACTTGTCACACCTTTCGTCGTAAACGGCGGGCGGCGTGATGCCGGCCTCGACTAGGGAATGCGCGCGCTGTGCGGCTTGTTCGGTTCTGGCCCGCAGCGTGTCGTCGAAGGTCACATCGAAACGGCGGCGCGAAAGACCGTAGAACATGGCACCGCAGGGCACCGCCACATTCAACATCTCCTCCAAGCACAGGGCCTGCGCGCAGAGTTGAACCTCGAAACTCAACTCGTGCCGGAGCACTCCGCGTTTGTATTCCACCGGAAACGGCCGCCAAGGCTTCGACGCGGGCTCGCCTTCCGGCCGATGAAACTCCACCACATCGGCTATGCCGGTGATTCCGAGCCGCAACGACCGCAGCCGCAGCCCGCGCACGATGCGGACGTTGCCACGCGACTCCGAATCCGGCTCATGCACCTTGTCGTGCAAGTGATGGCCTTCGGTGGTGGCCACGTTTTCCTGCCATATCTGCTCGATCCGGTGCAGGGCGCACCGGCGTTCGCAGAAAACGATGTCCGTGAGAGCGGACAGCGGCAGAAGATCGTCTTCGGGGAACATCGATCAGAGACCTTCCGAGTTCTGTCGCTTCGCCGTCCCGCCGCCATCCGGCAACCGCACATGCTGCCCCAGCTTCTCGCGCAACGCCTCGCGCAGGCGCGGCTTCTCGTGTGCGTAGAGCGACACCAGCTTCTTCCCCGCCTGCTGGTAGAGTTTCTGTTTCTCCATCATGCCGATGCGATAGTCGGTGTTGTCCTCCATGCCCCAATACTCGATGTAGAGGTCGAATTCAGGCAGGTAGAAATCGGGCCGGATGGCGTAGCCCTTGATGATGCGGAACCGATTGTCGTAGCGGAAGGCGATCCCCAAAGCCGCGAGTTCCTCGGCAACAATGCGTTCGCCATCCGACTGCACCACGGTGCCGTTGGCGGCCTGAATGGTCTTGTTGAGTTCCACCTGGGTCTCCCAGTTGCGACGTTTCAGGAACACTTCGTCGAAGCAGGTGTCGCAATACGTGCGCTGGAAGGCCTTCTGCGAACGGGCGTATTCATCGGCCGCCACAGCCTTCGAGCAGCGGCCGCACTGGTGCACGGCCGTCTTTTCGACAATGCACAGAGCCTCGCGAATCGTCTTGCCCGCTGCCTCGATGGACCGCTTCACGTAGTCTTTCTCGGCCGGATTGCGATAGAGGTCGCGCAGGTCTGGCAGCGCCGATTCGGCGGCGGGGCCGAACGCCCCGAGTGCCTTGGCGGCGTATTGCCGCACCTGGGGGTGTGCATCGGCGAGCAGTGGGCGTAGCAAGTTCACCGACGCAGCGGCGTCCACAATGCCCGCCAGTTTGCCCAAGGCCGAAGCCGCCAACCGTCGAACCAGCGGCGATTCAGAGCGCGTGAATTCAGCCAACGCCGGAAAAGACGCTGCCTCGGCGCTTTCGCCGAGAGCGGTGGCTTGGGCAGCCAGGCGTCTTTCGTTGGCAATGTTCATGCGGGCATCCACTTGGGCGGAACTCGTTGCGCGTCCAGTGCGGACGCTTCCCCGCGTTCCACGACAGGTTGAAATGCGAGAAGGGCCACGGGCAATGCCGCCGAGTCGAACGCAAAAACCCGTAAACAAGAACGCGGTGACTGCACAGCGTTCCTGCAAGTCCATGTCATGTTCCATCGACTATCTCAGCGCCTCCCCTTCTCATGCCGGCATTGGAACGGGTGATTGACGTGGCATAGCGGCAATATTGCGGGCGTACTCAAGTGCGAAGTGGATATCTGCCTGCGTCAGCAACGGATAATCGGCCCGGATATCTTCCCACGTTTCCTGATTCGAGAGCATCTCCAGGACCACATACACGGGTATGCGCGTGCCCTTGAAATGCGGTCTGCCGCCGCAGACGACGGGATCGACACAAATGCGTCCCGGCAACGTCTTCCTGCTGTCTCGCCGAACAACCGCAACGGGTTTCGACCAGGCCGAATCGTCGCCCGCCTGGGCCACGACCCGCTCGTCAATCGCGTCTTCGTTGCTTCGTTTCTTCATCGAAGTCGTACTCGACATCGCTGGGCACGAATCTCCGCGGGTTGGTCAACCTTTACGCCCTTGCAGACGCGGAACGCACACACCAATCTTGCGCCTCCCCCTCCCCGCCTCGCCATGCCCGCCGAGGGCCCCGCTTCAGTTATCGACAAGCCGTCGACAACTCACTCCCTCAATCGTCCACATTCCCAATGCCCACCTTCGCCGTGCCACGGTCTAAGGTGCCAATTTGGCACCTTAAACTTCCTCGATAGCGTTCACGTTGCGGGTAGCGTCCGTACGGGTTGCTCATGACGCAGGTGAAGTCTGACGCCAGCCGGCAGTGCCTGTTTGCCTGCCCACACGCAGTCGACTCTGTAATCATCCCACCCCTGAGGGAAACCGCGAGTCTTAGCGTCATCAGTCAGCGAAACCGTGACACCCTCGAACAATTTGTGTGAATGAGCGCACCCCAACCGGGCCTCGCGTTTGTTCTGTGCCGCGTTGTTCTCGTGCTGCGTCCCGACGTGCTCGAAGTCATAGATGCCGCGGACGATCATCTCGCCGCGCGCAGCCGATCGGTCGTGCGTGAACATCTCGCCGAGCGCCTCGAAGAACAAGTCGAGATCTTTCTGCGTGAATCCCGTCTTTTCGGCAAAGGCGGGCGAGACGTAGCACTTTGCCGCGTACAGGGCATAGGGGACGATGTGTTTGTGGCCCATGGTGCGCTCTTTTTCTTTGTCCTCTTCTTTGGTTACGGCACAGCGAGTGACGGTGACTTCCAGAGGGGTGATCGGATGGAACGACTGCGAAAAAGTGAACTGAACAGGTCCGCGAACCTGGCCAAATGCAGAGCCCCTCATAATGTCTTTTCCAACGGACAACACACCGCCGAAAGTCCGTATGTCGAAGAACTCGCGACAGAGCCACTTCATGGCGGCCTCCGCCTTCTGATCATCGGAGGCGTCTTTGGCAAGGGTATTCTCTCCGGCGCGAATCCCCTTCTCGACCTCTCTCTCCAACACTGCGCCTTGTCTTACCATAAGAGCAAACCCGTTACCTTGCTCAGATTTCCTTGCGGGCTTGGTGATTTCCACATAGTTCCGGACTTTCCGTTTCAGACACACGTCGGAGATGATTCCCCGACTCGTATTGGGATCGATCCTCGGCATGTTGCCGGCGTCCGGATCGCCATTGGGATTGCCGTTGGTAACATCGAACAGGACATAAACATCGTGACGGTTCGTGATGATTTCGCTCATGGTATTAATCCCCTCCTGCCTTTACTCCTTGGTCTGTTTCTGTGCTGCCTTGGCCTTCATCGCATCCACTTTACGGTCCGCGCTCGCTGCCTTTTCCTGGTAGAAGCCGAGGGCAAAACGGCCCTGTTCCACAAGTGTAAAGGTGCGCGGAAACTCCGGCGGCAGACCAGATGACGGCTGGCAGAAGAGTCGGGCAATCCCCGCGATGCGCCCCTCGATGGCCAATGCCGCCGCCCGGCCTCTCTCTCCCGCGCGGTTGAGTTTGCGCAGGTGATGTTGGTGAAGGCGCCAGAGAATGCCGAACGCGCTGTTCGGCGCTGATGAGGCCGTGCCGTAGTATCGTTCGACCACCCCTGGACCTTCAAGCCGGACCCCCTGCATCCTATTTGAATCCTCCTGTAACGCGTCAAAGATGGCCAGAAGCCGTCCACAGTTGTAGGCGGCGTCATTCGTCTCGCATACCACCGTTTCGATCATGGGATCACTCTCCTTTCGATTTCGATTGAGAATCAGTTTCAGCAGAGCAAAACGGGATTCGTTGTCGGGATAGCGCGAATTCTCCTTTGAATCCTCAACCAAGGCGGAGTGGAATTCAGAAAGAATAGGTTGCAGAAGTGCAAGCGATGGAGCGGTCCCTTCGAGCGCGGCGCGGTACAATTGTGCCGCGACGTCTGTCTTGATATCTTTCGCATCCCGAACCGTGGCACAGGCGAGACGAAAGACGGCCAGAGGCGGCACCCCTTCCTTTTCCCGTTTCTTTGCACCTGCAGATGAAGATCGAATCGGCTTAATCTCCAGATCCCGGAACCACTCTTGGAGGTTTTCCCGCGCCGCTTCCACTGTTTGCTGCATCCAGTGCCGCACAACCACTCGGCCGGCGTTTCCTGCGAGAGTCACCGAATAGAAAGCGTCGTTCTTGGCCAGATTCCTGTCCACGCCGGACCACGGTGCCTTGATGAAGTCCGCCACTGCTCTTGGATCGGGGCGGTTGAGCATCTGAGCGAAGAAGTCGCCAGCACCGACTTCCTCTTTGGCCCAAAAGCACAGTTTGCTCGGCCCCAACTTGACCGAGGTGTTCTCATTGTCCAGGAGGGTCTGGAGCGCCAATGCGTATGATGCGGCGACCTCCTCAGAAACAGGGGCATTCTCGCCCATCTCAAAACCGTACGAAGAGAAAGAGGGACACTCTGTGGCAAAAGAAACGATGTAGCCGCCACTACTCAGGTTTGGAATGTGCAGCAGTTTGGGTTTGTGGGAGCGGGCAATCGGCACATCCTGCTGCCCGGTGACCATGCAGAGTCCTTTCCGGGAACGAGCCGTCTTGTCACCGAAGTCGTCGTCACTGGTGAATGCCTCTTCACGAAACGCACACGCCCAATACCGAGTCAGGGGATGTTCTCGATTTAAACCGTCAAACACCATGCGCCCATCTACCTGAAACGTAAGCGTCGCCTTCTCAAGGTGTTCCCAAGTTCCGACACTGGTTAGCGCACCCAATTCCGGTACGCCTCGCTTGTTCGGACGAATGTCGAGGAATGGAACTGCGGGATGTACTACTCCCTCGCTGATCTTGATGTAGCGGGCTTTGAACTCAAGTAGCGCCTTGAGTTCAGCCAGCTTAGTTGCCACCTCAGCGTCGCCAACGCGCTGCCAGAAGTGCAGGAATGACTTGGCCGCATTATCAATTCGCTTACCCTCGACAGTCAGATCCTCGCCCGTATCTTTCTCGACGCCAAGAATGGTTGTGCATGAATCAGCAAGGAAGAGCGACTTGCCTCCGTTGTTTTCACCAGGAAACCGTGGCATAGTCAACGCTCGACCCAATCGATCTTTCCCCTTCTCATCCTTCGTGAACAACGGAACCACCCCATCGCCCAACAGAACGCCCTGTGAGTCTATGGGTATCAGTAAATGCACCGTTCGAACTTGGAGGTGAACGGTTTCAAACAACCTTCGTGTCTGGGCGAGGTCATAGAGCGCTTTGAGCAACATGGCGGGCCTCTCCCTTCTGCATGATCAGTTTCTCCTTTTCCGGATGGCAAAGCATCTGGGCATTCCGGACGTGAGCGTTGAAGAACAACGCCTGCGGCTTGAGAACTCTGCCCTCGTATCGCACGGCCCCTTTCCCCTCGACCTCCAGTTCCGCAGCAGTCAACCAGCGGAAACCCTCGGCACGGGCCGATGGATCGAAAACATCATAAAGCATGATGCCTAAATCCTCATCCGGCCAGTTACCAAGGGCGACCGCGTCTGGCGTCTCCACCCATTCAAAATCGGCGGCGAACTCCCGCATGCCGAGTGCCGGACGGTGAAAGCACTTGCCTTGGCGCGCACGGCGTTCGATTTCGCAGGTGTATTTCTCGATGTCTTGACCGGCTCTCTTACCAAGTTCCGAAAGACGAATCTCGGCAACTATCAGGTATTCGACGTCCTCAAGGGCCAACATGTTCCGCTGGGTGCCGTCATCAGCGCCGCCGCCGGCGTGGATGGGCCGGAACTTCTCCGGGGATTTCATCCATGTCTTGGCGCTATCCATGCTGACAACGGCAGTTACCTCATTCCGTCGAAACGAGACCCATCGGCCTTTCTTGACAACTCGGATATTGTCCACGAGGTAGTACATCTGTGGTTCCCAGAAGATCGCCTCCAGAACGCCACGGGCTGCGGATGGAGTCATGATGGGATAACTGACCCGCTCAACCTTCATCTCCGGCCGCGTAAAACACGCGAAGTCGCCCCAAGCCCGAATGGTGATTATGTTAGACACCGCAAAGATCCTCCGTTGGTAACTTGTCGACGATGACGCCCAAAGCAGGGTGATAGCACGCCTTATCCAGCACATGCACATCAAGATTCGGCAACAACGCCGTGACCGCCCCGTTATTCTCCAGAAACATGTAGTCCTTTCGCCTGAGGTTCACCACGTAGCGTTGAAGGCGGCGCATGTCATCACGATCGAATCGCCGGCGTCCGCTGGCCGGGTCTCTCTCTCGTATTTCCCGGATGAGTTCCTCTCCTTGCTTGTACGGTACAACCACGGCCACCGTGTCATCGGCAATCACCTTGGCCTTTCTGGCCACTTCTCGGAATCGCAACTGCTCCCGGTCCTCCTGTATGCCGCACTCCCTACCGCGTGCATAATCGGTGTCAACGCAGTTGAAGAGCGCGCTGAAGTACTCGGCAAAGTGCTCCGCCAGCAGTGGCTTATGCTCGATGTCGAACCCGGCCAAGAATGCCGCCGTTTGACCGGTTGCGGTCTTGTAGACACCCGGCGGCGATCCACCCTGCGCAGGCGTGAACACGCCGACCCGGCCTTTGGCGGGCAACTTACCCTCCCGATTACAGCGCCCGGCCGCCTGCACAATGGAATCCAGCGGCGCCATGGCTCGCAAAACGAGAGGAAAGTCGATATCGACACCTGCCTCCACAACCTGAGTCGAGACCAGACGGCACGGCATACCAGCAAGTAGCCGATACCGGATGCTGTCGTTCTGCGGGCAATCGACGCGTCCAAGGATGTCGGAGCGGTGTTCGGCACACAATGCCGATGAGAGATGGAAGATACTCTGGCGTTGATCAGCGGGCAGTGCATCCCGAATGAGTTCCCATAACGTAAAGGCGTGTCCGCGTGTGTTGACCACACAGAGTACCCGCGACTCAACGACGGCCTTGGCGGCCACAGCGCTCCAGTCAAGCGTTCCAAGGCGTTCGTATCGCACCCTGTTTAGGGCATGGGAAAGGTCATCAACCTCAGTTCTGTTGCCAGCGATTTCTATGGTCTCTGCCTCAGTGAAACCGTCCGGCAGTCCGGAACTGCGCCGGAATGCAGGTTGGGTAGCCGTGGAAAACACGAACGATGTGCCGTAGTGTTCTTTCAATTCCCGACACACACTGAGCAGCGGGGTCAATAGGTGAGTGGGCAACGCCTGGACTTCGTCCAGCACGACAACTGCCCGAGCGACATTGTGGAGTTTTCGGCACGCGGCCGGCCGATTAGCAAACAGCGACTCAATGAACTGCACAGAGGTCGTGACAATGATGGGCGCATCCCAATTCTCCGTGGCAAGTTCCAGTTCAAGTTCAGCAGCCGATCGATCGCTATTCTCATCCGGGCAACTGCCTGTCCCCGAATGGTGTTCAACAACCAGTCCTCTTTCATCAGGGTCCAGAACTCGTCGATATGTGGCTGCGTTTTGCTCGATAATGGAGAGATACGGGATGACTACGATCACCCGGTTCAGATCATGGGCACGGGCGTGCGCCAGAGCGAAGGCCATCCCGGAGAGCGTCTTGCCGCCTCCCGTCGGGACCGTCAAAGCGAAAAAGCCCGGTTTGTTCCTTGCGGCAGTCAGACATCGATCAAATATGCCGTTGCGGATTCGATTCACATCCCCGTCGTGTGGCTTGGAGTTCTTCTCTGCAAGTAATCGCTCGATAAGGTCGTCCTTCAACCCACGAGACAAGGCCACTGGTGACCGTATCCGTCCAGAACAGGCGCTCTCTGTATCGAGGTAATCAGCGTCCACGAGACACGAGAACAACATGCGTACATAGTATTCACAACCCAGCACTCGTCCCCTCACGAAACCGGGATCTGTGAGGTCGCTTGGCACCCGCCCCACGTCCGCCTCGAAATGCTCGCACACGCCAGTCATGCGGGCATCAAGGCGATACTTCGGGTCAGCGATAAAGGACTGAAAAGCGCCAGAGTCGTGTAGACCGGCATGGTGTCCAGCCGAGACAAAGGCCGGCCCCATCAGCGACAACCGCTTGGCTATCGCGGCGCCGAACACGGCATGTTGAGTCTCGACACCTCCATCCAGTTTCTTTGCAAGGTAGGCTTGAAACTCGGCGGTGTACTTTCCAACATCGTGAAGCAGCCCTGCCCACAGCGCTGCCTTGCGGAATGACTCATCGCCAGGCCGAACATCAGCAGCAAATCCTGCCGACAGTTCTGCCGTCGCGTGAAGATGGTCCACCAGTCTTTGCCACTTGGCCGGGTTAGGGTGGCTATGGGCGTAGCATTCCATCATCCATTCTCCATTCAACCGCCAGCCCCCGCGGGCGCATGGCACCCAGCCGGCAGTCGGCATTATGACTGTTCAATCGCTCAGCGCAAACGTCCTTTTCGCAGGCGTCTTACTTCGTGGCAACGGCCTCACCCTCTCACCCGCTTCCGCGCCGCCTCCTGCCGCAGGTAGTTCCGGCTGGAAACGACGGGGCGCTTCAACCGCTTCTCCAGGGCCTTGCGCGCATCGCCGGCGATCTGGCCGCCGGCATTGGCATCGGCCTTCAGTTTCGGAACTCCCTGTGAGTCCTCCTGACGATGAATCTCCGTGGTCGAACGTTCTCCCAGCATGGTGAAGATGAGTTCGAAATCGTCCATGTGGTCGCGCAGGTTCTCACGCTTGAGGCCCTTGATCGCCTTGTACTCGGTCGGTGTGACGCCAAAGGCAGCCTTGGAAATCTCCGCCGTCAGGATCTCGTATTCGGTTCCTTCGGCGGCACCCCGCTTCTGCCACTCGTCCGTCAGTTCCTCCCGGATCGCAATGCCGCGCATGCGCTTCTCGATCCAGTCGTCGCTGTAACCTTTGAGTTTGTACAACAGCCGGGTTCGTTTCGTGGCCAGTTCAGGATTCTCGATCTCCTGGACCCGCTCGAACCCCACCTTGGCCAGCCAACGCTTGAACGGTTCGGCCTTGGGCGAGGGAATGGATTGGATGATGCGGAAGAGTCCCTCCGTGTCGGCACAATCGGTCTCATACTGCTTGCCGTCGGAAGCAGGCAACCTCAGTCCGTGACAAAACGTCACGACCTCACTTCCCTCCGCGTTCAGGCGTTGTTTCACTTTTCTCCAGTAAGCCCCGGCATCGGGGCTATCGGTGAGCACCGCCACGACATCCACGACCGAAAACCACCACTCGCCGTCATGCAGAATCCGGCGAACCTGCCGGCCCTTGAAAACGGCGATCGGGGCCGCTTGAACTGACATGCCTTTCTGCGTCATTGATGTTTCTCCTTGAAGTGCCCTTCCCATCCTCAACCGGCATTATGGTAGTTTAGTTAATTAATGCAACTCGCTTGTGCCGGCCGGCTCAGTCCTCCCTCACCCTCTCGTCTCGCTCATCGCATTGGCACTCAGGCCCTTCAGTTTGAGACGGCGCAACTGGGTGTCCAGCTCCAGCGCCTCCAGGCGGGCATCGGGTTTGCGCCAGGCCGCCAGGAGCAGGTCCCCCAGCCGGCCGTTCGGGCTCAATACCCGGCGCGCGGAATCGGGTTCGCCGTAGTTGGTCGCCCGGTAGTGCCGCTCGATTCGCGCGCGTAAGGTGGCGGCCAGGCCCTCCTCAATCAGGCCGAGTTCGCCCAACCGGAACAAGAACGCCTGCGCCGAGACGCCGAACCGGTGCTTGATCCGCAGCAGCAACTCATAGGACCACTCGCTTGGCGCCAGCCCGAGCTGGGCCACCGTCGCCCGCACCGACGCGGCCGGCATCAAGAACAGTGCCGCGAATTTTCGCGCTGCATGCGCGTCGTCCATCACCGCGGCGGCTTCCTTCCCGGGCACGACACCGTAGAGCCGGCGGGTGTGGCCGAATATCGAGCCCAAGCGCTTCAGGACTTCAAAGAGCTGCCGCTCAACGTTGAGGTCGTCCTGCACAATCAGGAACGCATTGGCGTTCTCGGCATCGTAAAAGGCCGCGCTCTGCAACGGTTTCGGCAACGGCAGGAAGATCACGCGTAAACCGGCATTCTCCAGGAGTTCGAGGTAGTCGAATATCACGGCCTGCCCGATGCCCAGCACCTGCCGAACGTGCTGCGTCAGCGCTTCAACGCCGCTATCGTGCAGTACGAAGGGCAGGTACAAGGGAATGTGCGCCCGCTTCTGCGCGCCGCAGAGATCTTCCAGCGTCAAGTAAGCCCGCACGACGCGATCCACCCGCGCCCGAATCGCCTTGTCCATGGGAGGGTCGTCGGACAGGGGAACGGCCACGGCATGCGGCCAATCCCCCGCTGCCGCCGATCCGCCGTCCGCGGCAGCATCCACGTAAAAAGCAACGTCGTCATCCTGGGACGCCGGGGTCAGCACGGCGACGGCACGTCGGCCCAGTATCGCGTCCACGGAAGTGCCCAGCGCCTCGGCCAGCGCGATCAGGACGCGTCCCGACGGCACATGCCGCCCTTGTTCGAGCATGTTCATGGGGCCGGGCCGCATGCCCACGCGACGCCCCAGCTCGGCCTGGGTCAAGTGCCGGATCTGCCGCAACGCCCGCAGATTGCCCGCAATCCGTTGCCTCAGTTCATGATCGGAAACTTCATTCGACAGACCGCGCTGTGTATTCATGGCAAAATGAATATCATCAGCCTTGATGCATTTCAACATGAATTGCGTCGGTAAGACGAGCCCTGCCTGATGCACAAGGTTCGGATCGGCCGTTACTTCGTCAGCAGTCGGAACGTACGGATCGCGAACGGCCGAACGGGGACCCGGAAGGCCCCCTGCCGTACCGTCACCGCGGCGCCATTCTCCTCGACCAGGTTGCACTCGACAACGCGTTTCACTGGCGTTCGCAGCCTGACCGTGGCCTCGCCGCGCGCGCCGTTGGGTTCGTACAACCGCAGGATCAGCCCCCGGCCGTCTTCGGCCGGCTTGAGCGTTTCGACCACCACGTCGAGCCCATCGATCGTGATGAAGTTGTGCGCCTCCGGCTCCCCGGCCGCACACCGCACGGGCCGCGCCGTGGCCGGCACGTTGAGCTCCCAGGCCCGGCGCACGGTCTCGCCCTCGGCCCAGCCGCCCGCGTGCGGCAGCAGCGCATAGGTGAATTCGTGCCGTCCGCGGTCGGCCTGCGGATCCGGCCAGCTCGCGCTCCGCAGGAGCGTCAGGCGCAGCACGTTTTCCAGCGCGTCGTAGCCATACCGGCAATCGTTGAGCAGGCTGACCCCGAAGCCTGTCTCGGACAGGTCCGCCCAGCGTTGCGCCGGTACCTCGAACTTCTGCTGCTCCCACGACGTGTTCCGGTGGGTCGCCCGTTCACACGCGCCGAACTGCACTTCATAGGTGGCCCGCGTGGCGCGAACGTCGAGCGGAAACGCAACTTTCAGGAGGGTCTGCCGCTCCTGCCAGTCCACGCGCGTCACGAAGTCGATCCGCGCGACCCCGGCATAGACCACGATATCCTGCTCGAAGGTGCTACCACGATGGGTGCGCTTCACTCGCACCACGCCGCGCACTGGCCCGGTCTCGACCAGGCGCACCGTGGTTGCGCCTTCGAACGGGTAGTGGCGTTTATCGTTCGTGTCGTGAACATTCCAGGCGTCTTCAAACTCCGGGCCGTCCTGCAGGAGCTGCAGCTCGTTTCCGACAGTGCCCGGCGCCAGCACGTCGCGCCGGCTGCGCTTGTCGTAAAGGCGCGTGATGCCGCCCTCCCGGTTCAGCGCAATCCGGAAAAAGTCGTTCTCGATACGAGTCATGGAGACAGACAGCTTGCCGTCGAACGCGTCGGCCGGCTCGCTGGAAAGCGGCAGCACGGCATAGCCCAGAGCCGGCAAAGCGCCGGGCCGGCATACGATGGTAGCCCGGCCCCGGCTCCGGCCCACGACCTGCACCGCATGTCGCGTGCCGTCGGACGCCGTGATGCTACGCACGCCCTTCGCGTCCGGGATCTCCGCTGTCACGACATCCTGGCGCTCCCATGACAAGGTATTGAAGACACACAAGGCGTTCGCGGGACCGCCGATGTCCGTGCGACCGAGAGCCGCCATGCCGGCCTCGGCGACGCGGCCAACCTCGGCCTGAACGCGCGCCAACGACGGCAGGGCCTCGGCATACACCTCGCCGATGCTGCTGCCCGGAAGGATATCGTGGAACTGCTGCAGGAGCGTGGCTTCCCAGGCGCCGCGCAGCGCAGCCGCGTCGAATTTCTGTCCCGCCAGGCTGGCCAGGGATCCGATAATTTCCGCCTCACGCAAACGCAGTTCGGTGAGCCGGTTGGCCCGCTTCATCTCCGACTGCGTGGTGTAGGTGCCGCGATGCGTCTCGACGTAGAGTTCGCCGTCCCAGAGCGGCAATGCCGGCCGGGCGGCGACCACGTCGTCAAAGTAGCCTTCGGCCGTGCCGAGCCGGACAGCCGGCAAGCCGGGGAACTGGCCCTTGGCCCGCTTGAACATCTCCATCATGTCTTCCGTCACGCCCCCGCCGCCGTCGCCAAAGCCGAACGGGAAGATGACCTCCGGGTATTCGGCCTTCTGCGCGTAGAGGTCCCAACCCTTGGCCAGGTGTTCGGGCGTCATCATGTTATTGTAGGCCCCGACGTGGTTCACGACATGCGCGACCACCTCCGAGCCGTCCAGTCCCCGCCAGCGAAACAGATGCACCGGGAACGGATTCTTCGCCTGCCAGTGAAGTTTATAGGTGTAAAAATATTTCACACCGCAACCGGCCAGAATCGTGGGCAGCGACGCCGGATACCCGAAGACATCGGGCAGCCAGCACATGCGGGGACGCGTGCCGAACTCCTTGCGGAAGAAGTCGAGCCCGTACAGCATTTGACGGATGAGCGACTCGCCGCTGGTGGCGTTGCAGTCGGCCTCCACCCACATGGCGCCGGCCGTCTCCCACCGCCCGGTCTTCACCCATTTCTTGATCTCCCGGAAAACCTCGGGATGGTGTTGCTTGGTGTACTGGTAAAGCTGCGGCTGACTGCACGTGAACCGATAGTCGGGGAAGCGCTCCATTAACCGGCAGGCCGTTGAGAAAGTGCGGCCACACTTGCGCACGGTCTCGCGCAGCGGCCACAGCCAGGCGGTGTCGATGTGCGTATGACCCACGGCGTAAAGGCTGCCCGCCTCGCGATCCGGGGCGATCGCGCCGAGCTTCTGCCTAAGTAGCCGGCCGGCCCGCGCCACTTCGGATAGCAGGCGCTCCCGGGGCAGGGTCAGGTCCACGGCCAGCAACGCCGCCTCGATGGCCTCGTCGAGCAACGGCTTGCGGCGCGGGTCGGTAATCGTGCGCGCGGTTTCCCAGGCGAAGCGCAAATCGTAGCAGAAGCTTTCGATCTCGCGGTCCACCACACACAGGCTGCCCCCGCCGAAGGTGCCGCGCCGCGAGGCCGGTTCCGGCGCCTGCCAGATGCCCGGCACGGACATGAATTCAAGCTCCACCTCCAGCCGGCCGCGCTTCGGCACGACCACCCGTGGATGAGCCCAATCGATGCCCGCGTAGGCCGCTCCGTCGAGGCGCAGCAATCCCTCCATGTCCGGAAAATCGAAGCTCAGATAGGTACGGTCGAGCGGCAGGCCTGCCGGCACAGTCACCTCGGTTCGGAGGAACACCGTCTTGCCGGCCGGAAAAGTGACCGGCACGGGCGTTTTCCGCCATGGCACGTCGAACCGGTATTCGCCTGGGGCGATGTGGTCTGCGGTCCGGGCCTGCCAGCCGGTTACCGGCCGGGAATTCTCGATCGCCAGACCTTGAAGAATCTGTAACTTTTTGCCGACTACGCGATAGTCCATGTCATGTCCCCTCTCGAATTATGCCCGGCCCGTTCTCAAGGCGTGGTTCCCGTGCCGCCCAGGGTCGCCACCGCCGTGCCGGCCGCCACCAGCGCGATGCCGGCCCACTGAACAAACGTGAGGCGCGATCGAAACAGCCAGGCCAGCAGAAGCTGGCTGCCGACGAACCCGCCGCTACCGGCCAGGACTGCCGCGAGATTGCAGTTGCCCGGCACGGTCTCGAAAATCTTCATCATGAAATAGATGCTGGACGCGCCCACCACGTTCCCGCTGATGAAGCCAAGCAGCCAGCGCCTGGACCGCCCGGCTTCGCCATGGCTTCCATACTTGAACGCCACATTGGCGAAGATCTGCATCGCCCAGAAGATCACCAGGTACGCGGCCAGCATCAGGTTGCCTCCTGTTGCGCAGGCCGCGCTTCGACTCGCGAGGCCATGGCCGTGCCGATGGCCACAAGCAGAATACCCAGACACTGCACCCCGGTCAGGGGGGTGTGGTAAACGAGCCAGAAGACCAACTGCACCAGGACGAAACCTCCACTCGTGGCAAGCACCATCGCCAAGTTCACGTTCATGCGGGCATAAACACCCATGAGCAGCGCGGTGCTGGTGATCCCGAAGGCGTTCCCCACAATGAAACAGAAGAGCCGACGCGACGGCTCCGTGCCGCCTTCCTTGAAGCACAGGCTGGCGGCCAGGTTGATGACATAGTAACCGACCAGCAGCGCCACCGTGGCGGTTGCATGGCGGGGCCGCCGCTGTTCTGAGATTGCCGCTTGATCCATGGGTTACTTCAACTCCTCGGCATAACGCACGATGTTCAACAACAGGCGATCCGCCGCCGGGTGTTGGTCCAGTTGTTCCAGAATGCTCAGCGTATTGAGCACGAGCCATCCGGCGCCCAACTTGTACCGCCCCACCATGACGCCGCAGTCATACCCGCCCGGGCAGCAATAGCCGGCGGCAAAGGCCGCCACAACCGTTTCCTCCGGCGTGTCCTGCCCCTGGAAGATCTCGTGGCCGATCAACTGGTCATAATAGTCCCAGTCCAAGATGGCGCCGGTCTGCAACCCTTCAAATATCGCATGCCGCTTGGCGACGCAGTCCTTGTGATATAGCCAGTCTCCAAAGGTCTTGCAGACCCCCTTCTTTTCCAGGGGCAGCCAGTGCGTACTGTCATCGCCGAGCGCAAACACCTTGGGCTGCAGGAAGACGGCCGTGCGGCCTCGCGCCACCTCGTCGCGCAACGCCACCCACTCCGCCTCGCCCGAATCGGCCGGTCGCCCCACGACGATGACGCGGTTCTTCTGGTGCACCGGATCGTCCCACGGGACACACTGGACGCCATGGGCCGCCAGCCATTGGACCGCCCGAGCATCGAGCCCCCACGCGGTCACGGTCGCACTAACCTTCGGCAGGTCCTGCGCATCGGACAAACGGAACTTCATCCGGTCGCCAGCCGGGCACCCGCCCTTGTCAAGCCGGGCGGCAAACTCGTAGGAGCCGGCCGGGCCGTCCAAGACGATCTCTTCGTTCAGGACCGGCACGGACAGCAGGGCTTCACGTCCGGCGACGGGCGCCGCAATCCGGAAGGAAACCGTCTTTTCCCAGGCAATGCCCCGCGGCCCCAGGATCCGGAAGGTGGCGGAGTAAGCCCCGGCAGGAAGCACATCCTCGTTGGCGAGCACCGCCTCCACCCGCAGCGGGCGCCCCGCATAGCCGTGCAGCGGGTTGACGAACAGGCACCAGCGCAGGGGCGCCCAGCCGTCCCTCAGAACGTCGGCGCAACCCGGTTTCCATTCGCGCCAGAAGGTCCACATGCCTTCGCCCGTGAGGGCGTGATCCAGCATGCCGGTGAGATTGTAGCCGCAGAGATTCGGGTTGGAGCGGATCAGGTCGAAACCCATCCGACGCTGGCGCATGCTGAGCCGCTGGCTATCCCGCAGCATGTCTTCCGGGAACGGATAAACGCCATCCAACCCTAGGCGCCCCCAGTCCGCCTGGAGCCTATCCGCCATGGACTTGATGAACACCGCATCGGGCGACTCCATCGAGAACCCGGCTTCCGCATACTTGCGGCTTTCGTCGATGACGTTCATCAGGCTGCCGATGCCGTACTCGGACAGGAACACCGGCTTCGTGCCTTGGCCGAGATTGCGGATAAACGCGCCCATCGCGGCCGGTTGCGGCGTGAGGGGATAAGCATGCGCGTCGCCGGCATTCTCCGCGTAGCCGCCCGGCGACCAGCTCAGTTTGACTTTCACGGGAACCGTATCGGCCTCTTCAACGCCCCAGACGTGCTCCCAGGTCCGGCTGCCGGGATTGCAGACCGAGCCGATATTCCACTGCCCGTCCCAGCGTCCGCTATGGAGAAGCACCAGCCGGGTCGGGTCCAAATCGCGAATGAGCGGGAGGGCCTCGACCGCGTGACGAAAGACGGGTCCATCGAAGGTCTCGTTCAGCAGGCCCCAGATCGCCACCGAGGGATGATTGCGATCCCGCAGGATCATTTCACGCGTGGACAAATCGAAGCGTCGCGCCAGGTCCGGCGCATCGGCGAAACGTGAGCCGTTCACGTTTATGCCGAGACACCAGCCGGCCAGGTTTTCCTCGTACACCAGCAGGCCCAACTCGTCGCAAAGATCGAGCTGGTCCGGCCACGCCACCCCCGAAATGAACCGGACGCAGTTGTAGCCGCACGCCTTGGCATACACCAAGTCCCGGCGCAGGAAGTCCAGCTTGCCCGGCACGACTTGGCCCACAGGGACATGGTTCCCGGTGTGCGTCGATCTCAGGAACAGCCGCTTGCCGTTCAGATGGAACCAGCCGTTCTTGACAGTGAAGTCACGGAATCCGAATCGCACGGACGTCTCGTGCTGCGCGGGCGCCTTGCCGGCGCTTTCCGTCAAGCGAACGGTCGCCCGGTAGAGGTAAGGGTCATCCGTGCTCCAAAGATGCGGTTGGGGAACCCGGAGCACGAGCCGGTGCTTCGACTCGCCGGACGGGAAGGAATCCGTCATCGTCCCGGCGGCCGTCGTATCGCTCCAGAGCTGGGACGATACAAGGCCGAACAGTTCCGCCCGGACCGCCGCGACCCCGTCGTTTCTGACCGTAACATGGAGTTGCACCGAACCGGTCTTCGCATCCGGCTCGACGAACACATCCGCAACCCGCACGGAGGGCACGGTGAGAAGCTCGACGGGCAGCAGGATCCCCCCGTAGTTGTAGCTACTTCCCACGGCGAACGGAACGACCTTGTTGCGGTGCGGCGTCTCCGCAAGGATAACGCCGTCGATCCGCTCGTTTCCGGGATTCAGAACGCGGACCGCGAGGAGATTCGCGACGCCCGCCTTGATGGCCGAAGTCACATCGAGCGTAAATGGCGTCTCGCCGCCTTCATGGCTTCCCACGGGCTGACCATTGATCCAGACCTCGGCCATGTAGTCGACGGCCCCGAACCTGAGCAGGAAACGCTGATCGGAAACAGTGGGCGCCGCGGGCGTGAACTCGTGATAATACCAGAACACGCCGTACGTGTCGGGAAACACCTGCTGCACGATCCCAGGCACCGGCGCCGGCTGCGCTTCTGCGCGGACCCGTTCAAACCACGCGTGCTCTCGCCCCTCGTTTTGCGAGTCCCTGGCCAGACGCCATCCGTCACTGAGTCGTTGACAGCTCATAGGCGTAGAGGGAGTCGTCATAGCGCAGGTAGAGGCGGCCGCCGGCGATAACGGGATGCGCCCAACTCGACCCCTTGCCCTGCACGGTGAAATCGCCGGCGAGTTTGAACCCGGTAGGCACGGCCGCGCCAAAGCCCACATGGCCGCCGTTCTCGCTGAACAGGTACAGCAT
Source organism: uncultured bacterium (assembly GCA_903895695.1). Classification (GTDB taxonomy): domain Bacteria; phylum Verrucomicrobiota; class Kiritimatiellia; order CAIKKV01; family CAITUY01; genus CAITUY01. The sequence continues at coordinate 19,292 of CAITUY010000178.1, forward strand.
CCCGTCGGCATAACAAATCGAGCCCTTGCCAACCGCCTGTTCCTGCCATTTCTTCTGGCCGGATTTCAGGTCCAGGCAGGCCCACCCGCCGCCGTTGTTACCGTAGATATAGCCGTCCTGAATGATGTACCCGCCGTGGTGGCAGACCATATCGCCGGTCCGCCAGGCTTCCGTGGCCGTGACCTTGCCATCCTGCACACCGAGCTTCAGGCAGATGCCGCCCTTGCCGTAGCCGTTGGCCCAGAACACATAGCCGTCCGAGTAAGCGGGCGTCGGGCAGTTGGCGGTATTCCCGGCGGAGAAGGCGTTCGTCCAGAGTTTCTTCCCGGTCTTGGCATCCACCGCGATGAGGCCCGCGTGAGTGCCATTGATGATCATCGCCACGCCCTCGAACTGGACGAGAATCGGGGAGCTGTAGTGCGCATCGCCAAACGGCTCGGATGCCCACACCGTGGCGCCGGTCTTCCGATTGAAGGCGACCAGGCAGTTGGTGCCGCCGGGGGTGGCAATGGCGAGGTCCCCGGTTACCAGGACGGATTCCGAAAATCCCCAGGGAGGCGTCTTGCCGCCGAACTCGCTGAGCTGACGCGTCCACTTCTCGGCGCCCGTGGCGGCGTCGTAGCAGCCAACCTTGCCGAGGTCCGTTTCCAAGTAGACGCTACCGTTGTCATAGGTGGGCGTGGACCGTGAGCCCGGACGGTCATCTACAAAGCCGGGCTCGACGTCCTTGGACCACTTCGGGGCGCCGTCCATGCCCAGGGCAATCAGGTACAGATGCCCGCCCTTGATTCCGCTCGTGAAGATCGCGCCCCCAGCCACGGTCGCGCTGGAGAAGCCCTGCCCCAGGCCGGTGGCCTTCCAGGCGAGCGCGGGCCCATTCGTCGGCCAACTCTTGAGAAGACCCGTATCGTCCGACTTGCCGTCGCGATTGGCCCCGCGCCAACCCGGCCACTCCGTACCCGCGCCGGCACCGGCCGTGGACAGAGTCAGGGCGATGATGCTGCAACCGAACTTCAGGAACACGCTTCTGGTCATACCGATCCTCCTTCGAAAAGAATGCGCTGAGTCTCGCGCTTTTCACCGAGCTTGTCTACCCCTCCACCCGGAAAAAAAGACGCCTTCGCCGACGCCACTCCTTTCTTGTGCGCCGCGCCCACTCGTGTATCTTTGCCATCGTGTTCAGGAAGGTGGTCATCGTAGAGCGTTCCGCCGAGATACTGGGTAGTCTTACGCAATAACAGGAGAACAACCATGAAGACCGCGTGCATTGCGACCGTAGTATTGACCCTGGCCGTCACCCTGGCCGCCGCCGAGGCCGACAAACGCTCGAGCGACATCAATCTGCCCACCCCACGCATGGAGGGAGGCAAACCCCTCATGGCGGCGCTGAAAGACCGCCAGTCGACGCGGGCCTACAGTGACAAGCCGCTGCCGCTCCAGACGCTGTCCGACCTGCTGTGGGCGGCATTCGGCATCAACCGCGCAGATTCCGGCAAACGCACGGCGCCCTCTACCATGGACTGGCAGGAAATCGACATCTATGTCGTCCTGCCTGACGCTACCTACGTCTACGACGCCAAGGCCAACACGCTGCGGGCCATCGTGAAAGGGGATCTGCGCAAACAGACCGGCAAGCAGGAGTTCGCGGCCACGGCCCCGCTGAACCTGGTGTTCGTTGCGGACTTGTCAAAGATGAAGGGCATAGCTGCAGCCGACCAGGCGATGTACTTGGGCGCGGACACCGGCTTCATCAGCCAAAACGTCTACCTCTTCTGCGCCTCTGAAGGGCTTGTCACGGTGGTGCGCGGCATGTTCGATGGCCCAGCCTTGGCCAAGGCGTTGAACCTGCCTGAACAGCGGAAGATCGTGCTCACCCAAACGGTCGGCTATCCCGCCGCCGCGGCGCGGTAAAAGCGCGGGCAACTACGGGGCGGTTGGGGCAGGCGCGGGCTCGAAGTCGAGAACGCCGTCGTCGTTCCGGGCCACGATCGTTCCTCCGGGCGGGACGATCACAAAATCCTGGTCCCATTCCCCGTTGAACAGCTTGCGCAGCAGGCTCCATTCGCCCTTGCGAACCTCGAACTCCCAGTTCTGCTCGGTCGCGCGCGCCTTGGCCAGGTCGATGAACGGCCGCTCATCGCAGACGCCCATCTCCAAATAGAGGCTGCGGCAGTAGCTCTTCTGCCAGCCGCCAAGGCTTTCGATGATGTAGTCGGCGTTCTCTTTGCCGTACTTGGCCACCATGACGTCGTATGGATCGGTGAGACCCAGCTTCGCCATGACTCCTTCCATGCCGTAGGCCGGCCGTGCGTAGCCGTCTTCGCCGAACTGGTTGCGTTCGGTCCAACCCGTGGTCATATAGTAGGTGCCCGGGTGCTGGTCAAAATACGCCCGGTAGGCGGCACGCGACCCGAAGAAGAATGTGATGCAGTCATGCGCCCGCGGAATCACAAGCGGGATCTGCCGCGCCTTGAGGCCGACCAATCCGTCGTTGCAGCGCGCATAGCCCAACAGGACCGCCTGGTACCCGATGTCCGGGTTCGCAGCGTCGACGACGGCCTGGATCTTCGCGAGCATATCCGCGCGGGGCAGATCGTGGAGCCCCTTGAGCAAAAACTCGACGTCGACGCGGTGCGGCGCCGAGGCCGCCAGGGCGCAGGCCTCCCGGTAAACGATCTCGCACCCAATGAACTTCAGCCTACGGCCGCCTTCGGGTACGGATTTCCAATTCAAGAGCATGTCGCGACACCTTTCATGACACGCCATTATAGACAATCATCACACGAACGTCGAGCGGTGCCACCGTCAGGTCAACCACGCCATCCGTCTTCGCCACCGGTTCGCCCAGCAGGTCCTCGACCCGCGACCACCCGGCAACGGAAACACGCTCGGTGACGGGCTCGCCGGTCGGATTCGTGAAGATCCACGCTTCCTTGCGGGGAGTGACGCGCTTGCGCACGACGAGGCGTCCTTCGTGCTCGGGAGTCACGCCGCAGGCGGCGAGCAAGGTGCGGATGCAGGCATGGATGGCCGGGTCGCGGTAGGCCGTGCCATTATGGCCGACATAGGTACCGAGCAACCAGGCTGACCCCTTCCCCACCTGGCGTCGCACGCCGGCCGCCTCCGTGCCCGCACGAAGAACCGGCTCGCTCCCCGCGGGGGCGAAGGTCTCCAGGTACACGTTGGCCAGCATGCGCTGCCCCTGCAACGGACCTGCTCCCTCCAGCATCTGCGTCGCCCGGTATTCGCCCCAGGTCCGTTCCGCCGGCGACCAACGTGCCCCATCGCCGGGTTCGCGCACCATCTGGAAGCTGGCTTGCTTCACCCCGAACAGGTCGGCGAGGATCGGCGACAGTTCGCCGCGATTGCAGAACCCGTTCTCGCTGACGCGGCCCGGCGCCGCTTCGCTGACCAGATGGCCACCGGCCTCGACGTAGCCCGCCAGCTTCGCCGCCACGTCCTCGGAGAGCGAGAGCGGAAATGGCAGGACCAGCACCGGGTACTCCGCCGCATGGTCCCAGTCGTGATCGACGCTGACGAAATCGAGCGGCACATTCAGGTCCCAGAGCAGGCGGTGCCAACCGCGCAGGCTGTACGCCAGGTTTTCGCCGCCCTGCGCCAGGTGCGCACAAATTTGGTGGGTGCGCTCGTTCACCAGGAGGCCGACTTTCGCCGGCTGCAGGGTCGGTCGGGCAAACACATCGGCGTTCGCCTGCAACGCGCGGCCAACACGCCCGGCCTCTTCCAGGCGCGGCGTGGTGTCGCCCGCGCTGTCGAGCAGACTGAAGCCGTTCTGCTCCGCGACTGCAATCTCGGCGCGGGTCACCCAGAAAGAGATCGCCGTCACGCCCGAGCCCGTCGCGGTCAGCATCCAGCGGCGGATATCGTCGGCCGAGGGCACGCGCCCCTTCTGAAAACCCGTGCTGACCGGACCGCCCTGAAACTCCGCCGCCCAGACGGGCACGCCGCCCGCGTGGCCCTGGCCGGGATTGGCGGATCGAATGTAGTCATACCGGTACGCCACGGTGTCCCAGGCCTCCGTGAGCAGGGCGTACTCGCGGGTAAACGGGCGTTTTTGCCCGTCGTCCCAACCATGGCCGCAGCCCCAGGCCGGATAGCACGACGAACCGAGGAAGTCCTGCGTCCGCGCGTAGGCCCAATCCTGCGCCGCCCCCAGCGCCGGACCGCCCTTGTGGGCAAACACGGGCCGCTTCAGCGGATCGGCCGCGCGGATGGCATCGGCGCGCGCCCTCAGGACGCCGGAAATCTGCACGTTGTCCATGAAGTACTGCCAGCACAGGTCCACCGGCGCCACTTGCCTTGGCGTTCCCGCGCCGCGAGAGGGAATGATGTCGCCCCAGGCGGCGTACCGGGTGTTCAAGGCGCGGTTGAGCGCATCGAGATCGCCGTAACGCTCGCCCAGCCAGCGGTGGAAAGAAGCCAGGGTGTTTTCGCAAAAACAGACCGCGTTGCCGACGATCCCATCGGACCAGTAACCGATCTCCTGCCAGGTATTCCAGACGACCACGTTCTCGTGTTTGCCGAGAGTCTGCACCAACCGGGTGATGAAGCGCAATTGATCAGCCATGGCGCCGGGATGATCGTAGCACGGGCCCGGCTTGCCGTCGGCGGGCAGCGTGGTCGGCGCCTCGTAAGCGATGGTCAGGCCGTTACGCCCCACCATGCGGCAGGCCGGGTGTTTCACGTAGAGCCAGTGCGGGGCCTGTTCGCAGGTGAGGCCAAGGTAGACGCCCAGGTCGAGCTTCGCGGCGTGGCCGATCAATTCGTCATAACGCTCGAACTGGAACTGGCCTTCGGCAGGCTCGTCCGTCATCCAGTGTTCCTGAAGCTTGATCAGGTTGAAGCCCTGCTTCTTCAGGCGCTCCATGTCGCGCTTCAACTCCGGCATGGCCGGCATCGGCTCGCGGCAGAGATGGGATCCGAGCGGAAAGAGCTTGCTGAACTGTGACGTCTTCATGATTCCCTTATTCCTGTACACATCATTGGGTTCGGAACGCCGCAGCGGCACTACGCATCACTCCGCCACCAGGCGTGAAGCCATCAGGTTGCCGAACTGGGGACGGCCGCCGAGCGTAACGAGTTCGCCGAACAAAAAGCCGGCCAGGGTCCCCTCGCCCACGGCCAGCGGTGCGCGGAGCAGGCTCCTTAGCCCCGCGCAGCCGAAGACCAGCGCGTTCGGAACCGCACAGAACTCCTCCAGCCGCCGCGCCGCTGCCGCGCGCGACACGGTGCGCAATACCAGCCGCTTGTCGACGGGCAGGTCGGCGCCGGTGCAGAGGCGCTCGCCATCGAATGACGCGTGGACGTTACGCCCGCCGGCATCGGCGAACGTGATGGATTCGCAGTCGCCCGCTTCCCGGTCACAGGCAGTCTGCCGTGCCCGAAAGTAGGAGGACGCCGACTGCCAGTCAGCGGCCGGATTCTCGCGCACCTGCGTGATCGTCCGGGGCCCTTGGGCCCGGAACTCGACGGCGGTGCCGGCCGGATCATGCACGTTCAACGACTCAGCCCGCCAGACGCCGTCGGCGATCAACAGCACGGTCACATCCTCGGCCGGGCGCATCAATTGCCCCTGTACCTGCCCGGGCCCCCGCGCCGCGCCGCCGCCTGCCACGGGCACGCCCGGCAGAAGCTCCGCCCAACGGTCCAGGAAGGCCTCCATGCCCGACGAATGCGCAAACAAGACGATGGCCGCCGTCGGTCTGGTTACGTCGTTGCGAAGTTGCGCCAGCACGCCGGCATAGCTCCCCGAAAAGGCAACGCCCCGCAGTCCTTTCTCGGGCCAACCGGCCGCCGCCGCCTCATCCGGCCCGCGCCAGACGCCCGGGGCCGCAATTCCATGCGATGCACAACCAAACGTATGCCCATCATCGGGCGGTGCATTACCGGGCGTCCAGAATGTCATGCGCCAATTCTTCACAGAAACTCTCGCTCCTCGCCGTTGAGCTCGCTGCGGAAGCCCATGCCTCCGGTCACCTCGTAGTAGAGGAGATCGTCGTCGAAACGCGGCGCGCCGTCTTTCTCCACGACCAGTTTTACAAAAAGCTGCGTATTGAACTTCGGGGTCTCGAAACGCATGGTTGCCGGGAACGAACAACCCGGTTCGACACTTAGGATACAACTTCCCCGGTCCCAGAGGCGATTGGCGGGATGCCCCTCGCGGACCTCCCAGCGCAGGAGCAGATCGCGCCCGGCAAACTCGTCGTTGAAGACGAGGATCGTCCGCTCGACTGCCGTCGCGGCGGGCAGCCCCGGTGCGCACAGGGGAAAATGCCCGCAGGCGTCGGCCTTGCGGTTGAGTCGCCAGAATTCGAGATCGAGCGCGAGCAGCGGGTGGCAGGCTTTCTGCAGGAGCCGGAGACCCGCGTGGCTCCAGGGGTTGGGCAGGTTGTTCTCGCCATAGACCGGATGGCGATTCTCCTCGGTCAGGAAGTCGGTGTTCTTGACGCCGGGGATGCAGGAGGCCCAACTCGACAGCAGCGTGTACGGCCGGGCATCGCTGGCGCCCGCCGCCCGGTACAGGGCAATGGAGGTGGCCCACCACGTCAGCCCCACCGCCGTGGAACCGCGCATCCAGTTGGACTCGCCGATGCCGTACGGACGGTCGTCCAGTGGGATTAGCGCATCGTTGTAGTCCAGCGGCGTGAAATAGACGCCGCCCTTGTCGTCATGGGTCAGATAGTGCTCGATCCAGGTGAAATCCGGCTTGGCCCGGAGCGGCGCGAAAATCTCCAGCGGATTGAAGCCGGCCCGATCGCCAACCACGATGTCCTCAAAAATGGGGCGGGTGTCGTCCAACGCCTTGATGGCCTCGTACAGTTCCACGTGATAGCGCGGGTCCTTGTTCTGGGCCTCGTTCTTCGAGCTCCAGCGCACAATGGACGGGTGGTTCCGGTCGCGCCGGACGATATCCTGGAGACACTTCACCTCGTGGAAGCCGACGCCAGCGTCCATGTCGAATCCGTTCCAGCGGCAGGCGCTCTCCCCGATCAGCATCAGCCCCAGTTCGTCACACACGTCGAGCATGTAAGGCGACCAGGGTCCCATGTGCTCGCGCTGGACGTTGTAGTTGAGCCGCAAGAAGTTGTCCACCGCCTTGGGCCAACCCGGATTCTCCGGACTCGGGGGAAGGAAACCCGGAAGGGTGTCTATGGCGTCACCCTTGCCGTCGTGGTCGATGCGGTCATAGTTGGCGACCTGCAGGTTGTCCCCGCGGAAGTTGATGCGAACGCCGTTTAGCTCGAAATGGTTCCCGGCCTGCCGTAGTTCGCGGAACCCGAACCGCGTTGCCCGCGCGTCGACCGCCGCCCCGTTCTCGAAGAGCGTCAGGTCCAGGTTGTGGAGTTGGGCGCGGTAACCCTCGCGGTAGGGAACATTCGGCCACCAGTAGCTTCCCGCTCCGCACGGCCAGGCGATCGGCCCGGTCTTGACGGTCCGAGTTTCGCCCGGCGCCAGCACCAGTTCCGTCGAAGGCAGCGCGGGATGCGGCCAGACATCGTCGTTGCAGGAGGCCAGGCTGCCGCCGATGCGGATCTTCCGCTCGCGCGCGGAGGCGTTCACAACGCGGATGTCGGCGTCCAGCGCGCCCCGCGCGACAGACGTCCGGACGAATACGTCGTCGATGAAGACGTCGGGATAGACTCGCAGCCAGGCGTCGCGGAAGATGCCGCGGGCGATGCATTCGCACCACTCGGCCCAGTGCGGGGCGATTGGCCGCCCGTTCTTCCAGGCGCGCACGCTGATGCGCAGCACACAGCTTTGCCCGGGCCGGACGTACGGCGTCAAGTCCACGACCTGCGGGGTGAAGGCCGTCACCTCCTCGTGGATCTTCCGAAAGGAATCCACGTCAGTTCCAACGAAATACTCGGCCTGATGATTCACCGCCCCCAGTTCCAGGCGCGTCACCTGCGGCCGGCCGGTGTCGAGGATGGCGATACGAGTCTCGTACGTGCCGGCTTCGCAGGCAAACCCCTGCTTCAGCCAGCCGCCGCCGGGCACGACGATCGTCGTCTTCGCGCCGTTCTCGGGCGTGAAGGACCAGGTTCCGCCCAGGTTCATCTCGCGTAGCATGTCAAACTTCCTTCCTCCAGGCCCTCAGTCGCACGCTGGGGCCGCGGCCACTTAGCGCCTATCGAAAACCATCCTGCCACCGGGAGCGGAGCCGCTTCCGGCTCCGGCCCTTCGATGGCACTCAGGGCAGGCCGGCGCGGGAAGCCGCGCCGCTCCACAAGAGGCAGACGGGTTCTCGATAGGCGCTCATCCGGCAGCGCGCAGGAACGCCTCGTAGGCCCACTGGTCCCACTCCGGCTTCACACCGATGCCGTTGAGATCCGGGTAGTTCTTGGCGATGAACCCGCCCCTGAAGGTTTCCACCAGGCGTTGCGTTTCGCGCTCGATCAACCCGCGGTCACCCGTGGGCAGAACCTTCTGGATATCGCAGGGTGCGAACAAACCAACCTTGTGTTGCCGCAACTTGGCCGCCAGGGCCGGCTGGTCATACACGGCGGGTTGATCGAACTGCAGACAGTCGATGCCGGCTTCGCACAGGTCGTCGACGAGGGCCCAGTTGTAGCCGCAGGAATGCTGGATGACTTTCAGGCCGTGGCGGTGCGCGCGGGCGGTCAGCCGTTCGTAAAGCGGCCGGAAGATCTCGCGCCACATCGCCGGGCTCATCAGGGTCCGGTCCTGGACGCCGAGATCTTCGCAGAACATGATGCCGTCGAGACCCGCCTCGCCGAACCGGTCAATGGCCCGCTCCAGCAAGGTCGTCACCCGGTCGTGCAGCACGTCAATGCGGTCGCGGCATTCGATCAGGTCCATCAGGTAGACCTCCATCTTCCGCATGTAGCGGCAGATGGCGAACGGCCAGCCGACCATCCAGCCGACCTTGAACTTGTCGGTCGCAGAGACGCCCAGGTCGCGGGCGCCCTGGTAGCAGGCGGGGCTGGCGAGATCGGGGAGCTTGAGCTCGTCGAGCCGGTCCCACGACTCAAGCACCGGCTTGAAGATCTCGCCGCCCTGCGACAGGCCGATGATCCGGTGCCACACGTTGCCCCAGAGGTCCGTGGAGTATTCAAAGTTGCCTTCCACCCACACCTTGGGCTTGAACCCGTGGTCGGCGCCCGTCCAGGCAAAATCGTCCCGGCGATCCCGGTCAAAATTCAACCCGATGCGCTCCTCGCAGCGGTACTCCATGTTCTGGCGGATGACTTCACGCGGTATCAAGGGCATGGTCCAGGGATCCTTTCAGCTTGCGTCGGCACAGGTCTCGCGGCCTTCACCCCTTCTTCCAGCGCAACTGCACCACCGTGCAAAAGCCGCCGTCGGGATTGACGAATTCATACTCGCCGAAACAGGCGGGCACAAGCGCCGTCTGCCATTTGCGGATGGTGCTCGTCAACTTCGGGTTGCGTTTGGAGCGGATCGCCACAGCCTTGCCGACGGTCAGGGTCACAATATGCATGAACTTGCCTTCCGTGTCGGCATCGGCGCGGGTCTCGAAATGGTAGCGCTCGATCTCGAACGGCATGCGCGGATCGGAGGTGTACCGGTCCAACTGGTACTCCCGGGTCCACCGGATGACCTTGGGCTTGGCACGCAGGTGGTCCTTGACCCACGATTCCCGGCAATACTTATCGTTATCGAAGCTGTGGTCGAGATGCATGTTGCACGGCTTGCCGGTCATTGTCTTGGTCTTGTCGTCCCAGGACGGCCGGGCGAAGTCGTAGGTGAAGAACGAATACTCCGTTGCCGCGATGCTCGGGCAGGTATCCATCTCCAGCACCATCTGGTTGCCGCCGTGACCGTGGACGGTGCCGGGCGGGATCAGGAAAAGATCGCCGACGTTGGTGTCCCAATTAACGATGAAATCCTTCCAGTTGGGGATCACCTTCAGGTTCTTCGAGTCGCGGCAAAGGCGTTCCCACTCCTCGATATCGGCTTCGTCCTTGTAGCCCATCCAGGTGTTGGCGCCCTCGTAGGCCTCGGCAATGTAGTAGGTCTCGTAGCGGCCGAGGGGTTCCTTGAAATGCCGACGGACATAGTCGGTGCCGGGGTGGTTGTGGATCGGCATGCTGATTCGTTCGGCCGGGGTCGGCTTGGGGAAATAGCCGTCGTCCAGCCAGACGTCCATGGGGAAGAGCCCGGGATAGGTCTCGGCGATGTGGCGGCCGAGAAACTTGTCCGCGTATTGCATAAGATTCATCGTCGGCATATTGAGCATGGTCTCGCCGCCGATATCCACCAGCATGCTCAGTTCGGGGCCCGCGAGTTCATTCCAGGCGTTGCATTCCAGGCCGGGCACGTCGAACTGTCCGCCCAGGTCCCTGTAACGGTAGGCGCCCCAGGGGCCGGGTTGATAGATCGGGACCTCCTTGACCGGGTATTGCAGGAGGGTCTGCATGATGCCGTCGTAGGCGGCGCGGGTCAGAAGTTTCAGGCTGTCGAAGGCGATGCCTTCGACCCAATAGTCCATGTGCTGGAGCAGGTAATGCTTTTGGCGGTCGAGCAAGTGGTAGTCGCAGTAGTAGTAGTCTTTCCAAGCGTAGTCCTTCTTGGGTTCATCCCAGCCGAAGGGCACGAGTTTGCCATCCCACATCTCCCAGAGTATCGGCTGGCGCGTCTTGTCAAAATAGAAGCGCGCATCATAGGCGTCGCTCAGTGCCGGCACGGCGGCGCCCGGGCCGTAGACGACGATCGCATCCGCGGCCGCGGGGGCACGCAGTTCGGCGCGAAGGGCTTCCACGGCGGCCGGCACCATCAGGTCGGCCAGATGCCCCTCGGTGTTGACCACGCCGAAGCCGGGGTCGTCCGTCTCGGTGAACGAGCGCTTGTAGGCGGCGATCTCGTCGCGGGACTGGAAGACCGGCACGATCGACTTGCTGATCACTTTGAGACCGGCGGCGGAGGCCTGTTGCGCCAGCGCGCGATTGATGGCCGGCCAGTCAATGTTGTACCAGCCGTCGAAGGCCAGGCGGAGCGGCCGCTTGCGGTCGGCCCGTCCGGCGATCAGACGGACGATACATTGCACGACCTTGTCGGGCCCGACCGCCAAGGCGTCGCGCCATTCGGGTTTCACCTCGATACGGTTCTCGGCGTATTTTCTCGATTCGTACAAGGGCATGGGCTCTCCTCTTCTTTTCGTTTCGGTCGCCGGCGTGGCACGGCATGGTTCCGTTGGTGAGCGGCCCTTTGCGCGGTGCATCGCTCCGAGCCGACCATCGCGCCGCATTATTGGGGTAATCGACCGAGTCCGCAATTGACATTCGGTTCGCCCGAGGCATCATTTCGTTCTCGGTCTTCAATGAACAAACCGGCCAGTCGCCGGGGGACTGGATTCGGAAACAGCGCGTCCGGGTCGCCCAGGAACTGCTAAAGCGCGGCCTGTCCGTTCGCCAGACAGCGGAACGCCTGGGTCTTTCATCGCGCCAGCAGTTCGCGCGCAGCTACCGCGCCGTGACCGGGCGCGCCCCATCGGGCCGCGGTCCTTGATCGCAGCCCAGGCAGCGCGTGTTCTGTACTCAGGCCTCAGCCCAGCAAGACTTCCGCGATGCCAGTGCTCTTGCCGTCACGCATCAGCGCGAATCCGCCCTTGTAGTCCCAGTTGGCCCAGGCAATGCCGTATTCCTTGAAGACCGACACGACATCCCGGTACCACGCCAGTCGCACGGGTTGCGGGGTCAGGCTGTAGGCGCCGAACTCGCCGCAGTAGAGGGGCAGGCCGGTGCGCCGCGCAACGACCAGGGGTTTGGCCAGATCGGCGACCATGGCGCTGCGGTCGTAACGCGCGTTCAGGCTGGCCAGGCGGCTGCGCGCCGGCTCGGCCACCCTGGCAAACTCGGCGGCCGGGATCGGTTGGCCAGGATACTGGACCGGCCCGTCGTATAGGGCGCTTTCCGCCCACCAGGTGGCCCGGTAGTGCGTGATCAGCATCGGGCTGTAGAAGTGAAACGTCAGGATCGTGTTCGGGTCGTTGGGGACATCCAACTCGTCGAACGTGAGCGGTGAATTCCACCGGTTCGAGCCCAGCACGACGGTGCGGTCGGGTTCCCGGGCGCGGATCGCCCGGAAGGCGCGCTGCGCCACCCGGTTCCAATCCTTGGCGTTCGTGGCCACGGCCTCGTTCATCAGTTCGTAAGCGACACGGTCAGTCGCCCGACGTTCGAGGCAGACAGAGAGCTGGTGCCACAGGTCCGCAAACCGCTCCGCCTCGGCTGGATCGGTGAACAGTTTCGGTTCCGTGGCTGAGATGAAGTAATGACTGCGCAGGATGTGCAGGTCGACGACTACCTTCAAGCCGGACTGCTCGGCCCAGTCCAGGGCGGCCTCCATCAGGCCGAAGGCTTCGGCATCGTGACTTCCGTCCTCGTGCCACATTTGTTCCTCGTCGATGGGCAGACGGATGTGATCGAAGCCCCAGTCGGCGATGCGCTTGATGTCGTCGCGCGTGAAAAACGCCTTGCGTTCGGCGCCGCGCCGATCGCTCTGGCTGAGCCAGTGAGAAATGTTCGTTCCCCGTTTGATCGGCAGTGGCATGGTCGGTTCCCCTCCAAGGCGCGGCGATAACATGTGGACGTCCCCCGAACAGACGTCTGCGCCCCAAACGCCCTAAGCGATGAATCAATAAGTGCTCGACGGCAACATGTCGAGATATTCTCGTTTCGGACCGCCCAGGGATTCGAGGCCTAGCGTTCCTTCCAACCGGGATTGCGCTGCGGCATCTTGGCCTCGACGCTCTGGCGCCACGCCACGAGTCGTCCATGCAGGCGCTGGCAGACGTCGGGGCACGCCGTCGCCAGGTTGCGAGTCTCGCCGATGTCGTCGCGCAGGTTGTAGAGTTCGAGCCGGCCGTCCTCGAAGAACTCGATCAGTTTCCAGTCGCCGTCACGGACGGAAGAACCGGGCGTACCGCCCTGGTTGCCGTAGTGCGGGTAATGCCAGAACAGCGGGCCGCGGTCGAAGCCGGCCGCCCCGCGCAAGGCAGGCATGAAACTCACGCCATCCACGTGCTGTTGCGGACGCAACGGCAGGCCGGCGGCTTCCAGCAGGGTCGGGTAGAAGTCCGGGCTGGTCACCGGCGCCGTGCAAACGCCGCCGGACTGTATGACGCCCGGCCAGCGCATGATCAGCGGCTCGCGCGTGCCGCCCTCGTACATCCACCCCTTGCCCTCGTTCAACGGTCGGTTGGTCGTGGGCGAGCCCTCGGCGGTGGCCAGGCCACCATTGTCGGAGGAGAAAATAACGAGGGTGTTTTCGGGCACTACGGCCAGCAAACGCCCGATGTTGGTGTCGAGGCTCTCGATCATGGCCGCGTAGACCGGATCGGACTGGATTCGTCTCCGTTGTACCCGCTGCTGGCGTTTGTGTTCCACCGGGAAAAACTCCCCCTCTTCCAACGCCGGGACTATGTCCAACCCCAGCCGCTGCGCCTTGGCTTTGTACTTCTCGACCAAGTCGCCCGGCGCCTGGATCGGCGTGTGAACGGCATAGTGCCAGAGGTTGAGAAAGAATGGCCGATCGTCCCGGCTGCGGACCAACCGGATCGCCTCGTCGGTCAGATGATCGGTCAGATACTTCCCGGGCTCGGCGTCCGGCAAGTTCGGGAGACTCCACGGGCTGAAATAGCCGTGAATCGGGCATCCCAGCACGCCCCCCCCGACGTTCACGTCGAACCCGTGATCTTCGGGCTGGAACCCCGGGCCGCCCAGATGCCACTTGCCGACGTGCCACGTCTGGTAACCGCCCTCGTGCAGCGCCCGCCCCAGGCTGCATTCGGCCAGCGGCAACTGTTTCACGTAGGGCACATCCACGAGCCTGCCCCGGCACGGATGCAGTCGCCCGGACCAGTCAATCCAGTCGGTCACGCCCACGGTGGCCGGGTATTTGCCGGTCAACAGGCTGGCCCGCGTCGGCGAGCAGACCGGGCATGCGGCGTAGGCGTCCGTAAACCGCATGCCTTGCGCGGCCAACCGGTCGAGGTTCGGCGTTTCGTAGAACGTGCTGCCGTAACAGGTCAAATCCCGCCAGCCGAGATCGTCGATCAGAACAAAAACAATATTGGGTTGCTGCATGCCCCACCCTTCACGATTGCGCAATGGCCCGAAAAATCCGCTGAGTACGATACCTAAGGCGGCGGCACTCTAGCCGCAAGCCAATACGCCATCAAGCCGTGACTGTGCTTGCGCGGCTTCAGGGCTCACTGAATCGTATTGCGCCCGGCTTTCCGAATCGTGTACGAATGCCGCGGTGAATCGCCCGCCCGGCGGGCCTTTGCGAGGCATGCGACTGATGACCCGACTAGCGACACCCTATTATCTGATCGACGAAAAGCGCTTGGTCCACAACCTGGAGATCATCCGCCAAGTCCGCGACGTCTCCGGCGCCAAGTCTGTGCTGGCGCTCAAGTGTTTCTCCACGTGGTCCGTGTTCGGCCTCATGCGGCAATATCTGGACGGCACCACGAGCAGTTCCGTGCTCGAAGCCCGGCTCGGCCGCGACAAGTTCGGCAAGGAGGTCCACGCCTACAGCGTCGGCTACTCCAGGGACGACATCGTGGCCGTGCGGGAATTTGCCGACAAGGTGATCTTCAACTCAGTCTCCCAGCTTCGTCAGCACCAGCGCGCCGCGCGCGGCCTGAAGCTGGGGCTCAGGGTCAATCCCGGCCACAGCTTCTCGCACTACGATCTGGCCGATCCGGCCCGCAAGTTCTCCCGCCTTGGCGTTTCCGATCCGGCCGCCCTCCGCGCCGTGGCGCCCCTGCTCAGCGGGCTCATGTTTCATTTCAACTGCGAGAACGATGACCTCGACAATTTCTGCGACGCCCTCGACCGGATCGGCCGCCGTTATAGGGCCCTGCTCAAGAACATGGAGTGGGTCAGCCTCGGCGGCGGGCTCTGCTTCACCAAGCCCGGCTACGACCTCGACCGGTTCTGCGCCCGGCTGAAGGCGTTCAGTGAAGCCTTCGGCGTTCAAATCTACCTGGAACCCGGCGAGGCGGCGATTACCCAGACCGCCCAACTCGTGACCACCGTGCTGGACGTGGTGCACAACGAGATCGACATCGCCATCGTGGATGCCTCGACCGAAGCCCACATGCTGGACCACCTGATCTACAAGACCAGCCCGAAGCTTACAGCACCGGCCGCCGGCCGCTTCAAAGTCATGATCGCCGGGCGCTCCTGCCTGGCCGGCGACGTGTTTGGCACGTACCGCCTGCGGGCCCGGCCGAAACCCGGTACCACCGTACGTTTCGCCGATGCCGCCGGCTACACGATGGTGAAGAAGAACTGGTTCAATGGACTGCCCATGCCGTCCATTTGCGTCAAACGACTCGACGGAACGCTGGATACGGTCCGGACATTTGGGTACAAGGATTACGTGGCGAGTCTTTCGTAGGAGAGCATCATGAAGAAGAACGTACTCATCATCGGGGCCGGCGGCGTCGCGCACGTTGCGGCGCATAAGGCGGCCATGAACAACGACGTGCTGGGCGATATCTGCCTCGCCTCGCGCACGCAGTCCAAGTGCGACGAGATCATCGAGAGCGTTCGGCGCAAGAAGCACCTGAAGGTCGCCTCCCGGAAACTGTACTCCCGCCAACTCGACGCCCTCGACATCCCCGCGACGATCAAGCTGATCAAGGACACCAAGTCCGAGATCGTGATCAATCTCGGCAACGCGTTCATCAATATGTCCGTGCTCGAGGCCTGCCTCGCCACGGGCGCCGTCTACATGGATACCGCCATCCACGAGGACCCGGACAAGGTCTGCGAGGAGCCGCCGTGGTACGCCAACTACGAGTGGAAACGCATGGACCGCTGCAAGGCCAAGGGGCTCACCGCCATCCTGGGCGTGGGTTTTGATCCCGGCGTGGTCAACGCCTACTGCGCCCTGGCGCAGAAGCGCTACCTCGACAAAATCGACACCATTGACATCATGGACGTCAACGCCGGCCGGCACGGCAAGTACTTCGCGACGAACTTCGACCCGGAGATCAACTTCCGCGAGTTCATCAAGGTCTGGACATGGATCGACCGGAAGTGGAAGGAATACCCGACGCACTCCGTGAAGCGCGTCTATGACTTCCCGGTGGTCGGCCCGTGCCCGATCTATCTGAACGGCCACGACGAGTTGCACTCACTGTCCAAGAACATCGACGCGAACAGCATTCGCTTCTGGATGGGCTTTGGCGACCACTACATCAACGTGTTCACCGTGCTGCGCACGCTGGGCTTCCTCTCGCACCTGCCGGTCAAACTCACGACCGGCCAGGAAGTGGTGCCGCTCAAGGTCGTCAAGGCCCTGCTGCCCGACCCCAAGACGCTCGCGCCCGGCTATACGGGCAAGACCTGCATCGGCAACTTCTGCAAGGGCTGGAAGAACGGCAAGAAGCGCGAAGTGTTCATCTACCAGGTCTCGGACCACCACGCCTGCTACGAGGAAGTCGAGTCGCAGGGCATCAGCTACACGGCGGGCGTGCCGCCGGTGGCCGCGGCCATGCTCGTGGCCCAGGGCGTGTGGGACCCCAAGACCATGGTCAACGTCGAGCAGCTCGATCCCGAGCCGTTCATCGGCATCCTGGACAAGATCGGCCTGCCCACCGAGGTGAAGGAGATCAAGCCCGGCAGCAAGGCCGAGTTCGACGGTACCGTCCGCGACCTGGCCACGGAACTGGCCGAGTCCACGGCCACCTGCACGGTTTCGGCCGCCAACCCGCTGATCGCCATCCAACCCCGGCCGGCCGCCAAGCCAGTCCGGAAGACGAAGGCGAAAAAGACGAGCAAGCGCTAACTCTTCGATGAGGATACACGCTCATGCGTGTATCCTCGGTAGGGCGACGGTTACCTGCCCGCCGTGGCGGGTCCTTGCCGCGCCGTGTCAGTAGCGTTCCTGTCACGGCGCCCGCAGAGCGTACGCCCTGCAGTGCGGCAGGAACAAGACATGCGACTCTGGACCCTGCATCCGCAGTACTTGGACCGCCAGGGGCTGCTCGCCCTCTGGCGGGAAGGGCTGCTGGCACAGGCGGTCTTGCGTGGCAAGACCAAGGGCTATCGTCACCATCCCCAACTCGATCGGTTCAGGCAACAGCAGGATCCCGTCGCCGCCATCGCCACTTACCTCGCGTCGGTACACCGCGAAGCCGAGAGGCGTGGGTATGACTTCAATGCGCGCAAGATCGGCAGACGCCGAATGCTGACCCGCATCGTGGAAACGAGCGGACAGGTTCTGTACGAATGGCAGCACCTCAAGGCGAAGCTGGCGCTACGAAGCCCCGCCCTTCTGGCGCGATTCGGAACCATCGTCCAACCGCTTCCACATCCGCTTTTTAGAATTGTCCCCGGCGCAGTGAGGAATTGGGAGAGGCGGGAGCCTCAACATGAGCGAATCACCAGATGACACGCAAGCGCGGGTAGCGCGGGAGAATCGTGTCGCGCGAGATCAAGGTTCCACCTCGCTCCAGGCATTCGGCTGCCAGGATCCGATCAAAGGGATCGCTATGAATGTCGGGCAGCGCGACCGCGCGTTCGACCACGCGGCGCTCCAAGGGCAGTTCCTCAAGCCCGTGATGCCGGATAGCGCGCGTGATGAACTCGCCCGGCGGCAGCGGCAACTCCAACCGCCCGCGCTTGACTAGCAACGCGATTTCCCACGCCGAGACCACGGAGATGCAGAGTGCTTTGGGTTGCTTCTCAATGGCGCGGACAGCCGCCTTGGAGAGTTGCCCGGGATCTGACGCAAGCCAGACGAGCACATGCGTATCAAGCAGGATCACCGCAGCGCCTCCGGCCAGTCCTCGGGGGTGAGCGGGGAGCACGGGTCTCCGCGGAAACGGGCGCCAGCCAGGGCTGGGTCGGAAGTCAAAGGACCTTGTTTGTGCACCCGATGCGGTGTCAGGTCGGCGACCGGTTTGCCGTGGCGACAGATTACCATGCACGATCCACTTCGTTCGACCGTCGCAATAAGGTCAGAGAAATGCGCCTTGGCATCATAGATGTTCACAGCGGTCTTCATGACACCAGTAAATCAGGTCAGATTAACTTGGTCAAGTCTATGCGTTGATGAGCCCGGATGCACCCCTCTGCCGACTGCGGGACTCGCCATCCGGTAGCCAGGATCACGCCTTCCCTGTTCGCCGGCGCCGTGCTATAAGAACCCTCATGGACCACGAATTGCTCCTGCTTGCGATCCTGGTGCTCTCGGTCATCTCCCTTCTTCAGGTCGGCAGCCTTCGGCGGCGACTCAACCGGCTGAACCTCGAACGCCTCGAAGAACGGATTGCCGATCTTGCGTCCAACGTCCGGCAGGAACCCCGCGACCGCAAGCCCGAGGCCGACGTCGCCCGGCCGGCCGGTACGCCCACCACGACGCCGGTCGCCTCGCCGCCGGTAAGCGCGCGCACCATCGTCTCCTCGCCGCCTGCACCGGCTTCCGCGAAAACCTACAGCGACATCCTGGCAGAGCTCCGCCCCTCCGAGCCGGCCGTCGCGCCGCGCCCCCCGCCGATCCCGCCCCCGCCGTCCGTGCCGGCCGCTCCGGCGGCGCCACCTTCGCGGTTCGTCCAGTCCGTGCAGGATATCCTCATGCACATCTGGCAGTGGCTGCTGGTAGGCGAGGAGTTCCGGCCCAAGGGCGTGACCCTGGAATATGCCGTGGGCACCACCTGGCTCGTGCGTGCAGGCATCGTGGCCCTCGTCTTCGGCGTGGGTTTCTTTCTCAAATGGTCCATCGACAGGAACCTGCTCGGGCCCACGGGCCGCGTCGTGATGAGCACCCTCTTCGGACTGGGCTTGCTGATCGCGGGCTTGCGTCTGTTGGGCAAACGCTGGGACCTGCTGGGCCAGGGGTTCACCGGCGGCGGCTTGGCCGTGCTCTACTTCAGCATGTACGCCCTCGGCCCGCTCTACCACCTCGTCGAGTCGACGTTACTCATGTTTGCCCTGATGATCCTGATTACCGTCAGCGCCGGCGTGCTCGCGCTCTACGCCAACTCCATGCTCGTCGCCATCTTTGGCATTATCGGCGGCTTCCTCACGCCCATCCTGCTGCACACGAACACGCCGAACCTGCCCGGCCTCTACGGCTACATCCTGCTGCTCAACCTCGGTATCCTCGGCATCGCCCATCTGCGCCAGTGGCGCCTGCTGAACTATCTCAGCTTCACGTTCACGTGGCTGCTCTACGCGGCCTCCCGCGACGCCTACACGCACGCTGATTTCGCGGCCACCCTCACTTTCCTGTGCCTCTTCTTCGCCATCCAGTCCACGCTCGTCTTTCTCTACAACCTCCGACGCGGCCCGGCCTCGACCGTCCTGGAGTTGATCCACCTCGTCCTCAATGCCGGCCTGTTTTCGCTGGCCGCCTACTGGCTGATCCGCACGGCTGTGGGCCGGCCGTGGCCGGCTGTAATGACGCTCGGTCTGGCGCTCTACTACGTGCTGCACGTGGCCGTGTTCGTGAGCCGTGGGCTCAAGGACCGCGGCCTGCTGATCGCGCTCATCGCACTGGCCGGCATCTACACGACCCTGACCATGCCGCTGGCCATGGAGCAGGAATCGCTCACTCTGGCGTGGGCGCTGCAGGCCTTCATGTTCGTGTGGCTCGGCCACCGTCTCTCCAGCCACTTCCTGCGCCAACTCGGCTACGCCGTCTACGGGATCACCCTGTTCCGCCTGATGGCGTTCGAGATGCCCCGCATCGATGCCGCCACGGCCGCCCATTACACCTTCGCGCTTTACTGGAAAGCCCTGGCGAGCCGCCTCTGGACGTTCGGCGTGTCGTTCGCGTCCATCGTGGCCGCCTTCCTCATCGAGCGCCGCGCGGCCCGGCTGCGACCCGCGGAGCCGCTACCGGATACGCCCGATCTGGCGCCCGCGGGTATCGCCAGCCGTGTATTCTTCTGGAGCACGGTTGTCTTCCTTTTCGTGTACCTGCATCTCGAACTCTATGCGATGTTCGGCTACTGGCTGCCCTGGCGCCCCACGGCCCTGACCCTGCTCTGGTGCGGCGCGGGCCTGGCCTTTCTCGCGCTCTACCTGGACTCGGGCTCGCCCGTCAGCCTCGCCGCGCTCGGGGTGTTCCTTGCCGGCGCCGTTGCCAAGACCCTCTTCGTCGACCTGCCCGAGTGGCGCTTCTGTCCCGGGTGTTACTTTGACATGGAATGGAGTCCGTTCCTGGCCCTCACGCGCTGGCTTGGCTTCGGCGCCGTGCTGGCCCTGCTGGCGGGCGCCTGGTACGGAACGGGCCGACGCCGGGCCCGCCTCGTGCCTCAGGCGTTCGGGTATGCCGCCCTGGCCCTGCTCTGGCTCTACACGACGCTCGAGCTGAGCACGCTGCTGAAATGGCGCGTGCCCACGTTCCAGGCCGGCGGCGTTTCGGTCCTCTGGACAGTCTTCGCGCTGGCCTTTGTCGCCGGCGGCATCTGGCGAAACGTCCGCCCGATCCGCCTGACCGGGCTGCTGCTCTTCGCGATCGTGACCGCCAAAGTGTTCCTCGTGGACCTCGAACACATGCCGTCGGTCTACCGCGTCATCGCCTTCATGGCCGTCGGCGCCCTGCTGTTGCTGGGCTCATTCGCCTACCTTCGCGCCAGCCGAAAATTCGCAACCGTCGGGGAGGACGCGCCATGAGCCCTTTACTTACACCATGGTGTCACTGGCTGTCATGGAGCCGGCGGTCCTCCGCCGGTAACCCATGTTCCGCGCCTGTCGCTACCGGCCGGGGACGGCCGGCTCCATTTCCAGGCCGGGCGACGGCGACTCTCGCATCCTGCGTATGCGCCCTCACACTCCACGCCGCCGTGGCCCCGGGCCAGTTCACGCTCCAACGCCGCCTGGACCCGCCCGCCGCGCCGCGCAACGAAGTCGGCCGCTTCTACCTCGACGCCGCCGTGTTCTCCGTGGCCGATGAGTCACTGGCGAACCTGCGGCTGTTCGACGACACCGGGGCCGAGACGCCCTTCGTGGTGCGCCGCAGCGTTCCCGTCCGCCAGGTGGTGCGCCGGGTGCCGTTCCCGGCGCCCTCCCCCGTCACCGCCTTCCGCGAACTGTCCGGCAATCGCGTGGAACTCACCGTGGCCCGCGATGCCCGCTCCCCCCAGGCGGCCGAAATCCGGCTTGAATCGGGCGTCCGGAACTTTGAGAAACTGGTCTCCGTCTACGGCTCGACCGACGGCCAGACCTGGGCCCCGCTGGCCAAGGATGAGGCGATCTACGATTACACGCGTTTCGTCGACGTTCGCAAGGACGCCATCCCCGTGACCCCCGGCCCTTACACCCTTTACCGGATCGAGCTGGGCAACATCGTCGAACGCAAGGACTCGCCCCTGGTCCAGATCGTCCGCCAGACACGCGGCGGTGACAGCGAGACCGAAACCTCTTCGTTCCTGCGCGAGCCCTTTCGCATCGAACGCGTCCTGTTCGTCGAACAGCGGGAGGAAACCGTGGCCGAGCAACTCGCCGTTGAAACCGCCGAGTTCGACGCGGACGGCCCCAGCGTTGTTACCGACACCCGCGAGCGCCGAACCGTCGCGACGTTCGACGCCGGCGGCCGGCCTGTGACGCGCCTGACGCTGCGGACGGAGGACGAGAACTTCAGCCGCGCCGCGCGCGTCGAGGGTTGCCGCGTTGACACGCCGGACGCCTGGCAGGAACTGGCCTCCGGCCGCCTTACGCGCATCCGCGCGGGCCGTATCCGGCAAGACGCCCTGTCTCTCGATATCCCGGAGACCCGCTGCCGGCGCCTACGCCTGACGATCGACAACGAAGACAACCCGCCCATTGCGATTGCCGGGATTCGCCTGAGCGAGATACGCTACGAGGCCCTGTTCTTCCCCAAGGCCGGCCGCCACTACGCGCTCGCCGCCGGGGGCCGTGGGTTCGATGTGCCGCGGTATGACACGGCCGCCGTGCTGCAACCCGTCCCCTCGGGTTCGGCCGACCTGTGGACGCTGGCGGCCGCGACCCCGGTCCCGCCCGCTCCCGCCCCGCGCTGGACCTGGCCCACCGGTCGCACCGTGCTCGTGGCCGTGCTGGTGCTCATGGCCACGGTACTGGCCATTGTCATCGCCCGCCTTGCCCGCCGCGTGGATATCACCGGGGCCTGACGTCACGAGGCCTTCGACTTACGGCTGTCCCTGCAGTGCCTCCAGGCCGCGCACCATATAGGCCTGCAAGTGGCCCGACTCGTCGGAGTTGAAGAATGCCTTGGTGCCGTCCGGTGACAGGCAGGGATGGATATGCACGTCCGGGCCCCAGGACGAACGCGGATGGGCCACGCAGGTCCAGGATGAGAGCGCATCTCTTCCCGCTCGGTGAAACCTCGCGATATAGAGGCGTCCGCCGTGATCCGTCTTCCCGGTGTCAGTCACCAGCCAATGGCCCGCGGCATCGGTGGCGAAGTGATAGAAGCAGGGGGCATCGACCTTCCGGCTCAGGTCGTTGCGGATTCCCCCTGGCGAAGCGGCCCCCAGGTGCCCCGCTTCCGTCACCGCCTTACTTTCAATCAACTGGCACTCTGCCGGCTCCTTCGTCATGGTGCTGGTAATGGCCCAATCGGTTTTCCCCCGCCAGCACTGGTGTCCCTGGCATTGTTCATTGCCATCCCGTCCCCACGGCATGGTCCCGAAGTCCGTTCCGTCATCTTTGATCACATGGATGTCGGCCCCGTTGCCGCCGACCAAACGACGAATCTCGCCGGCCGCATCACACGAATTTCCGTGATTCTCCTGAACCAGGATATCACGCCGTTTCGCTTCATCGGTCGATCGAGAATACTGGGGGTGCACGTTGCACCAGCTCGGCCCTTCCAAGATCAACTCCACGGACAGACGGACGAGGTCAAAGACCATCAATCCCCACGGCTGCTCTTCCCGGCGACCGTCACCGAGGAAGCACGACAGGGCCAGGCGCTTGCCGTCCGAACGGATGGTGGACAGGGGATAGATGCAACTCGGACGATAAGCCGTCCCGGGAAGGACACTATCCACGACGAGTAACGTCCGCCGGTCCGTCCCGTCGAGGCCCACGCGCTTCAAGGTCAACTTCCCGCCGTTGACCTCAGTTTGATCGACAAAATAGTAAAGATGTCTTCCATCAGGCGAGATCGAGGGAGCGGTGACTCCTGTTTCGTCGGTGATGGGACGCAGGGCGCAATTGTCGTCAAGATCACAGACCAGATACCGGTGACGGGGATCGTCCTTCGAACTGCCATGGGCCGTAGCGGATTCGTGCAGCACGAAGCGCTTGGAGTCCGGCGTAAAAACCTGGGCTTCCATGTAGAGGTGCGAACTTGGCAGGGGACCGGTTGTCAGTTGAACCACTTCCAGCCCCTGGGCGCCGTCAGGCGCCAAAAGGTCGTTACGAAGTTTCATCGGGGATTCCTTTCCTGCTGTGCCGTCGCCCGGCGTTGTCCTTCTCTTCTCAACTCTTGGCAATCGGCTGGTTCATGAGCGCAATGATGCTATCCGGGTGTTTGTCGGAAGTCTCGTACGGCGCAACGCTCCCGTTCTTCCGGAACCGAACCGTTCGCGTGTAGGGCGAATTCAGGACGGGAAAACGGAATGCCCCCGCGCTCTCCTTCAACGTCTGGAGCGCCCGCACTGCGCCTTCGCGAATCAGTGACCGGACAAGCTTGGGCGACTTGTGGACGGCGCTCAGTTTGGCGCTCCGGTACGATTCGGCATCCAGGTCGTCCAGGCCATCGGGCAGCAACCCGCGCTTGCCCGACACGGTCACGACCCCGGGCGTCAGGGCCGCTGCCTCCACGGTCAGCGCCTCCTCGCCGCAGGCCAAAATCACCGGGACCCCCAGTTCCATCGCACACAACGCGAATTGCCCGTACTCACCGATCGAAATGCCGTTCACCCGCATGTCGGCATAGTTGAACCATTGCGTGTGAGTGATGTGCGAGTACGGCGTCCCTGCCTTGGCATGCTGCCCCACAAATGCCACGGCGGAAAATGTGCGATCCAACCCCCACGGCCACGCCGGCTCGCCGGGGCCTCGGAGCAGCAATGCTCTTTCGTCGAGCGTTTCCGGATCGATCCCGCCCGCCCCATGGCCATCCACCACCAGGACCTCTTTCGCCCCGGCGGTCATGAACCCATCGATGGCGGCATTCACCTCCTCGGTCAGAAGCCGTACGCCCTTCGCATAGAACCGCCCGGACGGGAGCACCCAGTCGTCATGATTCAGGACGCCGGCAACGCCCTCCATGTCCGTCATGATCAGTATCTTCATTGCAGTGCGCCGCCCCCGCCTCGGATGCTCTTTCGGTTCTCGTCATACATCGCCAGGATATTCTCCAGGGGGATGTCCTCGATGAACTCCTGGCTACCGCACAGGATGTATCCGCCCCGCCCCTTTGTGATCTCCAGGTAGGACCGGACCTCGGCCCTGACATCCTCCGTCGTTCCGAAGGGCAGCGTTCTTTGGGTGTCAACGCCGCCATGGAAACAAAGATCGCCACCGAAATCCCGCACCAAGCCCGCCAAGTCCATTCCCTGTGCTGCCACTTGGATGGGATCCAGGATGTCCACCCCGTCTTCAATCAGGGCGGGGATAATGTCGCGCACGCCGCCGCATGAGTGCTTCATCACCTTGCAGCCGTGCTCATGGGACACTTGGAAATAGCGCTTCAGCGGTTTGCGGAAGAACTCGTTCCACATCCCGGGCGATACAACCAGTCCGCGCTGGGTTCCGAAATCGTTTCCGAAATAGGCGATGTCCAGCAGACCGTCGGCAGCCTCCAGGAAACGCCGGGTGGCTTCGACCTCGTAATCCACCACATGCTGAATAATGGCATGCGCCACCTCGGGCTTCGTGTGCATCCACACCATGAAGTTCTCCTGCCCGATAAGCCAACCGACTTCGTGGAAGAACGGACTCCACGGTGCGCCGAAAGTCGCATACGTGTCATGGACCTTTTCGCACTGCCCGCGCACCTGCGTGTAGTCGAGAACGCCCGGGTCAGGCCAGTGATGACTGTGGACCTCCGCGAGGCTCGTCTCCTCCGTGAACGGCGCAAGGGTAGTCGGGCGGCCGTCGCCGGGGTCGTTCTTCCGGTATTTGGCTCCCCACAGGTTCCGCCAGTAGCCATCGGCGTCGGGCCCCGTGTCCGGCTGTCCGTAGTCGAAGTGGACCCGCCGCATGTCCACGCCAAGAGCCTTCAGCAGTTCCTCGTAATCGGCCACGCCCAGTTTCCGCATCAGCCCGTCGGTTACGGACGGGTGCGCTCCATAGTCGGCCGGAGCCCGGTCCGTGGGCTTGTGGGCGATTGCCTGGAGCACTCTCTCTCGTGATGTCATCCCATCTTCTCCTGCATATGTGCCGCCAGACACTCAGTGACAAGGTTGACTACCCTTCAATGGCAGGCAGAGTAGGATGCCGGTCGCGGTGAATCAAGGGTGGATCGACCCGTATGGCGTAGGCGTGGTGCCACCCCGGGGAATCGTTGCCTCAACCGTCAGGTCGTCGGCATGGCCAGGGTGACACAGGTTCCCTTGCCCGGGGAGGAATCCAATCGCAACTCGCCGCCGAAGCAGGCCACGCGCTCGCGCATTTTGGAAAGCCCCAGAAGCGAGTCTATGGTTTATGTGCGATGCCGTTGCCGATGGCTCTGAGTTGCTTGATAAATGATTCGGGAATCAGTCCGTTTTCTTGGATCGGGACATCCCAGGTGATCACTCCGCCCTTGCTCACGACGTGCTGAGTGTAGCCGCAGACCATTTCATTCGGAAAGCGAGGCTGCCCTGTGCACCAGTATTCGCCAAGGTAGGACAGCATGTGGAATCGGTCTTTGTGTCCGCTGGGTCCCGCAACGAACGGGCCTTTGCATTCAGGCAGGGCTTCCGCGACCTCTCCCGCGGTGAAGTCTTCGTGATCCGTGTAGTGGATCACCGGCGTATGGATGCCGGGGTTAAAGGCGATGATCGCGTTCGGATTGCCGGCGCGAAGTGCAGCAGCCAACGTCCGGAAGTTAGGTTCCTCGTGATCGGGATACCGAAACTCAGCTCCGTAACACCCATCCACCCACCACCCCTGCACCTTTGACCCCCAGCGTAATGACCAGTCGCGGCACACCGCTTCCCAATGCCGCATGAATTCAACCCACCGGAACTGCGCCCAGCGTTCACCGGATCCCCATTCAAATCCGCCGTCGCCCCAATGCCGAGGCATTTCCAGTCCCTTGCGCGCCTCTCGATCGGCCCACGAACCATCGGCGGGCACATAGACCAGCAATTCGATCCCCAGCGGATGAAGGGCTTCATGCAGGTCAGACACAAGGTCACGCCGCGAGCATTTGCTCGGGCAGATCCCGGCGATACGGTCATAGGTTGCGTTCGGCGCACAATAATGCCCGGACCCTTGGCCGATCGTGATGCAGAAGTACGGGGCTTTCACCGACTGCAACTGTCGCGCGAGCCCGGCAACATCAAACGCATCGACCCGGCGATTCCATGCATCTGCTGTTGTTGGCGGTACGGTAAGGTAGTGGCAGAAGACACCCCAGCCTGAACGGGCGAACCATTCTGTGTCATGCATGCCGTGTTCCTTAGCGACTCGTGGCGCTGACGGCCGGGACCAGCGCCCCGGCCAGGGTCGGCGTAAAGGGCCGGGCCCAGCCTGCGGGAAAGACCAGGTTCTTCAGGGTCAGCTCGTGTTTGCCGCCGGGCACAGAGAGGGCAATCAGGTTGGTGTCCCGGTACGTGCCCCAGCCGCTCGCCGGATAATCGGTCCAGCAGGCCATCCATTCCTGGCCGTCAATCCAGTACTGCGGCCGCTCGATCCAGTCCGGGCGGGTGACGAACAGCACCCGCGCACGGCCATCGATCGTCAGGCGAATGGTGTCGCCGTCCAGCTTCGCCTTGAACGGACCCTCGCCGCGCACGGCGACTCCCCGGCCCAGGTCGGCCGTCTGCGCCTTCTTTTCGTAGGTGTCGGTCACCGCCGTCTCGCCGGCCTTGAGGTCGGCCAATTTGACTACGCGCTCGAACGGACCGGGCCCGCTGAACACGCAGCCCTTATAGCCGACCTGGCCGTTGCCGGCGTTCAGGCACAGCACCACGCGATCGGCGAATACCCGCACCGCGCCGGCCTTGCCGGTGAACACCACGTCCTCTTTGGCGAAGTGCAGCGGGGTATCGCTGATGAAGAGGTAGTCGGTCGACTCCGTGGTCGTCACTTTCACGCCCCCGCCAAGGTCCGTGCACGTCGGCACGGGCTCCGCGTCCTTATGTGGATAGACCACGTAGTTGTAGTCCGCGCCCGGCTTCGCCACCGCCTCGATGGTCGTCTTCGTCTCCTTGGGCGCGAGCTTCGGGAACTGGTCGCTGGTCATGCGCAGCCGGCCGCCCTGGGGGTAATCCCACACCATGCGCGCCCGGATGGGCAGCGCCTCGGTGAACCAGAAGTAGGTGCTCGCGCCGTAGGCGGTCTTCATTTCCAGCGTACGCCCGGTCATGGTCGGCATTTGCGCCTCGGGCACCAGCTTATTGAGAGGCACCGCCGCCGGATCGAAGGCCTTGCCATCGACGCTCACCTTCTCCGGGCCGTCCAGGTTCATCCAGGTCCACCAGGTCGGCCGGCCGCTGCTGCCCGCCTGCCCTGAGCCTGCCTGCGGTGAGCCAGTCGAACCCGTCGAAGAGGGGAAGGTGTCGCGCATCAAGAAGTAGTTGGCCCCCGCGGGCGTCGCGCTCTTCAGGAAGAGCACGTGGCGGTTCCAGCTCATGCCCTCACCCTGGCGTACGCGCTGGCCGTCCTTGTACTCGTCGAAGGCCTCCGGCGGGTAGTAGCGGCTGGCCACCGCGTAGTCGGCCTGCGCGCCGAAGCCATAGTCCTGCACCGCGCCGTCCACCCGGCCGAAAATCTCCGGCTTGTTGTAGGCGCCCACCTTCACCTGGTTGTGGTAGATGATATTGTCCTGCACGCCGACGCCGTAATAGTACTGATAGCCGGTGCCCGGCGACAACGGCGCGCCCTTGCCATAGAGGATGGTGTTCAGCGGGTCCGTATCCCAGTGGCCCCAGTTGATGCCGGCGCGCAGGAGCAGCGCTG
Source organism: uncultured bacterium (assembly GCA_903895695.1). Lineage (GTDB taxonomy): Bacteria > Verrucomicrobiota > Kiritimatiellia > CAIKKV01 > CAITUY01 > CAITUY01. The sequence goes on from CAITUY010000178.1 coordinate 47,362, forward strand.
TCTCGTCCGGGCTGCCGTAGTGAGCGCGGAAGACCACGCCATAGGTGGGGATGATCGTCGTCGTCAGACCGGGATTCTGCGGGACGAGGTCCGGCCGGAAGTTGAACGCGAAGGTGGCGTTGCCGTCGTTGTTGAGCAGGTTCACCAGCGGCTCGGTGGTGTAGCACTGCTGCTCCAGCGCCAGCATGCGCGCGGCCAGCTTCGGATCGGCGCGCTCCACGCTGTTGAGCGTGACGCCGAAGATGCTCTCCAGCATGTCGGAGCTGTTGCCCATGCCGGGGATGATGCGCCGGCCGTCCACGCGGGCGTCGGGCATGGTGAGGTTGGCCAGGTAGCCTACGTTCGCCGCCACGTAGGACGCGAAATCCGGTCCGCCGGTGTTGTGGATGATCGTGACCGCTTCATCGAGGAAGCGCGTCGGGCCGTAGAGCTGGTAGGTGGGGCACTCCAGGTTTGCGCCGTCCCAGGCGTTATGCGTGGCCAGCTTGTACCGCACGAACGCCGTGCCCCGTTCCATCCAGTACGCGTACTGCGGGTGGTCGGGCAGCAACCCGGCAAGGTCGATCAGGGGGCACGTGCGGTTGATGCTCATGTTGTTGTTGCCCAGGTGGACCCCGACGCCGCGCGGGTTCAAATCCGGCTCGGCCATCATGTAGGCGCCGAACGCCAGCGACCGGCGCAGCGCGCGCCGCAGCTCAGGGGGCAGGTCGGGACACGCCAGCGCGTCATCGGCCAGGGGCGTCAGCCGCGCAAATCCCTGGGACTGGCGGTAGTGCGACAGGCCGCCGACATACCAGTTGCCGAGATAACCCATCTGCGAGACGACGCCGTCGGCCGCCTCCTGGCCATGCGCGATCGCATGTTCCTTGTTGCCGCTTACCACGTAGTACTTGGCCAGCATCTCCCGGTCCGGGTACTGGGCCAGGTTCTTCTTCAAGCGCGCAATGTCCGCCTGGGTGAAGGCCGCGCGGGGATAGTCGGAGACCTTGGCCGTCTCCGGCCACTCGAGCATCCAGTTCTTGTAGTTGTCCAGGCCAATGTAACCGATGGTCTCCTGGACGGCGGCGGGGTCGGCGGCAAAGCTGAGCGCCCAGTCGCGGCGGCCGTAGCTGGGCTTCAGCCCGGCATCATGCTCGTGGGAGGAGAACGGCGAGATGTCGTCGGTTGTCTCGGCGTACCAGGTGATGTGCCGCACGCTGATCGGCAGCGCGACTACGATGCCCGCGCCCGGTTTCTGCCAGACCGTCAGCGCCATGGCCCGCCGCCATCCGCCGACGTGCAGCGGCGCCACGGCGACGCGGTCCGCCGGCAGCTGGGCGGCGGCCGGTGCCGCGGCGCGCAGTTCGATGCCGCCGATCAACCCACCCCACTTGCCGCCCGCCACGATCTTCTCCAGGAGTACCATGCCCGGCTCGGGCCGCGGCGGCATGGGCGTGACCCCGGCGCCGCCGACCGGCGCGGGCGGGTTGGCCCCGTCCTTCATCTTCGCCGCCAGATATTCCGCCAGCGGCTTGCGGTCGGTAGTCGCGCGGGCCGCTTCGCCGCCGGGCATGCAGCGACCGAGCGTGGCGGGCGCGAAGCCTTTCTGCAGTTCCAGGAGCAGGAAGTCCTGACCTTGGGTGATCGCGCCGAAATCAAACTCCTCGACGAACTCCGCGTGGTCAAGCCCGTTCACGATCCGGGCCCGGCAGACGTACTCGCCGGCCGGGACGAATTGATAGCGCAGTTCCACCTCGCAGCACACCGGCCCCTCGCGCAACACCTTGAACGCATAGCCGCTGATCTTGCGGTCGGTGACGAACCGTGCGCCGCCCATCCACGTGCCGCCCGCCGGCTGCCAGCCGAGGATCGGGGCCGGCACCTGCGCGGCGTCGGCCGCGTCCACCGGCGCCTTGAACGTCTTCATCCCGGCCGCGGGCAGGCGGAGACGGAAGAAGGCATTGCCGACCTCGATCCGGTCCTTACCCTTCTGCACCGTCAGTGCCGTGGCCTTCGGGTCCGGGTTGCCGGCGGCGACGCGATAGGTCACGCTGCTGCCCTTCGCCAGCGCCGCCACGAAGCTGAGTATCCCGTCCTCCACCTGGCAGGGGATCTCCTGGCCGTCCGGCGCGCGGACCACGGCATGGCCGGGCTTGAACCGAGTGCCCACGGTGTAGTGCACCAGCTCCGGGCTCCACTCGCGATAGCCGTAGTCCGTGAGGGTGATCGCGCCGTCCGTCGGCACGGCGCGCGGGGGCGTGGCGCCGCTGTCAGCGCCCAACGCGGTCAACGCGGTGACCCCAAGCGCCCCGGCACAAATGAGAGCATTCGACAACTTCGCTGGCATCTTCATCCTATTCCTCCCTTTGGCGTTGCAGGGCCTTTGCAGAACCCTTGCGGCGGCAAGGGAAGGCCTCCAGAACTGTAGCAGACGGCATTATCCGAGACGGCGGCAGGTAGGGTATACAACCGCGCCCTCCCGTTTCAACCTTCCATTGTCGACTGACGCGCGGGCGCATCTCCGAGTCCTGGCGTTCTGGCCTGTGGAGAGCGGATGGCCTGACTACCGGTATGCGTCTTTCCGATCGTCGATGGCCAGCATGAACACAATCCTCTCACCCTCGTCTACGGAGTAGAAGATCCGATATGGGCCTGTTCGGTGTCGCCATGTTGCGGGCGCGTAGCCCTGTAACTTACGGATGTTAGGACCGAAGTACGGTCCCTGCTGCAACTGGGGGTAGATGTAACTCTCCAGTTTGTTCGGCAGAAACCGAGGTGGTCCCAACCGCGCTAACGCCTTCTTGAACTCATCGGTCTCAAAGATCCGGAATTCAGACGAATGAGCCGCGTCGGTGTTTGGCATCCTGGTGCCCTCGCTTCAGGCTTTGATTGAGACCGGTGTTCGCGCGGATCTCCGCCATCTCAAACTCATCTACGGTTTCGTGGTCCTGCACGAAACGCAACACGGCCGTCTCGATGAAGTTCGAGATGGGTCTATTCTCCCGTTCGGCCACTCCTCTGAATAACCGATAGACACTGTCGTCTAGTCGCAATGTCACTGTTTTGGACATCCTCGTCTCCTATCCGTTTCTTCGTTCAGACCGGAATAGAATACAATAGAATACATTTGACGTCAATATGCGATTGGCGTACCAACGGTGGGCAGTAGGCTGAACGGACCCGTCAGGGCGAGTTCTGGCCTGGCTGCCGTTGTTGGCCTAAGATCAGCCTGTCGTACTCCGCGTGAGTGCCGATCCAGACCCACAGGAATCCAGTTGGATCGGGCACGGCAAGCGCACGATGGTGGATCCCCACACGAGCCGACCACAGTTTGCCGGTCTTCTTGAAATGAAGGGATGGGTGCCGAGGGTCGCGCTGGAGCAAGGCAAAACTCTGATCGGCGACCCTCTGTATCTCCGGCGGTAAGGCGTCGTAGCAGCGCCAGAAACGTCGGTTCGTTCGGTGCATCAGAGCGGTCTCGTATCGCCGGACTCGGTATCTCGCAGAGCCTCCTCCACGAGGAAGTCAAGCTTGCCGTCGGCGCTGTCGCGCTCGACCTGCGCATCCCACGTCTGCCAGTCCTTCTCCACGATCCAGTCATGGATCTTGGAGAACTGGTCACTCGGCAGTTGCTCAATCGCACGCTCGATTTCCAGTACCGTTGTCATGTCGATAATATACCTCCTTCCGGCAGGCGTGGGCAATCCTCTTCGCCCCTGTTTGCGGGCCAACGCAGGGGCTCTCCCTTTTCACACCGCGGCGGCGCGGTGTGAAAGAGGCGAGCAGTCCGTTGTTGGCGGTTCGTTTGCTTTCCTTCTTGCACCAATGAGCAGCAACATCACCAGGACAACGAGGATGAGAAGACGACGTCCGTAACTGCCAGTGATCATGACGACCACCGTGGCGACTGCAGCAATGGCAAGCCCCCACGGCGGCAGTACGCCGGACCAAACGAACCAATTTGCAGCGCCAAGGATAAATGCCGAACAGAGCACCATGACAGTGGCGTAGCCGGGGTACGGTTGTTCGGACCACGGAAGCATGGATGTCACTCTCTCGTGTCTCCTAACGAATAGCGTTTTATCCCTTGTGTGGCGAGCGTAGGACGGTGGTGGGTAGGGATCAAGGCTAATTCGAGCCACATGAGGGATAAAATGCCGTTGGACGGAGCCGCGGGTTACCGGTGCGGCGCTATGGAGTTTGGAAGGGCGGCGGGAGGGCCGGCCGTGGCAGGGCGGTTCGCATGGCGGGGAGCAGAAGCGTTTGCCGGTGGGGTTTCAGGCCGCGCGAAGAGGACGACCGGCGACGGTTGCCAGGCGCAATTGGCTGGCGTGAACAGACCGCGGCGTTGACGGGCGGAAGGCGCTCGCCGAGCCGGCTAGACCCTGACCGGATGTGGGACACGTTCATGCGGGTCCATCACGCGCGGAGGGAAGTCTGCTGACACATTGCAGGTGGCCGGCCTTGCAGCGGGGACAGAGCGTGACGTCGACGCCGGTTAGTCGAAGGATTCGGGCTGCGGCATCTTCCCCGATTGGCGAAGCCTCGGGTAGAGCCTATCCGAAACCCTCCTGCCACGGGGAGCGGAGCCGCTTCCGGCTCCGGCCGGCGCGGGAAGCCGCGCCGCTCCGCAAGTGGTAGACAGGTCTCGGGATAGGCTCTTGAGAGGGTTGGATTCACACAAGTCCCGTGCAATCCTGTAAATCCTGTCGAAACTTGGCGTGTGGCATCCGCAGATGTGCTACGTGCCCTGCCTAGCTGGTCCGAAGCCGGAGACTACGACAAGGGAACGGGTTGGTTGAAGTCGAGAAGGCAATAGGCGTGACACAGACAACCAACCCGCCGCGACAAAAGCGTTACTGTCGCGCCACTGTCACGGCGCGGCAAGGATGCCGTCGCCCTACCCAAACACGCACACGACGTTCATCACCATCGCCGAAGGTCGGCCGCCTGCAAACTCCGAACCGGGGCTCCGCCCTTACGTCGGCCCGAGCGGCACGATCTCCACGTCGTCGACCCACACGGTGCCTTCGCCGCGGACGTCGATGTACATCTTCCAGAAGTGCGCCAGGCGCGGGAAGTCGGTTTCGAAACTCACGTGGGTCCAGTCGCACTTGCCGTCGATCGCCAGTTCGGCTTCCTGCTTGGGGATATCCCGCTTTGACGGAAACGTAATATCCTTGGCCCTAATGGCCACCTTGCCCTTGAAGTTGTCCGCCTTGACCCACAGGCCGATGCGGTACTTCAGGCCCGTGTACGGGCCGGAGCGATAGGACGGGCCCATCTCCATCCACGGCGAATTGTCACCGTTAGCCCCGGTCTTGGCGCCATCGATGCGCATGGATATGGAATCGCCGTGCCCGACGGACCGGTCGATGGCGTACTGCCCCAGCCAGCGCAACTTGGAGTCGCCCGCGACGGCGTTGACACACTCGCTGAAATGGTTGGTCGGCTCCTCGTGCACGAGCATCAACTGCGACAACAGGGCCGGGTTGGCCGAAGGGGGCGGCACGCTCTGGGCCAGCAGTTCCCTAACTTTGGCCGGCGGGAAGGCATACATGCGGACGTGCCCCTCGTAGACGGCGCCCTTCTTGACCGGCTTCTTGGTCGCTTCGCCGTTGATGCCCAACGAGGACGGCGAAAGGTGCTGATCCAGGCCCCAGTGGCAATAGTCGCCGGCATACTGGAAGGGATTGTCCGCCGGCAGTTCGAACGCAACCGCCCAGTCGTCAACGGTCGTGGCCCAAAAGCCGCCCTGCTTGACCAACCGGTCGCCCTCGGTTGTGCCGCCGGCATTCTTAAACTGGTGATTGGCCGGGAACGAATTGCACGGCCCGTTCGTGCCCTGCCATAGCGCGTAGTTCGCGTTCGTCCGGCAGGCCGGCATCTTGCTCGTGGCCGGCGCCACGGTCTGGTAGAGGCAGGGATCGGCCAGGTCAAACGCCCAGCGCTGTTTGTCATCGGTTAGGGCAGTCAGTTTGGTTTTGTGGTCCCAGACGTAGCCGATCTTCGGCTCATAGGTCAGCGCCCAGGTGCTCACACCCTTGCAGTTGCCGTTCTTCTCCTCCATCGCCCACGTCCAGCCCAGCGTGGCGCCGTCCCGCACGATCCGGAATTCAATATTGGACTTCCAGTCGATCCCCCAGGAGGGCGTGCCGGTGAGCGTACAGAACGGCATCAACCCCGGCACGAACTTGACTTCTTCCAGGAACGGCGAGTCGGGCCTGTCGCCAAAATGGGCGATCGGTTCGTCGCCGTCGAAGATGTAGGACCGGCCGACCCACGTCCGCACCTTGAAGTCGGCTTTGTGCTTCGGGGCCTTGTCGGTGATCGCCGCCACGGGGCTCACCCGGATATCCGCGAACTGCACTTTGCTTTCCCGCACGGCGATGCCGGCCTTGCCCGTCTGGATCGGGTCCACGGTATCGCAGTAGCGGATCAGCTCCCGGCCGTCGACGGCGACGACGATCCAGTTCCCGGCCGCGGTCACAGCCACCTTGTAGTCCTTGTCGGCCGCAAACGCGAACGGGGCGACCCGCACCACGCCGCCCTTGGTCTTCCAAAGTTCGACGTGGCCGAAGCCGCTGGAGAGGCGGACCATGTAGTTGCGGTCCGGCCCGGCGTAACGGACCAGAAGGGCGGCGTCGGATCCCATTGCCTCGCGGCCCCACTGGTAGTTCATGAAGACGCTGCCCTGGCCGGGGCGGACGCCAGCGACCGGCGCCGGGCTCAGGATCTTCACGGTCGTTTCGAGCGTGTAGTTGTCCCAGTTGGTCGTGCCCGTCAGCGCATAGCGCCAGAGGTTCACGGCGTGGACGACGAAGTACGTGTGCGCGTCGTCCGCGAAGTCGCCCAGGGCCGTGCCGGGCACGTCGCGGTAACGGGGACTCACGCCGACCGCGCCATGGTCGTTGGCGGTCCAATCGCCGCTAACGATCTCGAACGACTTCCCGAAATCGACGGCGTTCGAGACGGCAAGAGCCGCCGACTCCGCCTTGCCGAGACCGCACCAACCCAACAAAACCGCCGTCACGATCATCCGAACGCGTGAATTCACTGCTTCGTCTCCTGTTGGTTAAAGGGGCCGAGTATACCATATCTGTCGCGGGTGCAACATAGGCAGTTTTGCGAGGTTGCACTTGCGAATGATGCCGGAAATATCGGGCTTCAATGTGGAGGCGCGCTCCGTCGCGCCGATGAACCTTGAGCGGCATCCATCGGGAACTATGCGTGACCTCACTGGTGCACACAGCCTCGGAGCGGCGCGGCTTCCCGCGCCGGCCGGAACGCAAAAGCGTTCCGCTCCGGGAAGTGGCTGACTTGGGCCGTTATGTGTAAATCGGCGCGACGGAGCGCGCCTCCCACATTGACGCAGAGCAACGACTCAGTGCCTGGTTACACCCGCCCGATTCTCCTTTCTCACGGGCGGCCGGGTTCTGTAGACTCGCGCGATGAACAGAGACAAGCTCGCCGTGTTGGGCGGCTCTCCCGTATTCAAGACGCCGGTCAGGCTTGCCTGGCCGCCGACGGACAAGGTCACCGAAGACGCCCTGGTCGAACTCTACCGCAGCCGGAACTGGTCCTGGAACGGGCCGTGGGAACAGAAGTTCAGCCGCGACTTTTCCCGGCTGCACACGGCGCGGCACACGTGGTTCATGGCCAACGGCACCGTCACGCTCGAGGCGGCGCTGCACGTGCTGGGCGTCGGGCCGGGCGACGAGGTCATCGTGCCCTCCCTGACGTGGCTGGCAACAGCGATGGCGGTGCTCTACGTCGGCGCCAAGCCGGTCTTTGTGGATATCGAGCCGGGCACGCTTTGCCTGGACGTCAAGAAGACGGCGGCGGCGATCACGTCGCGGACAAAGGCGATCATCCCCGTGCACTTGTACGGCGGCATGGCGGACATGGATCGCGTGCTGGCGCTGGCGCGCAAGCACGGCCTGAAGGTCATCGAGGATTGCGCGCACGCCCACGGCGGGATGTGGAACGGCAAGGGGCTGGGCAGTCTCGGCGACATCGGCTCCTTCAGTTTCCAGCAAAGCAAGACCGTGGCGTGCGGCGAAGGCGGCTGCGTGACCACCAACGACGACGAACTAGCCGAACGGCTCTTCCGCTTCAAACACATCGGTTACGACCTGAGCGCCCGGCAGGGCAAAGCGGCCGCCGGGCCGCCGCCGGGATTGATCTGCCACAATTACCGGGGAACGGAATTCCAGGCGGCAGTCCTGCACGGCCAGTTGGCCGGTTTGCGGGCGTTGACCGAGCGCCGGAACTGCAACGCCGATTTCCTGACGCGCGAACTGGCGCGGATCCCCGGCGTGAAGGTGCAGGCGCGCGGCCGGCGGGCGACGCGCCATCGCCAAAGCTACTACTGCTTCATGACCATCCTCGATTTCCACCACTGGGCGGGGGCGACGAAGAGCCAAGTGATCCGCGCATTGCAGGCCGAAGGCTTGCCGGCGGATGGCAGCTACGGAACGGTCTGGCGTCACCCGTTGTGGAACGTGCCGAAATCACGGTATCGGATCCACAGCGGCCAAGTGAGCGACGACGTCGGCACGGCGCGGTGCGTCGGGTTCCATCATTGGTATCTTGATCTGCCGCAACGCGACCTGGGCAAGTTTGCGGCCGCCTTTGCCAAAGTGCAGCGCCACGCGCACGAACTCGCCAAAATGGTATGAAAGCCGGCTTCGGTAAAGTAGACATCACGCCGCGCGTCGGCGTCGAACTGTGCGGCTTCGGGCCTTACCTGAACCGGCACTCGACACGCGTGGTCGAGCCGCTCTATGCGCGCGCCATGGCAGTCGAACTGGGCGACGCGCGGTGGGTGCTGGTGAGTTGCGACCTGATCGCGGTCAACGCCGCGCTGACGCGCCGTGTGCGCGAGATCGTGCGCCAGGCGACGGGCCTGCGCGACGACCAGATCATGGTGCACGCAACGCACACGCATTCCGGACCGTGCACGCTCCCGGAGCTGATCGGCTGGGGCGATCCCGACGATCCGTATGTGGAAATCCTGCCGCGCTTCGTGGCGCAAGCGTGCATCGACGCGGTGCGCGACCTCGCGCCGGCCTCGTTCCACCACGCCGAGGTGGAGGCGGCCGGTTTTTCCTACAACCGGGAATTGCCGGATACCGGGCGCACGAACGAACTGGCCATGGCGTGGCAGTGGCAGACCGACACCCCGGACGAGACCGACACCCGCGCACACGTCTTCCGCGTCGAGCGCGCCGGAAAGTGCGCCGGGTTCCTGACGTACTTCTCGTGCCACCCGGTCGTCTGTTGCGAGCGAAACACAGAGATTCACGGCGATTTTGTCGGCGTGGCAACGAACCGTGTTGAAAAGGAATTCCCCGGCGCCGTGGGACTGTTCCTGCAGGGCGCCCAGGGCGACATCAACACCAACCACGTGCACGGACCGGCCGCGCAATCGCTGGTGGCGCTGGAACGATTCGGCGAACGTTTTGCCGGCGTGATCCGCAAAGGGCTCAAGCAGGCCGAGCCGTTCGAAACGACCAAGATCGACTCCGCGTTGGACATCGCGCCGTATACGCTGGCGAAGTTCGACGAGCCGGCACTGCGCGCAAAGCTCGCGGAGCACGAGGCTACGCTCGCGAAGGCCGGCCTGCTGCTGGAGGAGCGCGAGTCGCGGATGGCGATGGTCTACGCAAAGGGGATTCGGAGAATTCTGGCCGGAGGAAACATGCGGCAGCCGCTGCCGGCGCAGGCGTTGCGCCTCGGCGCCTTCACGTTCACGGGGCTGCCATTCGAAATGATGCATCGCATCAAGCGTCGCTTCCTATCGGAAGCAGGCGGCCAGGCGTTGTTGATGTCGCTCACCAACGGCGGGTTCGGGTACGCGCCGCTGCGCGAGTATTACCAGGCCGGGACGATGCGGTACGCCGTCATGACCGTGCCCCTGATGTCCGGTAGCCTGCCCTTCACCGAGGCCATCGAGGACGAAGTCCTCGCGGCGGCAACCAGTGTGGTACGAAAGGTATGACGATCGCTTAAGGAGACAACCATGAATCTGAAAACCTCGCTCTGCCTCGCAACGACGCTCGCCGGAATTGCATCCGCCCGGGCCGCGGAACCGGCCCCGGCCGTGCTCTTCTATGGATTCACGCCGCATGCCTCGTACATCACGCAACCGCTGCACGCCCAAGGAATCCAGGTGGGGACCTGCGCGCGCGGCACGCTGGCCGCGACCATCGCCAGCAACCGCTACAACGTGCTCGTCGTCGCGACGCTGAGCGACGCCGACCGGCAGACCGTGGATGGGTTCCTGGCCCGGGGCGGCGGCGTGCTCGCTTGCAATCCGTCGTGGAGCGCGACGGAGAAGGACTTCGGCCGATCGTGCGAGTGGCTGGCGTCGCAGGGCGCCCGGCCGCGGTGGGAAATGCTGCAGGACGCCGACCGCTCCAATATCGTCAACGTGACGTTCGGCGAGCTCTCCTGGAGTGCGCAGGTCTTTGCGCCGGTGCGCGATGGGGTGCGCGGAGTGCTGACGGTCCTGTCGCACTCCACCACCGGATGGGAACCGCCGATGTCGTACGAATTCGGCCCGGAGTGGACGGTGACCGTGCGCGGGGCGCCGAGCCTGCACACCGTGACCGACCGGCGCAACGACCCGAGCCTGCAGGCCTGGCTGCCGAAAGCGGCCGTCACCTCCGCGCCGCCGCTGATGGGCGTGCGCGACGTGGGCCCGGGCCGCCTGGCCGTCATCCCCTACCGCGATCACTGGATCTTTGCGCCGCCGCCGAACTGTCCGCCCGTCGAAGCCCTGCTGAAGTACGACAAGGGCGACCGGCCGAGCGACTGGCTGCTGGTCTGCGCCAACACTTTCCGCTGGCTGGCGGCGCCCTCGCTGAAGCTGGGCTGGGGCGGGGCCGAGACGTCGGCCGACCTGCTCAACCCGCGCAACGCACCCTGGGACATCCCCGCGACCAACGACTGGAGCAAAGCCAAGGCCCTCAGCGAGGTCGCGGACATTCCGCAGCACTCCGGCCTCGTCGGTGCCCGCACGGCGCTGTCCGGCGGAACCGGCAGCGTGGCCGACTACGTGCAGGCTGCCAAGGCGGCCAAGCTCGATTTCATCGTCTTTCTGGAGGATAGCCTGAAGATGGACCAGGCCGCGTGGGACAAACTCACGCAGGAATGCGTGGCCGCCTCGGACGACCACTTCGTGGCGGTGCCGGGCCTCACGTACGAAGACGCCCAGGGCAATCACCTGTACGTGTGCGGCGACAAGGTCATGTTCCCGAAGCCGGCCATGCTGCTGCCCGACAAGCGGCTGAATACGGCGAAGGCCAACCGCTGCGACATGTACTTCCAATACATCAACGAACTGATCGGCCAGCACGCCATGGTGGGGTTCTGGCATCACCGGCAAAACCAGCTTCCCGTCAAGGACTACAAGCTCTACAACTCGTTCCCGATCGTTTCCTTCGAGGACGGCAAGCCGGTGGATGACGCGCTGCCGGAATACCTCGACTGGATGGGCATGGGCGGGTGCCAGGCGGTGATGGCGCTGGAAATCATGACGCGGCCCGCCGAGGTCGCGGAACGTGCGCAGAAGGGCTGGCGCGTGGTATGGAACCGGGACCTGAAGAACCTGCGCACGGGCAGCGAGGATCCGCAGACGGCGCTCTGGCACCGGGGCGCGTTCTCGTTCTGCGGCATGGGCGCGCAGTACATTTCCAGCGGGCCGTCGATCCTCGTCTGGGACTCACCCCAGAACCTGGTCGGGGCGAACGGCTTGTGGTGGCGGCCGGACCAGTGGGAGTACCGCCTGCGCTTCCGGGTGGCATCCGCGGCCGGGCTGAAGTCCGTGACACTGCACGACGGCGACCGGCAGGTGCTGCGCCACTGGCTGGTGAACGGCGCGAAATCCTTCGAGCAGGAACTGGTGCTCGCCAACTGCCAGCAACGGGGGCTCACGCTGGAGGTGGCGGACGTGAACGGCGGGCGCGCCATCAGCACCGGATACTGGAACCGCAATCTCAACCAGGAAGAGTTCTTCTGTTCCGACCGGTGCAACATCCTGGGCAGCGCCCGGCTGCGCCGCAAGGCCGACGGCACGCAGTATTGGACCCCCGTCGGCTTCCAGGGCAACATGGGCTGCACGCCCTCCAAGGGCCGCATGAACAGCTTCGTCCAACCGGCCGTGGGGTTGACCGGCAACTCGCCAACCATCCCGGTGGACGGCCAGCCGCTCGGTTTGCCGCCGGTCAACATCGACCTGAACATTACCATTCCCGGCGAATGTCCGAACCTGTTCACGACGCCGGCCACCTACCTCGCCAGCCCGGAAATGGTGATCGGGCAGTACGGCTACCAACTGGCGTATGACCCGGCCGAGGAGAAGGCCGAGAAGTCGCCGCTCGGTCACGTGTACGAGCAGCCGCAACAAGGGCACGGAAACTCGTGGTCGAGCTGGCACAACCTGATCCCCACCCGCAAGGTCGCCGGCTGGGCGCGGCTCCATGCCTGCAACTGGCTGACCGAGGGATTCCGTATCGGCTGGTATGAGGTGCAGCTTACGGTCAAGGACCCGGTGACCGTGGAGACCAACAAGGGCGGCATGAGGATCGGCTACACGCAAGGCATCGTGTATCGCGATGGTCAGCAGGTCACCGGCACGAACCAGGCGCTATTGGTCGGCACGTTTGGCCGCGGCACGTATGCGCTCACGGAGAGCGGCGCGGGCGCCGTGGTGACGATCGGTATGGACGACAAAGTCAAGTACCGCGCGAACGGGGCAAACCTGCAGTTCACCTATGACCCGGGCCAGGCGGAACTGCCCGTGGGCGCCCCCATCCGCTATACGATTGCGTTCGCCGGCGCCGACGGGCGCACGACCCTGGACCAGATGCAGGACTTCGTCCGGAAGTTCGGCGTGGCCGTCCCGGGCCAGGCGGGCTATGCCCCGCAGGTGAAGACCGGCCGCACGCTCGACACCTACCTGACGTGGCGCGCCGACGCGCAGGACGGCGTGCTCGACGCGCGCCTGCCCAAGGCCGCCATGCCCGGCTTCCTCACGGCCTGCGTGGGCGGGCTGAACGACAACTGGTCCGTACAACTGCTCAACCGGGCGCAGCCGTGGCCGAACCACCGGGCGCTGCCGGTCCGCGACGGCATGGCCTATGCACAGTTGGACCTGAACGACGCCGACCTCGACCTCTTCATTGGGCACCCAGTGACGGCCGACCGCAAGGACTTGGTCATCCAGGTTTCGTGGCAGGAGCCGGGCAAGTGGTACGTGGAAGCCCACAACCCCACGGACAAGGCCGTGACGGCCAAACTGAAGTCATCGCCGGGCTGGACGCCGTTCGTGTTTAGCGAAAAGATCGACCTGCCCGCCGGCGCGAGCAAAGTCTGGACCGTGGCGGCCAAGGCGGGGAAATGAGGCCCCCCTCCCCCACCCTCGTTCTGGCAACCGACGGCGTACCGGACGTCGATCTGCGTCTGCCGGCCGATGCCGCGCCGGCCGTCGAATATGCCGCTGAGGAATTCCGGCGCCATCTCTGCGCCATGGCGGGCGCCAAATCCTGCGTGCGCGGCGGCCGGACGCGGATCCACATCGGGGACGCGGACGCGGCGGGCGAGGCGGGAATCGACGTCGCGGGCCTGGCGCTCGGGCCCGAGGCGTTTCACGTGGAAGCGCGGAACGGCAGCCTGTTTATCGTCGGTGGCGGCCCGCGCGGCGTGTTGTACGGCGTGTACGAGGTGCTCGAGCGCCTTGGCTGTCGCTGGTACACCCCGGAGACCGCGCGGATTCCGCGGCAGACCGAAATTCGCCTGGCCTGGGGCAGCGAGACGCACCGGCCGGCGTTCGAGTACCGCGATAACTTCAACTGGGAGACGGCCGACCCGGTCTGGCGAGCCCGCAACCGGTTCAACGGCTGGAAACCGGCGATCCCGGATTACCTCGGCGGACACAACGACTACGGGATGTGGTGCCATACCTTCTTCGAGCTGGTCAGCCCGAACGAACACTTCGAACGGCACCCCGAGTACTTCGCCATGGCCGGCGGCGTGCGGCGCCGCGATGCCAACCAGCTCTGCCTCTCCAATCCCGCGGTCCTGCGTCTGCTGACGCAGCGACTGCTGGCGCGAATTCGCGCCGCGCCCAAGGCGACGCTCTTCTCCGTCTCGCAAAACGATGGAGTGGGTTATTGCGAATGCCCGGCCTGCATGGCGATTGCGGCCGAGGAGGGTTCGCAGAGCGGGCCGATCCTGCGCTTCGTGAACGCCGTGGCCGCCGAAGTGGCCCGGCGCCATCCACGCGTACTGATCGACACGATCGCCTACCTGTACAGCGTGGAACCGCCCCGCCACGTTCGGCCGGCCCCAAACGTGCGCGTCCGGTTGTGCGCGTTCGGCTGCTGCCAGGCGCACGGGTTCGGGACCTGCGACCAGTCGGAAAGCCGTCGGTTTCTGAAGGCGCTCAACGGTTGGTCGCGGATCACCTCCCAACTGTACATCTGGCATTACAGCACAAATTTCGTCCACTATCTCCTGCCCATGCCGAACCTTGAAGAAATCCACGCGAATATCGGCTTGTATCACCGGCGCGGAGTTTATGGGATCTTCATGCAGGGACAGGGCGACACGGGTGGCGGGGCCGAAATGACCGCGCTGCGCGGGTACACGATCGGCCGCCTGCTCTGGAACCCGCGGCAGCCGCTGTGGCCGCTGGTGGATGAATTCCTGTCCGCCGAGTACGGCCGGGCCGCGCCCGCGGTGCGGCGGTACCTGGACGTGTTTCACGGGGCCGTGCGCGCGGATCGGTCGCTGCATTTCAGCCTGGGCGAACCACCCACCAGCCGGCTCTATGACGAGTGCCGACTGAGGCCCGCCGACCGGGCCCTGGCGGCCGGCGAGGCGGCGGTGACCGGACGGGAGCGCCTGCGCGTGCGGCTGCTGCGCGACGGGCTCGGGTATGCCCGCCTGGGCCGTGCCGTGCGAGGTTTCCGCATCAAGGGAAATAGCTACCGCAACGACGCCGGGCCGGTGGAACGCGCCCTCCTGGCGCGCATGATCGCGGACTGGCGGCAGGGGGCAATCGAACACCTGAGCGAAGGGTCCCCCATGAAAGATCGGCTGGCGATGTGGCGGAATCGCCTTTCCGCGCATCGCATTGTCCGGTTGGGCGACGCGGACATGACCGTGGCCGTGGTGCCGTCGCTGGGCGGACGGCTCCTGGAACTGCACGCGGCCGGCCGGCAATGGCTGGTCCCCGCGGATCCCGCAGGCGGCGGCGACTACCCGTGTCCCGAAGGCTACTCCGAGGTCGCCGGCTACGTGTCGGGCTCCGTGGAGCCTTACAGTTGCCGGCGCCAAGGCGGGTGGTTGCACTTGGAAGGCACGGCCGGCAACGGCCTTAAGCTCGCACGCCGGCTGCGCGTACGCGACGGCGTGCTGCGCATCGAGAGCCGCATGTGGAACCCCGCGGAACTGGTCGCCGATTGCTCCTGGGGCGGCGGCTTCAAGCTGCTGGCGGATGGGTTCGTGGCCGGGCAAGTGGCGCTGGCGGGCGCCATGGAAAGCGTGCCGGCTGCCCGGCTCCCAGCAGACGGCACGCTGGCGTTCGAAGGCGAGCGCCTTCCTGCCGGCTGGGAACTCGACTTCGGCGACGCCGTGGTGAAACACCGGTTCGGCGGGCATGCACTCTACCGGGCCGCCTTGAAACGCGGCAACGGCTTGTCGCTCTACTTGTGCTCCAACCTGCTGCATCTGGAGCCGGGCGCCGAAATTCGGTGCTGGCAGGAAATTGAGATCGATGCGAAGAAGTCCGGGTAACGCATCTCGAGGGAAATCAGGATGAAAGTCTGCGTGGTCGGTGGGACTGGCAACATCAGCACGAGCATTGTTCGGCTGCTGGTTGAAGTGGGCCATCAGGTGGCCGTCTTCAATCGCGGCACGAAGGGACCTGTGCCGCCCGGCGTCAGAGCTATCCGGGGCGATCTCAAGGACCGGCCGGCTTTCGAGGCCGCCATGCAGGCGGAGAAGTTCGATGCCGCGATCCACATGATCTGTTTCGATGCCGAGGACGCCCGCAGCGCCCTGCGTGCGTTCCGGGACGTCAAACACCTAATCTACTGCTCCACGGTGTGCACCTATGGTGTGCAATACGATTGGCTGCCTGCGACTGAGGACCATCCCCTGCGGCCAATCAGCGATTACGGACGCAACAAGGCGGCCGCCGACCGCGTGTTCCTGGAGGCCTACTACGGCCAGGAGTTCCCGGTGACGATCATCAAGCCGACCACGACCTTCGGTCCGGCGTGGAACCTGTTGCGGCAGATCGCCTGGGACGCGACGTGGGTCGACCGCGTGCGCAAGGGGAAGCCGATCGCCATCTGCGGGGACGGACAAGCCCTGCACCAGTGGATGCATGTCGACGATGCCGCGCCCGCGTTCGTCTATGCCCTTGGGCGCACGCCCTGCATCGGGCAGACCTACAACATGATGAAAAGCGAGTTCGGGACCTGGGCCGACTACCACCGCACGGCGATGAAGGTGATCGGGCGCGAAGTGGAACTGGTGGGAGTGCCGCGGGACACGCTCGTCGCCGCCAAGGTTCCCAATGTCGGCATCTGCGTGGAAATCTTCTCGCACAACTGCATCTACAGCCCCGCTCGCCTGATGCGCGACGTGCCCGAATTCCGGCCGAAGCGCTCGCTGGAGGGCACGCTGCGGGATGTTTACGAGGCCATGCAGCGGGAACAGCGCATTCCCGATTCCACGAAGGAAGACTGGGAAGACCGGTTGATTGCCGCCCAACGCAAGGTGGGACTGGACGCTGACAAAGGGACGACTTGAAACGGGGCAGGCACAATCATGATCAATGAACCGATTGCGGAGAACGCGCGCCGCCTCGCACTGGTGTGGGGCGACCGTATCCCGGCCTGGGACGATGCGGCGCGCACGGTGGCGGACAATGCCGTGGCAGGCGTCCTGTTCTTCTCCTGCAACGGTGAGCATCCCGTGCAAGTGGGGCGGCAACAAGTCCAATGGCAGGGACCGCATCTCCCGGACTATGAGTGGACCGCCCAGCTCAATCGCTTCTTCTTCCTGGCGGCCCTGGCCTCGGGTTACCGGGCAACGGGCAACGCGGAATACGCCCAAGCGGCGCGGGACTACATCGAAGACTGGATCCAGACGCACCCGGCAGGGCCCGCCTGGCAGACGGTCGGCCGCGACAACACGCTGAACCTGGGCATCCGCATGGGCACGTCACAGTGGCCAGGCTGGTTGGGGACGCTGCCCGTGTTCCTCGACAGCCGGGCCTACGACGACGCGTTTGTGGCACGCCTGGTGGCCTCCGCCGGGTGCCAACTCGCGTTTCTTCAAAAGCATTTGCCGGGCGAAGGCAACTGGCGGCTGACCAGCGCCGACACGCTGATCGTCGCCGGCATCCTGCTGGAACCGCAACCCGGGGCCACGCCCATGCGTGACTTCGCGGTGCGGGTGCTGCAGGATGCGTTCCGGCGGCAGGTTCTTCCCGACGGCGCCCACACTGAAAGAAATCCAAGCTACCATCACTGGATGGCCAAGGTGATGGAGCGCTTCTGGGAACTCGGGCGGGCGCTCCCGGAGCTCGGGCTGACAGTCAATCCGGCCGTCGTGGCCCGCATGTACGACTATTCGTTGGCCAGCATGGCGCCCGACGGCGGGTGGAATGCGCTGCATGACTGCCAGTCCGCCCGCAACCGCCTTTACGAGGAACTCGGCGCCGCGCGGAAGGACCGCGCCGCCTTCCGGAGCAAGGCGGGGTTGCCGGACACGCTGCCGCCGCTTTCACAGTATTTTCCCGACGCCGGCCAAGCCTGCCTTCGCGACTCGTGGGAGCCCACCGCCACTTATCTCGTATTCGACGCCACGCAATGGGGCGGCGCGCATTGTCACCAGAGCAGCAACGGGCTCGTCCTCTATGTCGCCGGCGAACCGGTCCTCGTGGACCCTGGCTTCTTCACCTACAACTTCGCCGATCCCCTCGGCATCTACGGCAAATCCACCCGGGCGCACAACACCGCGAATCTGAACGGATGGAACCAGGTCGGCACCAACCCCGCGGGAACGCGGCATTTCAGTTGTCCCGGCCACGACGCGGTCATCTCGACCTACGAGGGCGGGTACTGGCCGGGGCGATACTTGTGGAATTTCCCCGAGGGTTGCGGCGCCGGCATCCAGGCCGCCCACACCCGGGCCATGCTCTGGGTGCGCGGGCGGTTCATCGTTGTCATCGACGAGATCGTCCGCTCCCCGGCCGGGGACGCAGATCCGTTCCTTGAAATCAACTGGCAGTTCGAACGCGGCCCGGTCAAGGTTGACGAAGCCGCCGGCCGGGCCTGGACTGAGTGGGCCGGGGCGAACCTCCTGATGCTTTTCCCGGGCATGCCCGCAGGCATGCGCCTTGCCGTGCACGAAGGCGAGAACGATCCGCCGCGCGGCTGGTTGCCCGCCGAGGGCGGCTATATCACGGCCCCGCAGTTGGCCCAGGAATTGCGGCCGATGCGGTCGCGCGAGGCAACCTGCGTAACCGTGCTGATCCCGGTGGCGAGCGGCAGCAAGATTCCCGCCGTCAAAGCCCGCCTGGGCGGGGTCACCGGAACGGATGCCCCCCCCTGGCGGCTGACGCTCGAGTGGGGCAGCGGCGAGCGCGACGATCTCGTCTGGACCTCTGGCTTCAAGCACATGATCGGCGCGGTCGACGACCTGTTCACCGATGGCTCGCTGGCACACTGGACCCGGGACCCCACGGGTCTCATCCAGGCCCGCGCGGTCTTCGATTCGACGTTCCAGGCGTGAGAATCTGGTTTCGGTCCTTCACGTCCGAGACAATCACGACCCGCCGTCCATTCGTGATGCGCATGATGCGTTCGACGGACATATGAGCCGTCGGATTGACGTAGAGGATCTGGTCCTCCCGCAACCCGCTCAAGTATTGCCACAAATCGTCCGCCGCCCGGTCATTCACCTGCACGGCGCGCAGTTCCTTCATCTCCCGCCAAACCGGGATGTGCTGCACGTGGGCGCCGCACAAGTGGATCATGCCGCCGTGCGGATAGGTGCCCAGAAGTTCCGCATCGAGCGGCGCGATGAATTCGCGGTATTGTTCCTGCGAAAGCAAGTGCGTGGTGCAGCCGCACAACTGCCCGAAGCCGGGCGGTTGCGTGCGGTACGAACCGACGACCGGCTGCAACTGCGCCGGCGGGAGCGTAGCCCGGTACCACTGGTGCATGGCGCAAAGCGTTCGGTTGATAACGCGCAGATCGCGATGGGCGGCCTCCGGTTCGACCAGCATTGCAACCAGCAGCTCCTGGCCGAAGAGATTCACGCCGACGTTCAGTGCGCTGGCAATCGTCGGCAAGCCGAAATACGGCACCGTGGCGCCCGTGGCGACAAAGGCTCGGGCCATCTCGCGGGCCCTCTGCCAGGTCGGGTTGCGGTCGAGATCCGGCGGCCGAAGCTGGCCGACCGGCTGAGCCAGCAGATGTGCCTGCCACGAACCGTCCAGTGTGAAGACGTCGGCCCCGAAGATCTTGTCCATGAAGTGAACGCCATGGATATCGCACTCGACGGTCAACGGACGGAATACCACGTCATCGCGCAGGGCCTCCGCCTTTGAAGCCAGCCCGTCCAAGGCGGCGGCGACGGCAGCCGGCACGTCCTGCATGCGCGCCCCGTCGAGCCGGCGCTCCACGCCGCACAACGCAAAGGCATAGCCGTCGCTCGTGTCGCCGGCAAATACCCGCCGCAAACGGTCGATATGCCGCTCTCGCACTGCAAGCAGAGCGGAGTCTGTCAAAGTAGACGGACGGTGTTCATTCATGGTTCTTCTCGGCCTGCCTATGATGCCCACTTCAGTTCAAGCTACATCATGCCGGAACAGCTTTGAGCTTCAATCCAACGGAACTGAAGACCTTGAGGACGGTTGCCAGTTCGGGATTCCCATCCCTTGACAGGGTCTTGTATAGACTCTCACGACCCAGGCCTGTGCGCTTCGCGACCTTTGTCATGCCTTGGGCACGTGCAATGTCACCGAGTGCCGCGGCGATCAGGGCTGCATCGCCTTCCTCGAACGCGCAAGCCAAATACGCCGCCATGTCTTCTTTTGTCTTAAGATGCTCTGCCGCATCCCACAATGTCGTCTTGGCTTTCATGCTCTTCTCCTAGACCACCCTGGAAAGGGCAACGGCCCTTTGAATGTCGCGCGATTGCGTTCGTTTGTCACCCCCGCCCAGCAACACCACAAGCGTTTCACCCTTGCGAAGGAGGTAGACGCGATATCCCGGTCCGTAATCTACGCGGAGCTCGGACACCCCCTCACCCACGGGCCTCACATCGCCGAAATTCCCCAAAGACACCCGCCGAATCCGAATCAAGATACGCGTCTTCGCCATCCTGTCCCGAAGACTCTCAAACCACACTGCGTATTCGCATGTCTCGCGGATCTCAATCACAAGACCACCGTATCATATAGGATACACAGCGTAAACACCAATGTGCACGTTCTGTCGCCGAACGCCCGCGCTGAGGGTCGGCGCACCCGCCCCAGGTGAGCTGTACCTCTCCAGCGCGTTGTTCGACTCGCATTTCGATCCAATCTGTCATGAAAACGACATTCGCGCCCTGACCAGTTTGATCCGGTGCCGCAAGCCGGAACCCCACGATAATGTTGTAGCCGGGATCACGCATCCATCGATAGGCGGACCGGCAGGAATGAGCGTACCTGCGATACTGTCCGCCACGCACCGCGCGCTGGGTCCCATGGCCGACCCGGTTGAACGAATCGAATTGGCACTGCTTTCCGGCCGATGATCTGGCACAGTATTCGTGGCACGGGCATCTTGCCCGTGCCACGAAAGGATCAGTCATGCTTCGTCAGAGTTGTGGAGCGGTCGTGGTTGCCATGCTGGGCGCGTTCTACTGTTCCGCGGCGCCCGTTGTCACGAAGGTGCCGCTGGCCAAAGACCGCGCGGATTCCGACCTTCGCTCGCAGGGCCAGACGGCAACCGCCTATATCCGGGACCTCGCCGAAGGCAACGGCGGCCAGATCTTTGCCGGTAAGTTCAACGCCCCCGCGGGCCGCTATCGCCTGCACGCGGCGGCGGCCGTCCACCCCCTTGGCGAACTCGCCACGGCCTGGCTCACAGTCAAACTGCAAGCCGGCACGACGGAGAAAACGTTCAACGCGCTGTCCTTCGCGCGGCCGGACGAATTTGCCGATCTGGCCATGGACTTCACCGCGCCGGGCGGCGACACGCCCGTGTCCGTCGGTTGGACCTTCGAGGGCAAAGGTGCCGCGACCTCACGCGCCAAGTCCATCGTAACTCCCACGGCCCCGACGCTCGGTGCGGACGAGGATATAATGAAAGGCAAGACCGCGGACTTCGAGTTGGAGAACCGTAACGCGCCGCAAGCCTTGGAACGTGCCCATGCGATCGCCACCTGTCTGATGCTACGGGAGATTCACGCGGAACCGCTCTCGCCGGTGACGGTCGCCGAGGTTCGTTCGGACAAGATCACCTACACCCGCGGTGAACAGGGGCAGGCCACGGTCGAACTCCGCAACGCCGCCTCGGCGCCGCGCACCGTCGCGCTCACGGTGGAGATTCAGGGTGGGCTCGACCACCGTTGGCCGGTCCGGACGGAAACGGTGAAGATCCCGGCGGGCGAGACACTCGCATGGAAAGGCACGTTCGACACGAAACCACTGTCCTGGGGCTGCGCGCTGCGGGCGACCGCGACCGTGGAAGGGTTCCCGCCGGAGACGGAAGCAGCGGTATTCTCCGTGCCGGACCACTTCTGGGACGTGGCCATCATGGCGACGTGCCCGGCGCAGATGACCAAGGACTTCGGCAACATGGAACACGCGCGACAGGCTGCCGCCCACCTGAAGGAACAAGGGTTCAATGGATTCGAGGCCTATTTCTGGGCGCCCTGCGATCTGCTGGAGTATACGCCTGACACCGAAGTGTTCTTCAGCGGCCAGACGGCCTACATCCAAACGATCTCCGGCACGAGTAACCTTGTCGCCGCGTGCCATGAGCTGGGCATCAAGGCCACCTTCTACGCCAACCTGTGGGGCGGCAGCGGCGAGCCGGCATTCGAGATCATGCGGCAGCATCCCGACTGGTTCGGCAGCGCCAACTTCCACAGCGGCGCGCTGGACGATGCCAAACTCATGACGGCGGGCGTCATCCGCGGTCCCGGGCACAAGGTCTGGAGTTTCAACCAACTCAACGATAAGGCCGGGATGGGTCTGTTCGACTACCACACCGATGAAATCCTGGGCGCCCGCAAAATGTTCGGGTGGGACGGGATCCGCTACGACAGTTACTACAGCGCCCCCTGGACCATCAAGGCGATGACCCACATCCGCGGGCGGATGAACCGGGAGGCGCCGGATTTCCTGTTCGCCTACAACGCGTTCGCCGGCGCGGAGTACCAGGCCGGCGCCATGGATTCGCTTTCCAACGGCATGATCATGGCCGAAGGCGCGCGGATCGGTCCCGGGAGCCGGGTCGTCGACTTCCTGCGCGGCCTGAACTCCTGGCGCGAGGTCTCCTGGCCCTACGGCTCAGGCATCGGCCCGCTGTATGGATTCACCGGCGGCCCCGAGGGGGCGAAGCCCTCGCCGCTCGACCATGTCCTGATCGCCTCCGTCTACATGGCGGTCGGCGCGCATCCCTACTACAACTTGATGGGAGGCGGCATCGGGGAATACCCGGCGTTCGCCGTGCGCTACGCGGAGGTGATCTATAATACCCGCCTGCGCGATGTGGCCGATCCCGACCGCGTCGTCGCGTTCGGCAACAACGCCGACCCATTGCTCTGGCGCGAGTTGCTCCGCACCGGCACCGTCGAGGAAGGACGCCAGCGCCTGGTGCTGCATGTCGTCAACGCCGCGACGAATGCCGCCTTCGGCGCCCTGGACATGCGGCACCTCCCACCCCTCAAGGACGTGCCCGTTCGTTTCACGCTGCCCGCGGGTGCAAAGCCGGTCGGCGCCTGGCTTATGCAGGCCTACCCCGCGCTATCCCAGCAGGCGCTGCCGGTCGCCGCCGACGGTTCAGCCTTTGCCCTGACGCTTCCCGAGATCCGATTCTACGGCCTCGTGGTGCTCGATATCGCCACCCAGACGCCGATCCCAACCAAGATCGACGCGCGGACCAAGCGGGAGAAGGGCCAATGAAGAAGTGTTCAATGAGAAGCAAACGTTCAATGCTCAACGCTCAACGCTCAACATCCAAATCGTGCCTGCTTTTCGTTGAGCGTTCGGCGTTGAGCGTTGGGCGTTGGGCGTTCGTTTACCTTCTTCTCCTGGCTGTTGCTGGTCCCATCCAGGCCGCGCCCCTGCCGGACAAGGATACGCCGCTCGACTGGGTCTATCCGGCTGCGCAGCCGCTGCGAGTCCACGTCGTGCGCGGTCTCTGGTCCCGCGAATACCGGCTGGAAGAAGCCCTGGCTTTGACCGGAGCCGGATTCGTGACCGAAAGCTGGCACTCCCAGGGCATGGGGTTCGGGTACGTCGGCGGCTGGGACCCCAATTCGGGTGGCGGCGTTCCGGAATTCCCGGACACGGCCGAAGATCTACTGGCCAATCACGTCCTCGTCGTCTGCAACATCAACGCCAAGGCGTTCACGCCGTCTCAGCAGAAACTGCTGCAGGGCTTCGTCCAAAACGGCGGCGGCCTCCTCTTTCTCGGCGGCCGTTTTGCCTTCGGCAGTCAGTGGACCAACACCCCTCTGGCGGAAATCGCGCCGGTCGATTTCGTCAAACAGGGCTTTGACCTGACAAACGACGTGCAAGGCCTGCCGCTGACCGCCGGTCCCGATCGCCTGGGCAATGACCCCGCCCCACTCCGCTGGGCACAGGCACCCCGGGTCTTCTGGTATCACGATGTCAAACCCAAGGCGGGTGCGCAGATCGCCGTGGTGGCGGGAGGGCATCCGCTGCTGATCGCCGGAACCTACGGCAAGGGACGCGTGGCCGTTTTCGCAGGTAGCGTCATGGGTGCGCCGCCCGCCGGCGCCCTGCCCCTGTGGCAATGGGACGACTGGCCGCGACTGATGGCGAGGACCGTTACCTGGCTGGCCGCGCCCCGCGACCACCTGAATGGCACGCTGAGTCCGGCAATACGCCAGGACCTGACGACGGCCCTCGCCTCGCTCGATAGCCTGACGGAAGATACCAAGTCCCAGGCGGCCTTGGCGGCGGTCGAGCCGCTGATGGTACGGGCCGCCAAACTCTGTAGGGACGGCGACGCGCTCCTTCCGATCCTCAGTGCTCTCGCCGCCGGCGCGACCGATCCGGCGCCGCTGCTATCCGACCTGCTCGGTCGCCGTGCCGCGGAAACGCTCGGGGCTCGCGGCAATCCACTTGCGGCGAAATTGCTCGCCTCCGGAAAGCCCGGAAAAGTCGCCATCGGGCTGCGGCTCGCGGGCGCAGGTCGGGCTCCCGGTGCGGCCGACACGCTCGTTCGCGCCCTTGTTTCGGGGGAGGTGGAGAAGACGGCGATCGGCGGAACGTCCGATGGGGAATCGCTTTTGGCCGAGCCCATACTCGCAGCCCCCGGCGGACAGAAGGAGGCCGCGGCCGCCCTTATCCGGCTGGCCGCGCTGGAGGGCCTTGCCGCGCTCGGCGATCCCAAGACCTGCCCCGCCATCCGCACTTCCATCGCTGCCAACCAGCCGAACGGACATTTCGACAAGATCGTGGGCGACCGGGGCGTCGAGGCCTACACGATCAAGACCGACACGCGCCTCTATCAAACGGGGCTCCTGGCGGCCCTGGCCTGCGGCGATGCCACGGTTGCCGGCCCGCTGGCCGACGCGCTCCTCGGGAATGTCTACGTCGCCTCGCGGGCCCGCAGCGGCTATGGCACCCCCAAGGCGTCGCCGGCGACCAAGCTGGAGGGTGCTTTGCCTTACATCCTCGCCTGGCAGGTACAGATGCATGCCATGCTTCGAAGCTGTCCGGTTGAGCGGCTCGCACCGTTAGCCCGGGAACTTGCCGCCCTCGACGATATCCGCATCGTTCCCAGCGCCTGCGCAGCCTTCGGGGGCCGTCTGCTCACTCCGGACATCAAGGCCGCACTGAAGACCAGCAAGGTAAAGGGCGTGGCGGCACTGGGCGAAACGCCGCTGTGAATCGGCATGGATAGAACCGACAGCCGCCCCGACCGGGAGCGCGTCACCCCGACGACGGCCAGCGGTCGTCCCGCATGCCTCTTCGTGGCGCCGGACGGAAATGACGCCTGGTCCGGAGCCCTGCCGGCGCCCGCCCCCGACGGCAAGGACGGCCCGCTCGCCGGCGTGGCCCGGGCGCGCGACCTCCTCCGCGAACGACGTCGTGCGCACGGCGCCCCGTTCACCTCGACCGTAACGCTCCGGGGCGGCACTTATGGCCTGGACGAGCCGCTCGTTTTTACACCCGAGGATTCCGGTTCGGCCGGGGCGCCGATCGTCTACCGGGCGTATTCCGGGGAGACGCCTGCCCTAAGTGGCGGCCGACGGATCACCGGGTGGCGGCAGGACTCGGTCAGTGGCCAGGCGTGCTGGAGTGTCATTCTTCCGGAAGTAAAATCGGGCCTATGGAATTTCACCCAGCTCTTTGTCAACGGCGAACGGCGCCAACGACCGCGCCTGCCCAAAACCGGATTCTTTCACTTCGCCGACCGGCGGCCGACGGACTTCCCCGACGGTCTGGTGCGCTACGGAAATGGCCCGACGCACGCCTATTACCGCCCGGGCGACCTGCGGCTTTTCCGCAACGTCACCGACGTGAAGCTTCTGACCTACAACGCCTGGTATGAGACGCATCACCGACTCAAGTCCGTGGACGAGCGCGAACAGCGGGTCGACTTCCAATCACGTGGCTTCAGCGGCGGGTACACCGGCGAGGGCAGCCGCTATGTCGTGGACAATGTATTCGAGGCCCTGGATACCCCCGGCGATTGGTACCTGGACCGCCCCACCGGCACGCTCTATTACCTGCCCTTGCCGCACGAGACTCTCGACACAACCGAGATCGTCGCGCCGCGACTGACGGACCTCGTCCGCTTCGCCGGCACTGAATCCGCGCCCGTACACCACATTCGCTTCGAACGCCTTGCGTTCGAGCATGCGGAATGGGACTACGCCCCGGACTTTGCCGGTTCGCTGCAGGCGGCCGATCGCGTCCCCGGCGCCATCCAATTCGACTGGGCCGAGCACTGCACGCTGTTCGACTGTCGCGTAGCGCACGTGGCCCAATACGCCGTGGACATCCGGCGCGGCAGCCATGCGAACTCCGTGGTCGCCTGCGTGCTGGAGGATCTTGGCGCGGGCGGCGTGCGGGTCGGGAATGAAGGTCTGCCCGGCGTGGACGGCGTCTACGACGCCGAGATCGTCGCGGCCAAACCCATGGCGGCGACCATCGCGGACTGCACGATTCGGGATGGCGGAAAGCTGTTTCCCAGCGCCGTGGGCGTGTGGATCGGCAATGCCGGCTGGAACAGCGTCCTGCATAATCACATCTTCAATCTCAGTTACACCGGGATTTCCTGTGGCTGGATCTGGGGCTATGCGCCCAGCCGCACCGTGGGCAACCGCATTGAGGGGAACCACGTTCACCACATCGCGTGGGACCGGCTGCTGCACGATCTGGGCGGCATTTACACGCTCGGCCGGCAACCGGGCGGACGCATCCGCAACAACACCGTGCACCACGTCGGCGGGAACGGCATCTACCTGGACGAAGGCAGCAGCGAGTTCCTGGTCGAGCGCAACCTTGTGCACGACGTGGACTGCGTTGGCTTCACGCTGCACTACGGGCAGGACAATGAAGTGCGCCACAACGTATTTGCCCTCAGCGGAATCGCGCATCTGACGCCGGCGGCCATGGAGACGCACCGGAGCATGGTATATCATCACAATGCGGTCGTGTGGATCAACGGCAGCGTGCTGGGCGCGAATCCCTGGGGAAGTCACACGCACTGGTGGCCGCAGTACAACCTCTGCCACGACCTTCTGCTATGGGATGCGCACGGCGGTCCCTCGCGACTGCCAAACGACGCGACCCTGGTCGACTGGCAGGCCCAGGGACAATTCGAACGGACCGTGGTGGCCGATCCCTTATTCGCCGACCCCGCGTCCGGCGATTTCTCATTCAGCGCCGATTCACCCCTGGCCAAACTCGGCAGCGCGCCGATCGACGTCGCCGGCACCGGCCCCCGGTTCACGGAGCGGCGTCCGGCCACCTTCGACGACTGGCTGGTGGCCTTCGCAATTCCTCCCGAGCCGATGGCCACCAGCCACCTCGATACCCCCGAGCCGGGGCTGGTGCGGCTGACGATCCGCAACTTCGGCTCGATTCCCGTTTTGGGGCAAGGCACGCTGTCGGTAGCGCCCGCGGGAGCGCTGGACTGGCAGGGCCAGGCCGGGATCCAAGACCTGCGCGCGGAACCCGGTCGCGAGTTTGTCCGGGTCTGGCGATTCACGACGAATTCCTCCGCCCCGCGCCGTGTCACCGTCACCGCGGAACTGAAGGGCGCCGGTCTGCTCGCGACCGCGCTGCACCTCCTGGTACGGTCCGAGGACTGGCGGTTGCCACAACTGCCGGCGTTGGCGGGACCCGAGGCCGTGGGATCGGCCCTCGCGAACCAGGACCCGCTGCTGCTCAGGCATCCGCTGTTTGGAATTCAAGCGGGCGAAGTGCGTGCCGCAGTGGCAGGCGCCGACCTCGCGCTCGACGTGCGGGTGCAGGACCGTCATATCCACCTCGGGCAACTCGCATGGCAGGGCTCCTGCATCGAAGTCTTCGGCGCGCCCGTGGGCGTCAAGGGAATCAGCCCGACCCAACCCGCCCCGGGCATCGGGCAGGTCATGCTCGTGCCGGGCGCCGGCGCAACGCCCGCCCGGGCACTTTACGCCAAAGATGGAGAACACCCCGCGCCAGACATCCGCCTGTCGTACGAGCCCGGCGCGAAAGGGTATCGCCTGCGGGCGCTGATCCCGCTATCCCGCTTTGGCCTCACGCCCGAAGCCGACACCTTCACGTTCCAAATCGTGGTGACCACCACGCCCGCCCGGGACGGTCACCCGGTGCGCGTGCCGCTCTTCTACTACGATGCCGGCGCGTTCGCGACGGCGATGCATCATGGCTTGGTCATGAAGAACAACGGCTTGAAGGCCAGGCGCACATCCACGACGGCGTCGCCAAGTTCCGGTAGATTCGAAGTGGGTGACGCTGGCGGGGATCGTGACGCTGGTTGAGTTGGTGCAACCAGAGAACGCGCTACCCCCGGGTGATCCCTCGCGCCGGCACAGTCGGCTCCTGCGGCGAGATGCCTTCGACTAAGTTGACCACCATGCCGGGCAACGGCGTGACGGGCCCCGTCAGCAGCGGATCGTGTGTCGCCTGCATCCAGCGGTCCAGGCGGCCACGCATATCGGCCAGCACCCCGGCATAGTCCGGACACGCGGCCACGTTCGCGGCTTCGTTCGGGTCGAACACCAGATCGAAAAGCTGCTCCACATCCTGAGACCGCTGTCCCCAGCCGTTCCGAAGCAGCTCATCCTTGCTCACGCTGTCATCACAGTTCGGCAACACCGGGTGTTGCCGCGCATCGTAACGTCGGATGTACTTGTAGCGGGTCGTCCGGACCGCGCGCACCGGTTCGTATGCGGCGTGGTAGTTGACCTCGGAGAATATCTCCTCGTGCAGACGCTCCGCCTTGCCCGTGACCAATGGCGTGAGCGACTCCCCCTGCAGCCAGGCCGGGGGCTGAATGCCCGCGACTTCGCAGACGGTCGGAAACAGATCCATGTGCGTCACCATGGCATCGATTGCCTGGCCGCCCTGAAATCCGCCAGGGCCGCGCAGCATTAGCATCACCCCGATGCCATGGTCGGTGAGGTTGCACTTCATGAACGGGAACGCAATCCCATGGTCCGTCGTGCAGATGACCAGCGTGTTATCAGCCAGACCGGCAACCTCCAGCGCTTTGAACACCCGGCCCATGCAGGCGTCCAACCGTTCGGCGGACACCACGAAATCGGCCATATCCCGCCGCGCCTCCGCCGTGTCCGGCAAGGGCGCCGGGGGCCGTGCGTAGCGCGGGTCGCCCACTGGCGACAACTCGGTGTTATGCCATTGCGTTCCCTGCCCGCGGCGATGCGTCAGGAAGAACCCGCACGAGAGGAAAAACGGACGGTCATGCGGCGTGGCCAGAAACTCAGCGGCCCGCTGGGCAATGGTCGTGTCGCTGTCCTGGCCGGGAACCGGCTCGCCATCGAGGAACTGCTCGTAACCCAACAAGGCGCGCTCGTCGGTGTTGATCTCGTGCTGCATGCCGGACAACGCCGTGAGGTAGCCGTTCTGTCGGAGGCAGGATGCCAGGTGCTGCCTGTAGTCGTTCAACCGCGCGCCACGATGCGCCAGCCCGATCATGCCGTTGTTGTGCGGATACTGGCCGGTCAGCAGGGCCGAGCGACTGGGCGAGCAGGTCGGGTTGGCGCAAAACGCGTTCCGGAACAACACGCCCTGTTCCGCCAGTTGCTGGATGTGCGGTGTCCGGATCGCATGCCCGTACGGCTGCACGTAGCGGCCCGTGTCGTGAGAATGGATGTAGAGGATATTGGGTCTGTTCATCGTCTCGTAACTCCCAGCATCACCGGCAACGGACGCGGCTTGCCTTCGCAGGACTTGTTGACGGCCTGCAGATTCCCCGCCCTATCCTGCCAATGTCCCCGCCACTTTCTCACCGCCAACTCCTCTGTCAATACCCCCTCAGCAGAATCCCAACTTTGATCGCACACTACTTGTCCAGTTTTGCTCGCACCGCGACATCGCGGAAACATAGTCTTCAAACAGGAATTGGTTGCCGACATTAAACAGGCATTCTTGATCTCAACGTCTTCAAGAACGCATCATGGCGTGATTGTAAAGGGCATCCGGTGCAGGTCACGGTCGCGCGAACTGGCGCCAACCAGTAGCACGAAGTCGCCCGGCTCGACCGCGCGGTTGCCGTCGGCATCCACGATCGCCAGCGCCTCGTAGGGAATCTCGAAGCGGACGGTTTCGCTTTTGCCGGGCTTGAGTTCCACTCGCTTGAAGTCCACCAGCACTTTGAGGGGCCACGTGGCGGACGTGCACACGTCGTGCAGGTAGCACTGCACCACTTCGCGTCCCGCCCGTTCGCCCGTGTTCCACACGTCCACCTCGGCGACGACAGGCTGTCCCTGGCCGATGGTGGCCGACGCCAGGCGCGGACGCCGGCAGGCGAAGGTCGTGTAGGACAGCCCGAACCCGAACGAGAAGACCGCCTCAAAGCGGACGCCAGCGGGCAGGTCCGGGTAGGCGTCGTGATGGGCTCCCGGGAGTTCCTGGTAAGCCACCGGTTGCTGGCCGACGTGGTACGGGAAACTCATGGTCAACTTTCCGCAGGGATTGAAGTCGCCCGCCAGGATCTCGGCAATGGCGATGCCGCCTTCCATGCCGGGATTGAAGACGCAAAGGATGGCATCCGCAGCCTTTTCCACGTAGGGAATGGCCAGCGGCTTTGAGGCGAGGAAGACGACCACGACCGGCGTGCCCGTGGCCAGCACGGCCTCAAACAAAGCCTTTTGGGCTCCGGGCAGATCCAGGGTGGCCGTGCTCTTGCACTCGCCGGCAAAGGCCAACTGGTCGCCGAGGACCAGCACCGCCACGTCCGCCTTCTCGGCCAGCCGTACGGCTCCGGCGATCTTGTGCGGAGCCCCGTCGCCGGTCATGCTGCAGCCCTCGGCGTACTCCACCGTCGCGATGCCGGCGTACCGGCGCTCCAGGCCGTCCAGCACAGTCACGGTGCAGGCACGCGGATGCTTCTGCATGATCCCCTGCCCCTGCCCGGCCCCGAGCGACCAGTCACCGAGTTGCTCCAGGTCATTGTCGGCGTTCGGTCCGATGACGGCAATCCGCTTCGTCCGTTCAGGATTGAGCGGCAACACTCCGCGATTCTTCAGCAGGACCGCGCTTTCACGGGCCGCGTGCAGGGCCGTCTCGCGATGCTCCCGACGCCCCACGCGTTTCGCGCTCTTCGCGTCATCGGCCAGCCGCGGATCCTCAAACAGGCCAAGCTTGAACTTGAGCGTCAGAATGCGACGCACGGCTTGGTCGACCTCGGGCATGGGGATACGGCCGGCCTTCACGGCGGCAACGGCACACGCATGGAACTCCATCGTTTGCATCATCAGGTCGTTGCCTGCGTGGATGGCGCGGATGGACGCGTCCGTAATGTCGGGGCTCACCCGCTTTTGCCGCACCATGCGCCCGATGTTATCCCAATCCGTGACCACGACGCCGTCGAAACCCATCTCGCTGCGCAGGACGTCGGTCAGCAGCCACCGGTTGGCCGTGCAGGGCACGCCGTCGATGCACTCGTAGCCGGTCATGAAGGTCGCGACGCCGGCCCTCACCGCGGCTTCAAACGGTGGGAGAAACCAGGTGCGCATCTTGCGGCGGCTGTGTTCGGCTTCGGACGCGTCGCGTCCCCCGAGGGTATCGCCATAGCCGGCGTAATGCTTGGCGCAAGCGGCGACTGAACCGGGGTCGGACAGGTCCTTGCCCTGGTAACCGCGCACCATGGCGGCCCCGAAGCGGCCGATCAGGAGCGGATCCTCGCCGAACGTCTCGTTGACGCGGCCCCAGCGCAGATCGCGCGGTAGGCAGAACACGGGACTGAAGGTCCAGTGCACGCCCGTATACTGCATTTCCAGGGCCGTGACCCGGGCTGTCTGCTCGATCAGGTCCTCGTTCCAGGAGCAGGCCATGGCCAGGGCGCTCGGGAACATAGTGGCCCCGTAGTGCATGGAGTGCCCGTGGATGGCATCAATGCCGAACAGCACCGGGATGCCCAGGCGGCTGCGCAGAGCGACGTTCTGGACGTCCGCGGTGTTGCGGCCCACGATGCTCAGGACCGAACCGAGATGGAAATCCGCGACCAGGCGCAGGATGTCCTTGTCCGTTCCGGCCGCCTGCGTCATCTGGCCGATCTTCTCCTCGACCGTCATGCGGCCAAGCAGGTCGTCCACGCGTTCGGGAATGGGCCGGCGCGCGTTTTTGTAAAGGGGTGTCGAGTCGGTGCTGCGTTTCGATGGTGTTGTCTTCATAGTGTCTTTCGGGTGATGCCCGGTTCAGGGACGCACACGGCGCGCCGAACCGGCGGGCGGGAATACGGCGGCGATCGCCTCCAGGTACTTGAGACCGTGGACCGTGTCGGGTTCGAGGTAACTGCCTTCGGTCCATTCGTTCCAGCAGTTGATGTTGAAAATGCGCGAAGCGGCGGGCCGGGCCATCAGCCGCTGCCGGGTCAACTCCAGGGCTTGCCGGAAGTTCTCCGGCGTATTGTTGCCGATCATGTTCATAAACGGGTAGCCGAAATCGCCGAAGGCCTGGTCCTGGGCCGCGCGCGGGCTGGAATCCCAACCCATCGTAACGTTCGGGTAATACGGAACATCGAACTGCCGCTCTGCCTTGTCCCAATAATCCAGGTAGGCATCCCGGACCCGGTTGTAATCGGTCTGCAACTCGCCGAGACCGACATGATGGATCCACACGTACGACGTCACGGAATCGAATCCGAGGTCGCGCACCAGTTGCGCCGGGTCCGCCGGCGTTTGCTCGACAGGCAGCACGGCCCGTCCCCACACGACGGCATTGAGGTGCAGGCCCGGCAGGCCCGCGGCCCGCGCCTGTGCGCGGAATGCGTCCAGGGCCGCGCGCGTGGCCGCGACCGAACCGAAGGACTGCAGCAGCTTTGTCAGGTCGTAGAAGGAGAAGTAGGGCTTTCCATCGACCCACCAGTAGGAGGGATGCGCGAAGTAATGCCGGATCACATGATCGGCGATCCGCGCGAATCCTGCCGGCGTCACCTCGCCGGGGTAGAGCAGCCGCGCGGGAGCGCCGCGCCGGTACGGGTGAATGTCAACCCAGTCGTGGTTCGCCCACATGAATGCGAACTTCAGCCGCTGGTTGTTCGGCGCCTTCAGGAAGCCCTCGTCAATGGGACGATCCAGGAAGGGGCCGTCGTTGTAGTAGTACCAGTCGAAGATGAACGCATCGACGCCGTGGTCGGCCGCGGCATCGATCTTCTGCGCCATGACCTGCGGGTCGGACTCGTCGCGATGGCCCCACAGCGGTACCTTGGGCTGCTCGTGACCGGGGAAGCGCGGTCGGGCGGCCTTGACCAGCTCCCACTCGGACCAGTCGGCCCCCTTCAAGCGAGTGTTGCGCGCATCGCCGGGATGGTAGTTCCCGAAATAGTAACTGGCGACCGTGAGGCCATCGGGCCGGACCGGGTTGGCGGAGGTCGGCGCGCGTGATGTCGATGGCAGCTTTCCCATGTCAATTACCCTTTCCCAATGGGTCTTCGCGTTCGTCTTGGAGCCTAGCTGCAAACCCTCCTGCCACAGGGAGCGGAGCCGCTTCCGGCTCCGGCCCTTCGATGGCGCTCAGGGCAGGCCGGCGCGGGAAGCCGCGCCGCTCCACAAGAGGCAGACGGGTCCCCGAATAGGCTCTTTGCCCCAGACACTCCACCTCAAAGCACTCGGCATAAGGCACGGCCTCGCCCAACTCTGCGGCGATCTGGCGGTTCACGCGCAAGATCCGCTCGTCGAAGCCATGTCCGCGCGTATGCAGGTTCCGCTCATGCTGCGAGCCATGGCATCGCAGGAGTTCGGCTTTCCACCGTGCGTCATCTTCGCCAAAACCGGCGACGAGATCAGCCCGCATCGACACCGTCTTGGGGTCCCGGTTGAAACACGCCACGATCGGCTCGGCGGACGCGCTCGCGATCTCGCAGACGAACGCGGCCGTGCGCTGGTGGTCCGGGTTCGTGTCGTTGCCGTGCGGCAGAAACACGAGATCCGGGTTGCGAGCCAGGAAGAATGCCCTCAGGCAGTCCCGGTTGTCCGATGACGGCATCAGGTGCCCAGTCTCGTCCTCCGCCAGGCGCAGAAAAGTCAGCCGGTCATCGGGTAGTCCGAAGAAACGGCAGCTGGCCCGCTGCTCGACCTCGCGGATATCCCGCTTCGCCTCGGCCGTGACGGCACCCCTGTAACCATCCTCCACGCCGCTGGCGCCGGATGTCAGCACGCCGATGTCAATGCGATGCCCACGGTCGTTGAACCACCGCATCGTCACCCCGATGCCATCGAAATCGTCCGCGTGCGGTGCCAGGACCACGATTCGCAACGACACCGGAAACTGCAGCGAGGAGAGCGCCCGCGGGCGTTCTCCGGCAAAACAGGCTTCAGTCATTGGAATTGGATCTGGCATGTCGCGATCGCCCGGCTATTCCGGCCACTCAGTATGTTCATGGCGGCGCCGATTTCGAGGATGAAATGCGTGTTATGCAATTCTCGTCATGACCACGGACCCCGCTTGTACGGTTCTCATCATGACCACGGACCCCCGCGACCTCGTGTCGCGGGTGAACCCGACAGCACAATCGCGCGCGCTTGAAAGACCACCCTATCTCCGGTATGGTCGCGCAACTGGACCTGAGCCCCATCACCATGAACCCCTATCTCATCTTTGTGCTGGCGTTGCTGGTGTTCGGCGTGGCGCTCGAGTTCGTGGTCGAGACGCAGAACCTGCGGCGGATCAGCCCGGAGATTCCGGCGGAGTTCGGCGGTGTTTATGACGCGGAGAAATACGCGACGTCGCAGAATTACCTGCGCGAGAACACGCGGTTCGCGCTGCTCCAATCCGGCATCATGTTCGTCCTTACCGTCGGCTTCATCCTGCTGGGAGGGTTCCGCCACCTCGATGCGCTGGCCCGCTCCCCGGGCTGGGGCCTGATCGCAACCGGCCTTCTCTTTGCCGCCGCGTTGGGGTTGCTGATGCTCCTGGTCGGCTTGCCGTTCAAACTCTACGACACGTTCGTAATCGAGGCCCGCTATGGGTTCAACCGCACGACGCCCGCCACGTTCATCGCCGATCTCGCGAAGGAGATCATGCTCGTCGCACTGCTCGGCGGCCTGGTGCTTGGCGGAGTCCTCTGGTTCTTCACGCACGCCGGCCCGCTGGCGTGGCTCTATGCCTGGGCCGCCCTGGCCGTCTTTCAACTCGTGATGATTTACATCGCGCCCGTGTTGATCCTGCCGCTGTTCAACAAATTCACCCCACTTGAGGACGGCGACCTGCGGCGCGCCCTGGATGCCTATGCCGCGAGCCGGCACGTTCGACTGTCCGGCATCTTCAAGATCGACGGTTCCCGACGTTCAACGAAGAGCAACGCCTACTTCACCGGATTCGGCCGCACCAAGCGCATCGCCCTGTTCGACACGCTGATCGAGAAGCACACCTCGCCCGAACTGGTGAGCGTCCTGGCCCATGAGGTCGGTCACGATCAGCTCGGCCACATCCGCAAATCCCTCGCGGCGACGCTGGCCTCCTCGCTGCTGATGTTCTGGATCCTGTCCCGCTTCATCGCCCTGCCCGGGCTCTACGAGGCCTTTGGCGTGCCCTTCGCGAGCGTCGGCGGCCAGCCTCCGATCTACGCGGGCCTGTTCTTCTTCGGCTTTCTCTATACGCCCATCGGCCTGGTCGTGTCGCTGTTGTCCCACTTCATCTCCCGCCGACATGAATATGAGGCCGACGCGTTCGCCGCCCGCACCACGGGCACGTCGGACCCCATGATTGCGGCCCTGAAGAAGCTTTCGGTGGATAACCTGTCGAACCTGACCCCGCATCCGCTCAAGGTCTTCCTCGAGTACAGTCACCCGCCCGTGCTGGACCGCATCGCCGCGCTGCGGCGCGTCGAAGTCGGTCAGCCTTGACGGGCTGGGGCTGTCAGCGCCTGAGATAGGGAACGCCCAGGAGTGTATTATCCGGAATCGGGCCACCGGCCCATCGTAAACGAATAGCGCCGTGCCCCCTGCTCTTGAAATAATTCACTACGAGCGAGTGATCGCCGGCGCTCAATTGCTTGTTCCCGTGGGTTCCGCTGTCCTGCCAAGGCACTTCCCGCCAGTGGTCGAGCACGACGTCGCCATCGATGAGGACGCGCATGCCGCCTTCGCTCTGGCAGTAGAACTCGTAGTTCGTCGCGACCGGGACCACCAGGGCACCCTCCCACCGGGCCGAGAACGGATGGCGGGACAACTGGAACCGGCTCGTGCCGTAGTCCGCGGACACCTGCTTCGCCACCAACCGGGCAACCGGCTTGTGAAAGTCTTTATCATGATAGAACGTGACGGTGAGCCCTTCGCTCGAGCCCATCATCCAGGCCCAGCGAGAGGCCAGCAATACGGCGCCAAGGGCCAGGACCGCGCCATGGGCTCGCCAGGTCCACCGGTCAGGATTGCGCAGTTCCCCGGCAACTTCGTCCAGCATGAGCCGAATCGACCGCGCGGCCGGCAAAAACACGCGCTCGAACTCGGCCTCCGCGTCACGCTCCCCCGGCACGGCTGCGCTGTCTTTCCATTCCACAGCCGCCAGGATCGTTGCGCGTCGGAGAATACTTTCATGGTCGAACAGGCGTGAATGCCGGGCTCTGAAGACTTCGATTGCCGGTTCCACGGCATTATCCCCGGCGGCGGCGCCCGTCCCATTCAACTCCCGGTCCACCAGGCAGCACAGGTACAGGGCGCGACGGCATGCCGCGGCGGCCACGGGAATGGAGCACGTTGTGGCGACGATGTCCAGTGCATCCCGGGCCTCGTCCAGGGCTCGACGACACCTCCCGTAGGCTTCACGGTCCATCCGGGTTGCTCCTTCCCGCGGGGGCGCCTGTCGGAAAGGCATCCAGGCGCTTGATTGCGTCATCCACGAAGCCCCACGCCGCCGAGTCCAGTTGCACTTCGTTGATCTCAAGAATGACGGCGTCAACGGAAGAGACCTCCCGCTCCCACTCGAGGCCATCTTTGTTCAGCGGGGAGCTGGCACCGCCCGGATACCGGTAGTGGACCGAATAGTAATAATACAAATCGAGCCCCTCCAACACGTCGTAGCGCTTCATCAAGTCGATCAAGCCGAAGGCGAAACTGTCGCCGACGACAAGCAGGTGGGGTCGACGCACGTCATTCACGGCGCGGGCACGATAACGCGGCCGCGGGACCTGGACATCCCACCTCGGCAGCTCCCAGGTGTTCAGAAGGCGCGCGATGTCGACATCGTCGTCCGATTCCGGCGCCGACGCCGCGGCGATCGACTCGCACTCGAGGTGGACCATGGGATGGCCGGTCTGGGCCTCCAGTGCGCGCGTCAGATCCTCAAGGACAAATGCCGCCCCGTAGGCAAGCCAGTGGATACCGCCCGGCGCAAACAGCAGCCAGGGTTCGCCGCGTTTATGTTTCATGAACTGTGCGTGGCCATCCACCGTCCAGACACCTTCCCGGCGCAGCGCGGCGATCAGACGAAGATAGGAGTCATCGTCGCACGGGGGGGAGGCATCGAGAAACCGCGGGGGAATATACTCCGGGTATATCTCGGCCTTGCTTGGCGCGATCACGAAGACGAATGCCTTGCCGTGCCGCCGGAGACCGTCCTGCAGCCGCCGCAACTTCTGCGCAAACGCCTCGGGCGCCGTGAGACCGGTGGATCGCCGACGATTAAATCCGTCAATATAGACCCGGGCATATACAAAATTCCTGCGCCCGACGATCGGGACATCAGCCGTCTTGATGCTGGACTCACGAAAGCAGCTCAGGTTGATCTGGGCATCAGTCCTGATGGCATAGGCCCGCAACCCCATGTGCTGATTCAGCCACGTCTCGAACCCCGTTTGGAAGTCCCCCCGCGATACGCCGCGCCACTCGAAGGGCGGGCGCTTGGCGTCGGAGACGACGCCGGTCAGCGTCGGCTCGGGCACGACCTTCACGAGCATCTGGACCGCCGGCAGTGCCAGCAGCAGGCAGAACAGCGTGATTGCCAGGTGACGCGTCTTCGGCATGGTCAGAACCTGAAGTAAATGAACGGGTTGAAGTTGGCGTTCGCCAGCGCGCAGGCCGAAAGGACCAGCAGGGCCAGGGCCAGCGCGTGGCGCGCGATACAGATGCCGCCTGTGTTCAGGGCGCCGACGCGCACCAGAATCCTCCGAACCGCGGGAACGGCCGGCGCGAAGCTGATCAGGGCCGCCAGGCCAAACACAAACGTGGCCCGATTGCTGATCACATCCGCCCAGAGGGGCATCGACTGCGAGGCGTGGGTCACGGCCGCCATGCGAAGCAGGATCCCGCCTGCCTGGGCGATATGGTCGGACCGGAACAAGGCCCAACCGATGAGCACGAGCAGGAAAGTCAAGGGAACCGTGACCAACCTCGAAAGCCGGGCCGATACGCGCAGCCAGAACAACTTGTCGAGCGTCAGGAACAGGCCATGGAACGCGCCCCAGGCGATGAACGTCCAGGCGGCCCCGTGCCACAGGCCGGAGATCAGGAATACGATCCAGAGATTCAGATAGGCCCGCCACGGGGCCACGCGGTTCCCCCCGAGCGGAATGTACAGGTACTCGCGCATGAAGTTGGAGAGCGAGATGTGCCAGCGGCGCCAGAACTCCGTGAAGCTGGCCGCCGTATAGGGTTCGTTGAAGTTTTCCAGGAACTCAATCCCGGCCATCCGACCGAGCCCGATCGCCATGTCGGAGTAGCCGGAGAAATCGAAGTAGATCTGGAACGCGTAGGAAAGCATGCCGATCCAGGCATGAAGCGGCGTGACGGCCGCAAGCTTCGTCTGGAACATGAAATCGACGACTTCGCCGAGGACATTGGCGATCAATACTTTCTTGCCCAGCCCCCGACAGAAACGCCAGATGCCCGACAAGAACCGATCCGCGGAGTGGCGCCGGTAATCCAACTGACCCGCCACGTCGTGATACCGGATGATCGGGCCCGCGATGAGCTGGGGGAAGAAGACCAGGTAGAGCAGGTACGTGCTGAACCGGCGGGCCGGCGCCGTCACCCCGCGGTAGACATCCATCATGTAACTGATCTTATGGAAGATGAAGAACGAGATCCCGATCGGCAGCGCCACACGAGCCCAGGCGAGCGGCGCCACACCCGCCAGGCGCAGCAGGCCGTTGAACTGCTCCACGCCGAAATTGGCATATTTGAAGAACGCCAGCAGGCCGATGTTGAGGATGATCGATGTCGCCAACCAGCCCTTGCGCGACGCTGTCGTCCGAGCCTGATAAACCCAGTGGCTTAGGTTGTAATCAAGCACCGCGCAACCGACGAGGACAAAGACAAAACGCGGCGCCCCCCACGCGTAGAAGACCAGGCTGGCGAGCAGGGCCGCGAGGTTGCGATGCCGATTGGGCGTCAGGTAGTAGAGCAGGAGAAAGGACGGGAGGAACAGAAACAAGAAGAGCTGTGAACTGAAAACCACTCGCACCCCGGGTTGTTAGGCGCGCCATTGTTAGCCAGCGCTTCGCACGAAATCAACTCAAATGGCAGGCCCGGCATCCAGCCGCTGTTTCGCGCGACAGTCTACCGCGGGCGGCTTCGCAGCGCCCCGGGATGGCGCGCACGTGACACCCGGTCAGTTCCGAAGCCGGGGGACAAGCCCGACCGCCGCCGCACCGCACAACAAGAACACGGCGACGCAGGCACCGCCAACGCCGGCCACCGGGACCAACACGACGCTGCCCAACAAGGCGCCCAGCATGGAACCGCCATAATCGGCCGCCTCCGTCCATGCCACCGCCCGGCCCGCCGCAAACCCCTGCTCCACCAGCAAGCGGCTCACCGCGACGAAAGACGCGGCGGCCAGCGCCCCTGCGGCGACCAGGGCCAGTCCCACCCAGGCCGCCGGACGGGAGGCGTGCAGCAATTCCGGCCCGCCCGCCGCGATGCCGGCCGCCAGGGCCGCCAGCGCCAATAGGCTGGCCGCCGTCGTCGCGGCCGCCGTGGCCCGTGAAAGGCAGCGGTCGGTCGCCCACGCCCCCGCGACAGTCCCGGCCATAAAGAGCGCCACCAACAAGCCGAATTGGGTGTACAGATAGCCCTGCACGCCCTGGATCAGGTAAAGCAAGACCAACTCGAGCGTGAGCGCGCCGAAACCGGCCACTGCCATGGCCGCCACCGGCCTCCCGCGCCGAGACGACCGGCACGCCAGCATAGCAACCAGCCCCAGCGCGCCGAAACCGGCCACCAGGAGTCGAGGCCGAATCCGGTCCAGCGCCGTCAATGCCCGCTCGACGCCGGATCCGCTGAACCGGCTCCAGAGCACCAAGGCCCGGCGATAGGCAACCGGCCGGAAAAGCGTGTTCGCCGGCGCCGGGGCGGACGTCAGCCGCCGCCGCACCTCGGCGACCTTGGCCGGATCGAGTTCATCCGCTTGCGAAAAATAGTCAGGCCGGAAGAATCGCGTGGAAATGCCCGCGGCAACACTGCGCCGGTACAGGGTCTGACGGTCCAGCGTTAACGGGCTATCGGCAAAGCCCGCCACGAACTGCAGCGGGCTGCCGGCCGTCACCTGCACGTTCGCGAACACGTCCGTCAGCGTCCGGTACACGCTGGCCGCCACGCGCCGCGCTTCCGGCTCCAGTCGCTCCGACGCTTCGAGTCCCGTCCAGACCACCCCGCCCGGCGCCAACCGGGCCCGGACGGCCTCATAAAACTCCTTCGTGAAATACCGGTTCGCCGCCCCGCTCAGCGGCTCCGGCGCCCTAATCATGATGAGATCGAACGGGTCGTTGCTCCGCCGGATGAACCCGGGGCCGTCCTCGTGGACCACGGTCACGCGCGGATCGCCCAACACCGCGTCGTACGGCGTCGGCGCCGCGCGCCGCAGCATTCGGCCGATCCCCGGGTCCAGTTCCACATAGACGACGCGAGCGAGCGGGTACTTGAGCAGTTCCGCAATATCGCCGATGGGCTCGCCGCCCATTAACAGCACGCGGCGCGCCGCCGGCCGCTGGGCCATGATTGCATGGATGCCATTCTCTGACGCGATAGGATCGGGGAAACTGAACAAGACCTGCCCGTTTCCGTACATCGTGTACTGCCCGGCCTGCTCAACCAGGGCCAGATTCTGATGGCGGGTCTCCACCGATTCCACCAGGCGCCAATCCGCCCGCGACAGGCGCCCCTCTTGGCCGGACGGACGCCACCGCCATGCCGACGTTTCGAAATCGACGGTATCCCAGAGGTGCGGGACGAGCCCGACCACCAACGCGAGCCCGGCGGCCAGGACAAGCCACACCCGGGCCGGCCGGCCGGCCGCCATGGCCGCGGCCACAAGCCATACGCAGCCGGCCAGGACCATGATCTGCCAGGCGTTCAATCGACCGGCCAGCACGAACGTCACCAGCAGGCCGCCCAACCCGGTTCCAACG
Organism: uncultured bacterium; assembly: GCA_903895695.1. Classification (GTDB taxonomy): domain Bacteria; phylum Verrucomicrobiota; class Kiritimatiellia; order CAIKKV01; family CAITUY01; genus CAITUY01. Next base: position 88,656 of record CAITUY010000178.1, read on the forward strand.
GCCTCCGCGGCGTAGAGCCGGCTGGCAACCCGCGGCATCCCGCGTCGCGCCAGCGCCTCACAGGCCGGCGGCAGCAATCCGCCCACGGCCAGCCCCACCGGCAACACGGCCCCCAGCGTCAGCGCCGCCATTTCGCCCAACGGCATGAATTCGCCAGGACCGATTCCAAGCACCGGACGCGCCGCGCGCAGGAGCCCGACCGAAGCCGGACCCCAGGCGGCGAGCAGGACAAGGCCCGCGATCGCTCCCGCGGGGAGCCGGTCGCCCGGGAGCCGCGCGGCCGCGCGTCGGCCCAGCCCCGCGCCAACGGCAACCGTGCCCATCCACAATCCCAGCAGGAGACCGATCGTGAGTTCGTTACCCGAACCCGCCACGACCAATTCGCGAACGAACACGGCCTGGGCCAGCATGGCGCCGAACCCGACGGCCAGCATAACCGCGACCAAGTCCATGGGATTGCCCGTCAGCGCGGCGGCTCTTCAAACGCGAAGACCGTGAACACGTGCAGTTCCGTGTCCGGGTCCATCCAGGCGCGGGCGGGCAGATGCGCCTTCTGCCGGCAGAGCTCGTCCAGGAAGTCATCCTTCGTCGTGAAGTGTTCCCAGACCTGCGGCAGGAACAAGCCGCTTCGTCCGCCGCGGCGCACGACCACCCCGTCTGTAGGCTCGCGGATGTCCGCCGCCGACTTGACGCGCCGGAGGGGAGACAACACGGAAACCTCGATGCGCGTGCGCGGCAGTTCAGCCAGTGTCAACGGCGCGAATCGTCCATCCTCGACAGCGGCGGCGACGGCCAGACCCGCCACGGCCTCAAAAAGCGGGCCGCGCGGCTCGGTGGTGCCGATGCAGCCGCGCAACTCGCCCTTCTGGGTAAGCGTTACGAAGACCGCGCCGGGCGCGGCCAGCTCGCCGGAAGCCGGCCCGAATGACTTGTATTTGCCCGTCTTCAGGTAGGTCTCGATCGACTCCCGGGCGATGCCGAGGAGTTGCTTCTGGCTTGCTTCGGTGAGCACGAACGAGTTCGTCGCTGTCGGATTCGTAGCAGTCTTCATCGAGCCTCCTGTCTGCATTACATTCGTGTTTCCCGCGGGTGCGTCGCCCCGGGCCGGCGTGTCGACCTGAAAGAACCCGATGGCCGCGTAGGACACGGAATTCTTGTAATCGCCCGCCACATCGCCCGAGGTGGCTGTACTCATGACTTGTCCGTGCACGGGCAAGCCGCTGCGCACCAACGCGGCCATCAGCGTGCGAATCGGATCCCGCCCGCAAATCGTATCCTGCGTCTCGCGACAATGACGGTCGAAGCCTGCCGTGTCCAGGGCTGCCACGCGGCCCGAAGCGTCGGCCAGCCACGCCTTCAGGTTGGCTTCAACCTTGGTCTCGAAAGGTACGAATTCGTAGTTCGGACCGTAGTGCGTAAAATCGGACGACGCCACGATCAGAGTCCCGGTTCCGACATAGCCGGCCACCGCCTCAGCTACGGCGGCCACGGTCGACGCATCCATACGCCCGCACACCAGGGGCACGAGGTTGAACTTTCCAAGCGTATGCTGCAGGAACGGTAGTTCCACCTCGATCGAATGCTCGCGGACATCGGCCCCGGGTACCGTCGTGAATCCGGACTTGCCCCTCAGGGCGCTGCAAACGGCCACGTCGAGCGGCACATCGCCCAGCGGCGTCCGGTAAGCCGTGACGGCAACGTCGGGCAAGGAGACGCCCGCAAAGGCGACATGGTGACTGGGACCGAGCACGATCACACGCGACACCTGCCCCGTGGTCAGCAGGCGGTACACGCTGGCCGCGCACCGGCCCGAGAAAACATAGCCGGCGTGCGGGGCCACGAGGGCCACCAGCCGCCCGGTCACGGACGTCTGGTCCGCCGCGCTCAATAGGCGCCCGACCTGCGCGTCGAGCGCAAACGACGCGCCTTCGTAGAAGGCCCCGGCGACCGCAGGCGGCCGCACCTCGCCGGCCGCGAGGGAACCTGCCGCCAAGCCGACGATCAAGACACAAACCCATGTGACGGTGCGCATCGCGTCTTCCTCCGCGAAAAGCATACAACCGATGGCCGGCCGGCGGCAAGCGCCGGTCGCGGCGCGCTCACTCGCCGGCGGCGGCCCGGAAGTCGACCACGTGCATCTGCTGTGTCTCGCGGCCGAGGTAGGCGTTCTTCCGCAACATGAAGGCGACATCCAGCGGACCATCGGGCAAGGGCTGGCGAGCCATACCGAAGGCGATGGCGTCAAGGCGCCGCCCGCCGGCCGTGACCGTGAACTTGAGGTGCCCGTCGCCCACTTCACGGGCGCTTCCGGCCAGGGTCACACCCCGTACGGCCCACACCGGTTCCGGATGCTGCTCACCGAAGGGCGCCAACTGTTCGAGGGCGCCGGGGAAACCGGACTGAAGCACCTCGTCGAGGGTGACCCATGCGTCGATGCGTTGTTCCGGCCGCAGGTCGCGTCCCTGAAGAACCGTCGCGCAGACGCCATGGAAGGCGCCCTGAAACCGTTCAAAGGCGTCCCGACGCAGTTCCAGCCCGGCCGCCTTCGAGTGTCCGCCGTGCTTCAGGAGATGCTCCGAACAGGCCGCCAGGGCGCTCACCAGGTCGAGGCCCTCGATACTGCGACCCGATCCCCGCCCGAGGCCCGCCTCGTCGAACCCCACGACGATGGCCGGGCGCCCGTAGCGCGACGCCAATCGCGCCGCCACGATACCCGCCACGCCCACATGCCATCCAGTCTCACCCACGACGACGGCAAAATGCTCCTCCGGCTTAAAGACCGCATCGAGACGCCGAATGGATTCCTGCAGAATATCGCCCTCGACGCGTTTGCGTTCCCGGTTTGCCCCCTCCAGCGCCGTCGCCATGGACTGGGCGCCTGCCTCCTGCGCGGTCATGAGCAGATCGAGAGCCAGTTCGGCGTTGCCGAGCCGGCCGGCGGCGTTCAGGCGGGGCCCCAGCACGAACCCGACATGGTAGGCGCCCAGTTCGCCGGTGGCGCCGGCGGTCTCCGCCAGGGCGCGCAGGCCGACGCGGCTCTTGCCATTGAGACAGGCCAGGCCGTGCCGGATCAGGATCCGGTTCTCGCCCAGCACCGGCACGACATCGGCTATCGTCCCCAGCGCGACCAGGTCGAGGAACTGGCGCAGGTCGAGCCCGGCGGCCGAGGCATGGCCCCGCTCGCGCCCCGTCTTAAGAAGCGCGTGGCACAGCTTGAACGCCACGCCGACACCCGCCAACATGCGCTGCGGCGAGGACTCACCGCGCTTGGGGTTGACGACGGCGACCGCGGGGGCGGGCGCTCCGTCCACGGCGTGATGGTCAGTCACGACCACGTCGACCCCGGCGGCCCGCGCCCGGGCCACGGCCTCGTGCGACCCGGTCCCGCAGTCGACGGTCACGATCAGGCGGGGATGGTGGGCGGCCAGGCACCGGTCCAGAGATTCCACGCCCAGCCCGTAGCCCTCGTCGATGCGGTTCGGCAGGCTCGCCTCGACCCGCCCGCCCAGCGCGCGCAATACGGACACCAGCAGGGCCGTGGCGGTCACGCCGTCGACATCATAGTCGCCGTACACCGCAATCGGTTCATCGGTCTCGAGCGCGCGCCAGATACGGTCCACGGCCGCGGCCATGTCGGGGAGTTCAAAGGGATCGGCCAGATCGCTCAGGCGTGGCCGCAGGAAACGATCGATCTGCGCCGGGGCCGTCAGGCCCCGGGCCACCAGCACGCGCGCCACCGCGAAGGGGAGACCGGCCTGGCGGGCGAACTCGCGCGCCAGACCGTCATCCGCGGGTGCGATCCGCCAGCGCTTCACTTCGTGGACTTGGCGGCACCCAGGTCAGGCGATTTCCAGCGGTACCACACCAGTGTGATCGGGGTGGCAATATACACGGACGAGTACGTGCCGGTGATCATGCCAATCAGCATGGCCACAGAGAAGTCCCGCAGCGCGCCGCCACCCATGAGCAGCAGGAATAGCACCGAGATCAGCGTGTAGAAGTTCGTCAGCAGCGTCCGGGCCAGGGTCTGGTTGATGCTCAGGTTACAGATATCCTTGAACGGCTGCTGCCCCCGCGTCAGCCGCAGGTTCTCGCGGATCCGATCAAAGATCACGATCGTGTCGTTGACCGAATAACCGATGATCGTCAACACGGCCGCCACAATCGTCATGGTGAGCTGGAAGCCCAACAGATGGCAGACGCCGATGGTGATCATCGCATCGTGGAACGTGGCCACGATCGCGCCCATGCCGAAGCCGATCTCGAACCGGAAGGCGATGTAGACGACCATCGCGATCAACCCGATCACGAGCGCCATGATGGCCCGCTTCTCCAACTCCTTGCCCACCTGCGGGCCGACGTCATCCTGCTGCATGACCTTGAAGCCGCACTGCGGCAGCTTCTCGATCAGGGTCTTGCTGGTCAAGTCGCCTTGAACGGTGGCCACCTTGACCTGCAGGACTTCGCGACTGCCGGACTCCATACCCTTCGAATACTGGATGATGGGATCCTTCACGCCCGCTTCCGTCAGCGCGGAACGGACTACATCGACTTCCGCCTTCTGCTCAAAGCTCAACGTCACGGACGCACCACCCGTGAAGTCCACGCCGAACACCTTCGTGCGGTCCTGCATGCCGTGCAGGCACATGATGGCCCACGACGCGACGACCACAACCATGGTTCCGCCCAGCCACCACTTCCACCAACTGATGAAATCGATCTTGGTGTGCGGGATCAGCGAGAACATCTTCAACACGCCCGTGTTGCTCGTCCGCGATGCGATCACGCTGTGGCACATGTGCGTGACGGTGACGGCCGTGTAGAGGTTGATCAACAAGCCGGCGATCAGGGTTACCGCGTAACCACGGATCGGGCCTGAGCCGAAGATGAACATGATCACGGCAGTCAGGATCGTTGCCACGTGCGAGTCGAACACCGCCGAAAACGCCCTGGAGAACCCGGCGTCGATCGAGGCTTTGATCCCCTTGCCCGCGGCCAGTTCCTCACGAATACGCTCGAAAATCAGCACGTTGGTGTCGACCGCCATACCGATTGACAGGGCGATGCCGGCGATGCCCGGCAGCGTCAGCACCGGCAGGGCGATCGCCGCACCGGCGCGCGCATCGCTGGCGAAAAGCCCCAGGATGCCGGCCACGACAATCATGCCCAGGGGCAGCAACACGACGTTGAGGATCAGGGCCGCATCCGCCAGGAGACCGTTGACCAGGTAGTACATGGCCATCAGGAGGATGATCACGGCGCACCCGTAGACACCGGCGTAGATGCCGTTATGGATGGAATCCGCGCCCAGCGTCGGGTCGACGATACGCTTCTCGACGATGTTCACGGGCGCCGGCAGGGAGCCGGCCTTGAGAATATTGGCAAGGAAGCCTGCTTCCTGCGGCGTGAAGCTCCCGCTGATCTCGGCCCGGCCGCCGCTGATCGCCTCGCGAATGACGGGTGCGGAATAAAGCGTGCCGTCCAGCACGATCGCCATCTGCCGGCCGACCTGCAAGTTCGAGTTCTTGGCGCCGCCCGGCGCGTAGTCGGACGTCACATTCCTGAACTGGCGCGTGCCCTTGGCGTTGAACTCCAACGAGACGACCGCCTGACCGAGCGAGCGGAAGTCCACCGCCGCGCGCTTGACGGTTTCGCCGGTCAGTTGCGCCTTTTTTTCGACATAATAGGGCGAATAGACTTCCTGCCCCTGGATCTTCTCCTTCTCGAGCAGCATTTCGCAGCCGGCCGGGGCATGGAACTGGGCCACTTTCTTGCGGAACTCCACGTCCATGTCCTTGTCGGCCACGGCCTTCCGGTCACGCTTGTAGTAGTTCCGGCTTACGCTGTTATCCGTCACCGAGGCAATCGTGTAGCCGGGCGGCGCGGAACCGCGGTCGAACAGTTTGTCGATCAGGTCGCGGTTCTTTTCGCTAACCATCCGGAACTCGAGGAATGCCGCACTCTGGATTGAACGGGCGGCCTCATCGCGCTTCTTCTCGTCGACGCCGGGGAGCTGAACGACGATGCGGTTATCCTTTTCGGGATAGATTACCGGTTCGGCAATGCCCATGCCGTCGACGCGGTTCCGGATGACCTCGAGGGCGCGGCCCTGGGCCTCCTTGACCTTGGCCGGGACACGGCTGAGGATCTGGTCCTCGGTCATGTCTTTCAATTCGTCGCGAAGCTGGGCCGCGACGGCCTGATCGTCGATCTGCACCGTAAAGCTGGTGCCGCCTTTCAGGTCCAAGCCCAGGCGCACTTTGTCCTTGAAGGGCAGCATCGTCCAGAACGACGCCGAGACCAACACCACCAGCAAAGGCCACTTCCACCACGATTTCCTGTCCATACGGCTCTACTCCCGCTCGGATCGCATCGACACCCACATCCCGGAACCGGGGACCGCCACAGCCCCCGCGATCATCACGTCGTCTTCTCAACCTCGCCCGGCGATTCGTCCTTTTCCAGCACGCGCAGCACGGCGCCGCGGGCGATGTCAACCTTGACGCCGTCCGCGATCTTCACCGTGTAACTCTGGTCCTTGACGTTCGCAACCGTTCCGATCATCCCACCGCAGAACAGAATGCGGTCGCCGGTCTTGATGGACTCCAGCAGCCGCTTGCGTTCTTTTTCCTTTTTGGCCTGCGGCCGGATCATCATGAAATAGAAGAGCGCAAAGATGATCAGCATATAACCGATCATCAGGCCCGCGCCCCCGCCCTGGCCTTGCGGCCCGCCCGGGGAATTTCCCATCGCCAACGTCAACATCGTCAATCCGCTCATCCGTCGTCCTCCTTGCAGGCGGCGTGGTACGCCGCCCTGAACTCCCCGAACGCCCCGCAGGCAATGGCCTGCTGCAATTCGCGCGTAAACTCCATGTATCGGTGCAGGTTGTGAATCGTCAGCAACCGCACCCCGAGAATCTCGCCCACGTTCAGCAGATGCCGCACGTAGGCCCGGCTGAAGTGGCGGCAACAGTAACAGCCGCACCCTTCCTCAACCGGCCGCGGATCCTCCTTGTACTCGCCCGCCTTGACCGCCACCCGCCCGGTACGCGTGAACGCCGTGCCGTTGCGCGCATACCGTGTCGGCATGACGCAGTCGAACATATCCACGCCCAAGGCCACGGCCTCGATCATCTGGCCCATCACGCCAACGCCCATCAAGTAGCGCGGCCGCTCCATCGGCAGATGCCCGACGCTGTGGCGGACGCCGTCCAGCAGCAACGCCTCGGGTTCACCGACGCTGACACCGCCGATCGCGTACCCGTCAAAACCCATGGCCGTCAACTCCCGCGCGCACCGCGCCCGGAGCTCGGCAAACTCGCCGCCTTGCACGATACCGAACACCAATTGGCCGTTATCAGGGCGCAATGCGGCACAAGAAGCGGCCCATGATAGGGTGCGTTCCACGGCCTGACAAGCGTATTCATGGCTGCAGGGATAAGGCGGGCACTCGTCGAAAACCATGGCAATATCCGACCCCAAACGGCGCTGAATGTCCATCGCCTCCCGCGGTCCGAGGAACAGCCGGCTCCCGTCCACATGGGAGGCGAACTCGACCCCGTCCGGCTTGATCTTCCGGAGCCCCGAAAGGCTGAAAACCTGGAACCCGCCGCTATCGGTCAGGATCGGGCGGTTCCAGCCCATAAACCGATGCAGCCCCCCGCAGCGCTCGACGATGTCGACACCCGGCCGGATATGCAGATGGTAGGTGTTGCCGAGCACGATTCCGACGCCCGACTCCTCGAGCTCGCGCGGCGTCATGGCCTTGACCGTGGCCTGCGTACCGACCGGCATGAACACGGGTGTCTCGACCGGGCCATGGAGGGTCCATAGCCGGCCCCGCCGCGCCTGGGTTTGGGGATCGGCGGCCAGGATCTCGAATGTCCCGGGCCGGCTCATCGGACCGCGGCCGCCATCAGGGCGGCATCGGCCAGGACCAGCGCGGCCATGGCCTCCACCACCGGGACCGCGCGCGGCACGACGCAAGGATCGTGGCGCCCCTTGGGCTGGAGCGTCACGTCGCCGCCTGCCCAGTCCACGGTCTGCTGCGGCCTTGAAATCGTAGCCGGGGGCTTGAATGCCACGCGGAACACGATGGGTTCGCCATTCGAGATTCCGCCCTGGATTCCGCCACTTCGGTTGGTCGTGGTGCCCAATCGCTCGCCCTTCTTGATGAAGATGTCGTTGTGCTCCGAACCGCGCATGCGGGTGGCGGCGAACCCCGAGCCCCACTCAAAACCGTGTGTCGCGGGGATCGAGCACATGGCCCACGCCAGCCGCGCGTTGAGCTTGTCGAAGATCGGGTCGCCCCAGCCGGCCGGCACATTACGGCAAACGCACGCCACGATGCCGCCGACCGAGTCCCCCTCCTCCTTCACGCCCCGGATCGCGCCCGCCATCTGCTCGGCGGTCGCCGGATCGGGACACCGGACGGGATGCCGATCCACGGCCTCGCGGGTCAGCGCGGCCAGGTCAGGGTCCGGCGCGGTGACATTGCCCACGCTGCGCACCCAGGCGACGATTTCGATGCCATGGCGTTCCCGGAGCATCTTCTCGGCAGCGGCGCCGGCCGCGACCCGCGCCGCCGTCTCCCGGGCGCTCGCGCGCCCGCCGCCACTCGACGCCAGAACCCCGTATTTCGCGCGGTAGGTGAAGTCGGCGTGCGAAGGGCGCGGCGCGCCAAGCAGTTCGCCATAGTCCTCCGGCCGCATGTCACGGTTCGCAATGACCAGCGCCACCGGGGACCCCAACGTGAGCCCCTTCTCAACGCCCGACACGATCTGCACGCGGTCCGGCTCCGACCGGGGCGTGGTCAAGTCGCTCTGTCCGGGCCGCCGACGGTCGAGCTGGGGCTGGAGATCAGCCTCGCTCAGCGCCAGCCGGGCCGGCAGGCCGTCGATAACGGCCCCGACGAAAGCGCCGTGTGACTCCCCGAACGTGGTGACCCTCAAAACGCTGCCAAATGTGCTGGCCATCCGCTTGCCTCCCGTTTCGGCAACTCTACGGAAGCCCTCCACGGCTGGCAACGGTTTCTTTGCGCGGCGGCGCGGCCTATAGCACGGGTCAGTCCGCCCCGCGCCGGGCCAACGGCGGCACCAAGAGGCATAGTCGTCTACGTCGGGAGTCGACCTTGCTACTTGAGGGTTGCATCCCATCCGGCGAGGCTTTTCACGGCGCGACGACCCCCATCCCGATTGTGAAGGCGCGGGGTGACTGCCTTACCGTTGTTCGGTTTCTGCCTCAGCACGCCGGTCTTCCGTTTCCGCTACCGATTGGTTCAGCCCCAGCTGCGCAAGAAGTGTGTGCGTCTTGTGGTGCGCCCACTCCTCGTACTCTGACGTTGTGGTATCACTTCTGCTCAGCAGTTCTTGGCGAAGTGCACCGAGGCGGTCGCGCATCTGCCAGTCCATCTGGTCGGGCCTCGCCACACGCAGAATCTTGTCCATAAGGTCGCCGACTATCTCACTGGGCCTTTCCCTGGCAGCGGCTAATCTGTGGGAAAGGGCGATAAGTTTCTGGCCGCTGGGCGGCCGACTCAGTTGTATGAAGTCACAAGCGTCATGAGGACTCACGACCCAGCCGCAGTCCGCGACTTTTCTTGCAATCTCAGTCATGGTCCGATCCCACGTCAGGCACATCTGCCCAACCACACCTTGTGCTGTGTTCTTTCGCATTGCGGATAGGTACGGATGAGCAGTCGTGCGTAGCCTACTACATTCGTGACGCCGCAATGTTCTCACCGAGCGACACTAATCTGTAAACGAGATTCCTCTGCGCTGGCAGTTTAGCTCATTTCGTGCGGGCAGGAGTACCCGGAAGTGGCGCAGACCGGACCTTAGAATAGAGCTTACCAACCGCAAACTCGAACCGGGCTGCCTACGGCTTCATCAAGGGCATCCGCGGCAGACCGGGCGATGAATGACGATCGGGGCAACTGTTATCGGTTGATTTATATTTATCTATAGTTTGTTATTTAATAATGAATTGCCCGCAATGGGCACTCCGGTTATCATCCGGCATGGAATTCAGGATCAGCACAGGGGCGAGGACGCCCGACGTCCGATCCCCGACGTCCGTCCAGGGGGACGTTTGCCCTGACGCGGCATCGACGTCGGGAGTCGGGATTCCTCCCCGGAAAGGCACGGCATAGCAGGCGTGAGCAAAATCTTCAACAAGAGCGGAGGCTACCGCAAACTCTACTCCTTCAACTTTGCGACCGTCGTGCATCTGGGGACGATCGCATTCTGCAAACGCTACGTTCCATGGCAGGAAGATCCGCTGGGCAAGGTCGTGGGGCAGATGGTTGGTGCGGCACGGTCGGGACGGATCAATATCGCGGAAGGCTCGGAGCGCGCGGGCACCTCCACGGAAACCGAGATTAAGCTGACGGACGTGGCGCGGGCCAGCCTGGCCGAACTCCAAAACGATCTGGAAACCTGGCTGGCGGAACGCGAGAGCGTCCCGTGGAGCGTGAAAGACGCTGAACACCAGAAGGTATCGGCCATCAAGCTGGAGCCGTTCGCTTACACGGACGACGCGCTCCACGATTACTGGACCTACCTGCACCGCGAGAAACGCAAGTTCGATCCGTGGCTCAAGAGCGACGATCCGGCAGTTGCCGCCAATGCACTGATCGTGCTGATCCAGCGCACTACGGCGCTGCTCAGCCGCCAGATGGTAGCGCAGGAGGAAGACTTTGTTCAGCACGGGGGCATCAAGGAACGCATGTACAAGGCCCGGACCGAGACGGCGGTCACAGCCGAAGCGGGCCCCGTTTGCCCCAAGTGCGGCAAGCCCATGCGAAAGCGCAAGTCGGTCAAAGGCGAGTTCTGGGGCTGCACGGGCTACCCGGACTGCAAGGGGACACGCGAGGTGTGAGCGACAGGTACTTGAGGACGCCCGAGGCCCGACATCCCGACGCCCATGTGTGAGGACGCTCCACCTTTCGAAGCCCGGGCGTCGGTCGTCGGGAGTCGGGAGTCGCGCTTTCTGGTGTCGCGCTTTCTGATTGCCCGCCCCCCGCCGGAATGGTATGTGTAGCGCCCGTTTTTGGCGTGGCCCCCAGCATCGCCCAGGAGTTGACCGGTGTACCTGAAATCCATCGAAATCGTCGGATTCAAGAGCTTCGCGCACCCCACGCTACTCCGCTTCGAGCCCGGCATGACGTCCATCGTCGGACCCAACGGCTGCGGCAAGAGCAATATCGCCGATGCCATCCGCTGGGTGCTGGGCGAAACCAGCGCCAAGGCCCTGCGCGGGTCAAAGATGGAAGACGTCATCTTCAACGGCACTGAAGCCCGCAAGCCGCTCGGCATGGCCGAGGTGAACATCACGTTTGCCGACTGTGAGAAGACCCTCGGCACCGACTACAATGAAGTCACCGTCACCCGGCGCGTGTTCCGCTCGGGCGAAGGCCAGTATTTCCTGAACAAGACCGTTTGCCGGCTGAAGGATATTCAGCGCTTGTTTATGGATACCGGCATCGGCACCTCCTCCTACTCCCTCATGGAGCAGGGCCGGATCGACCAGGTCCTGAGTTCGCGGCCCGAAGATCGGCGCGAAATCTTCGAGGAAGCCAGCGGCATCACCCGGTTCAAGGCCGACAAGAAAGAAGCCCTGCGCAAGCTCGAGCAGACCGAGGCCAACCTGCTGCGCCTGGATGACGTCGTGCGCGAGGTCAAACGCCAGATCGGCTCGCTGCAACGCCAGGCCGGCAAGGCCCGTCGCTACAAGGAATTGCGCGATGAGCTCCGCAAATTCGACACGTTTTGGACCGGCCGCCGCCTGCAGGAGATGGACGAGGAGTTGCAGGCCCTGGATACGACGGTGGCGGAGTTGGCCCGCAAAGTGCAGTCCATGCACGACGATACCCAGATAGCCGCCCAACAAGAAGCCGCCCTGCGCGCGACCGTCACCGAGACGGAGCAGACGATCGGCCAGGCCACCGAGGAGCGGGCGGCGGCCCAGACCCGGCTGGAACATAATCACGACCTGATCCGGATCAACCGCGAGCGCATCCAGGAACTCCACAACCTCGCGGAACGCGACAAGCGGGACGGAACCCTGGCCCAGGCCCAGGCCGAAGAACAGCGGCAGGCGCTGGAAGCAGTGATCGCCGACCTGGCCCGCGTGCAGGAGTCACGCGACAAGGCCGAGCAGGACTGGAAGCAGAAAAACGACACCTTGCTGGCCCACGAGAAACAGGTCGAAGAAACGCGCAAGATGATCCAGGACCTGCGCCAGCAGGCGATGACGCTCGACCACACCATCGCCACCCTGCAGAACCAGTTGGGCCAGATCGAGGCCCGCCAGCAGGCGATGCTCGTGCGCCGCGAGCGTCTGGCCGCCGAGCATGCCCAGATCGCGCGCGTGGCGAACGATAACGAGTCCCAACTCGGACGGCTCGCCGAGCACCTCGGCACGCTCCAGCAGGAACTCGAACGCCGGGAGACGCGGCTGACCGAATTCCAGTCCCGTCGTCAGGCGCAAAGCAGCGAACTGGATGCGCTTCGCAAGGCCAGTGCCGACGCCCACTCGCAGATCGCCGTCAAGAAGGCGCAGATCGAAATCCTGGAAGCCGACGAGCAGTCCGCCAAGGATTTCCCCGAAGGCGCGCGGCTGATCCTCGATTCGACCAACCCCCTCGGGTTGAACGCCCAGGCGGTTCTCGGCGCCCTGGCCAGTCACTTGCAGATTGCCCCGGAATACCGGCTGGCCCTCGAAGCCGTGCTGCGCGCCTGGCTCGACGCCGTGGTGCTCGCCGACGCGCCTGACGCGCTGGCCGCCCTGGCCGAACTCCACAAGCGCAAGGGCGGTCCCGCCCGCGTCCTGACCGTCCAGGCCGCCGATGCGGCGCCAGCGCAGGCGCAGACGCCGGCTGCCAGCCAGCGTCTGCTCGACATCGTCCACACCACCCCGTTCGTGCGGCCCCTGGTCGAGCGACTCCTGGCCAACGTCTTCGTCGTCGAGTCGACCGACGCCATCCCGGCCTCCATCCCGGCGCAGTCGGTCATCGTGACCCGCTCAGGCATCGTCGCCCACTCGAGCGGCGCCTTCGAGTACTGGACCACCGACGCGCGTGCCAGCAATCCGCTCACCCGAAACCTGCAACTATCCGACCTGCACGAATCCTTGAGCACGCTGGAGTCCGACTTCGAGGCCCGCTCGCAGGCCTTGCAGAGCGGCACGGAACTCGTGCAGCGGCTGGATTCCGAAATTCAAGACGCCACCCGCCTGCTCACCGAACAGCGGCGGGCCGTGGCCATGAAGGAAGGCGAATTTCAAGTCGTCTCGCAGGAAGCCCGCCAAGCCAAGGAGCGGCTTGGGGTCGTTGGGTTTGAACTGGAGAATCTCACCAAGCAGGTCGGCTTGGACAGCGAGCGCCAGGGCATAGCCGTAACGATGGAAGAAGCCCGGACGAAACAATCCGAGGCCCACGTGCGCATCGAGTCCCTGACGCACGAGTTGCAGGATATGGAACGGAAGCGGTCCGGGCTCCAGGCCGAGGCCACCGAAGCGCGAGTCACTTACTCCGAAGCCCGCCAGAACGCCGAACATCTGGCCTCACGCCAGGAACCGCTCAAGTACCGCCTGGTCGAATTGGCGTCCGTGATCAAGTCGCGCTCGGAAGGCGTTGTCCAATACGAGAAGACCATCGCGCAATTGACCCAGGCCACAGCCGACGCCGAATCCCAGCTCTCGACGATCGAGGGCAGTGTCGCAGACTTCACGCAGAAGCTCGACGCCCTACGCCAGGACCGGACGGCCAAGGCCAAACAACTGGCGTTGCTGGAGGCCGACATCGCCGGCAAGCGCGAGGCGGCCGATACCCTGCGCGAGCAGCGCGGGCAGCTTGAGATCAAGCTTGCCGAGAGCCGCATGCGCCGGCAGAACCTCGCGGACCGCGTGACGTCCGAATGGGCCGCCCCCCTTGAGGAAATCCTGGCCACGCCGGAACCGGAGCGTCCGGACGAGGAAGCCGCGCAAGGCCCGATTCCCTACGAAAAGGCCATCGCTGAGCTGCGCTCCAAAATCGAGGCCATGGGGCCCGTCAATCTGGTCGCCATCGAGGAATACCAGGAACTCGAGGAGCGCTACGCGTTCCTGACCAGCCAGCAAAGCGATTTGATCAACGCCAAGCAGCAGCTTCTCGAGATGATCCGCAAGATCAACCAGACGACGGCGGAACTCTTCGCCGCCACGTTCGCCAAGATCAACGAGAACTTCCAGGTCATGTACGAGCGCCTGTTCAACGGCGGTTCGGCCAAACTGGTCATGGTCAGCGACGACGACATCCTCGAAAGCGGCATCGACATCATCGCGCGACCGCCCGGAAAGCGCCTGCAAAGCGTGTCGCTGCTCTCCGGCGGCGAGCGCACCATGACCGCGGTGGCGCTGCTCTTCTCGATCTACATGATCAAGCCGAGCCCCTTCTGCATGCTCGACGAACTCGACGCCGCGCTCGACGAGTCCAACATCGGGCGATTCGTCAAGGTTCTCGCCGATTTCCTCAAGCAGTCGCAGTTCATCGTGATCACGCACAACCGTCGCACGATCGCGGGGGCCGACACGATCTACGGCGTGACCATGCAGGAGACGGGCATCTCCCGGGTTGTCTCCATGAAATTCGCGGAGTACGAGCAGAGCAAGGAGTTTCAGGCCGGCCGCAAAACGGCGGCGCCGCCGGCCGCCGCGCCACCAGTTCCCGCCGGTTGACCCGGAACCCTCAACGAGGATCACTACGAAACACGCGAAAGACGCGAAACGAACGTGTGGTCAGCTTGAGTTACAAAGACTTACTTTCGCGCATTTCGCGTGTTTCGTAGTTTAACTCTTCTTCGAGACAAATCCATGACCGCCCCAGCCCTGACTCCTGAACTCGAAGCCCGCCTGCTCGACACGGCCGTCACGGCGGCCCGGGCGGCCACGGACCATGCCTGCCGGAACCGGCACCGCCGCCTGGAAGTAGCCCAGGGCTTTGCGCACGACGTCAAGCTGTCGCTTGACACCGAATGCCAGAAGATCGCGATCGAGCACATCCTGGAGCGCTTTCCCGACCACGCCATCCTCGCCGAGGAGTCGGCGGACACGGCCACCGCCACGAGCCCGCCGCCGGGCTTCGAATGGATCATTGACCCGATTGACGGCACCGTGAATTTCTCGCACGCATTGCCGTTCTGGTGTTGTTCCATCGCGGTGCGGCTGGCCGGCCGGAGCGTGGCCGGCGCGGTGCACGCCGCCGACTTCAACGAACTCTACACGGCGAGCCAGTCGGGACCCGCGCTCTGCAATGGCAAGCCGCTCCACGTATCCGACGTACCCGACCTCGCTCATTCCTTGGTGCTGACCGGGCTCGACCAGAAGCACAATCCGCGCGGCGAGCGCTATGGGGTCTTCCACGCGATCGCCGACGCCATCCAGAAGACACGGATCATCGGCGTCGCAGCCCTGGACCTCTGCCGGGTCGCCGCCGGCCAGGCGGAGGGCTATTTCGAATCCGGCATCTACACATGGGACATCGCCGCCGCCGGCCTGATCGTCGAGCGCGCCGGAGGCCGGACGGAAACTCTGGCGGCCCTGGGGCCCCACCGCTGGTGCTTCCTCGCCACCAACGGCCACATGCACGATCCCCTGCGCAAGGTTGTCGTCGAAGCCCTGGGCCGAGGGTGACCAAGTCCACGACAATATCGGTCAGGACACGAGGGCGTCTGAGTCGTCGTGGTGTTTCCTGAGATTCTCCTCCACCGCCTTGCAGGACATGTTGGCGTAGCAGTACGCGCAATGGTGGCGGCACGTGTCGTACAGGCCGATGTCTTTGCTGGCCATGCAGCCGCACTCCTTGCGTTGTCCCTTGTCTTTCAGGTTCGGTCTGGGCGCATCGGCGACAGAGCCCTGCTCGTGCCCAAGGAACTCCATGAGTTTCCGGTCGCTGCCGAACGCCTCAACCATGAGGCGGTCGTCGATGCAACGGTTGTGCTCGATCCCATAGGGCGCGAGATCGATGCCTTCAGCGCACGTGGCGATCTTGAGGCCCCATTCCCGATTGAGAGCCTGCAGGCGGCATGCGACGTCGAGCATCAGTTCCGGCGTGAACTCGCGGCAATTCACGCGCTCACGGGTGAGGTTGTTGCGGACCTTCTTGTAGATGGCAATGTCGGCGAAGCTGATGACCAGTTTCTCCGTGAAACCGCGCAGTTGCCCGGCCACGCCCGCGATCCGTTCGATCAAGCGGTCGACGGTGAGTTCGTCCGTCAGAATCAGAGGATCGAAACGCCAGATGACTCGTTTCTTCCCGACCTTCGCGGACAGGGCGCGGAACGTTTCAATGCGTTGGGATAGGGGCGGGACATGCGGCTCAAAGTGTTCGCGCTCGTAGTCGTTGACGGTGAACTGGAAGTAGTGGTTGAGTCCTCTCTCGTCCAGTTCGGGAAGATATTGAAGGAGCGGTTGAGGGTTCTTACTCCAGAAGACGATTACACGCGCTTCCGCGAACGACACGTACTGCGATTTCCGGTTGAAGGGGCTTACCCATCGAACATAGCCACGCCTCAGGCGGTTCATGAACCACCCCGGGAAGAAGGCGGGGATGTCGGTGGAACGGCTCGCCGATACGATCACGGGGGCTATTCCGGCCGCCAAAGCTCCATCATCCTTGCGGATCTCGGTTGTCGCCCACCCTTTGAACTTCATGTCAACCCATCGGCCGGAAGCGGTCAAGGAGGGCCGCCTCTTCAGCAAGCCCGGCGCCGCCCGGCGTCTACGGCCTTACCATGTGTTCCGAACTGGTCACACAGCCCTGGTCGTCCACAAGGTTGATATAGCAGACGGTTGCGGTCGCGGGCCAGGCGGCGGACACAGTACCTTCCCCGGCGTGCAACGCGGCGGGCTCCGTCTGCCAATTCCGCTCCAGCCATGGTCCGGAGTCCGTTGTGAAATTCAACTCAGCCTGCGCGATGGGCGCCTCACTCTCGAATGCAAGCTGGATACCGCACCCGGCGTGATCGGCCTTGGTGATCTTCGGCAGGGGCGTGCCGTTCTGGAAGAACGCTTCGGCCTGCGCGTGAATCTCCGGCGGGTTCTCGCCCGGCCCTCCGTGGCCGTGAGGCATGCGCACCCTCAGGCACAGGGTCCGTGCCGTCGGGGGCAGCCGATAGGATTTCTGCCAGGAGTCCATGGGGTAGGCAAAATCATTGGTGCCGCTCACCCACAGCATCGGCACTTTAGACCGCGGCAGATAGACCGAGGGATCCCAGAGCCCGAGCCAACGCCGTGCCCGGTCCGGCCCCATCTTCGCAAAGTCACCCAACCATACCGAGTTGTCTCCCAGGAAGCCGCACCCGTACACCGGCGCGGCGAAGCCGAAGCGGTCGTCGATCGCCGACGCGATGCAAGTCAGGTAGCCGCCCCACGACACGCCGGTCAGGCCGACCCTGTCCGGATCCACCTGCGGAAAAGAGCGCAACAACGAATGCGCCAGGAGGACGTCCGCCACCGCGTGGCAGGCCCACTGATCTTCCACCGGGTCATCGATGCGATCGAAGCCACCCCATCCGGGCGGCCCGCCCAGCTCGTGGCGTGAATGGTTCGCGTGGCCGCCCCCGCTGATGCAGCCGCACGTGTCCATGGCGATGGCCGCATAGCCGCGGCTCATCCAGAGTTGCACCCAGGGAATGAATGCCGATCCGCCACCGCCATGTACCAGGACCATTCCCGGCACGCGCCCGCCTGCGGCGGATGCCGGAATGCCGTAGTAAGCAAAAACGCGCGTGGCTTTGCCGTTCCACGGCAAGCCCTCATAGTAGAGCGCCTGGACGCCCTCGACGCCGGCGGGGGCGGCCTCATGTACCCTCGGGGCGACCGCGAGCGCCTGCATGTTCCAGAAAGGAGTAGGTTGCCACTTCATAACGTCACGCCTCCGTAAACGTCCTCCCGCAACGTGTCCGCGAACTTGCGTGCCGCCTGGTCCGCGCGTTCGTCGACCGACATCGGGATGGAATCATAAATTGCAAACGTCCTGCGCCAGTATTCACGGCGGATACGGTCGCGATCGGGCTTATCCCCGGCCATTTCCAGAAAGGCGCGGGCGAACCAGAGCAGGTCCTGACGGTAAGTCTCGGGATCCGGAAATAACGGCAGCCCGCAGCGCGATACATCAGCCGCCTCAAGCCGCTCCACGATTTCGCGATACACGGCCCGCAACACCGGTCGCGACCATTTGCGGCGTGGATAATGCCCCCAGCCCGGAATGACCTCGAACGCCTCGAAGAGTTCGCCCAGCACCCCGTGCTCTTCCCCGAACACGGCTGTGCAGAACGCGCGCGAGAGCCCGTCGGGATCCGCCGCTGGATCCTGGAACAATTTGCCGGCGGCATACAGCGTCAGCAGGTTCAACTTGGGCGACATGGTGTAACTCATCCCGCCGGCATACGGTGCGGCGGCGCGCTCCTCGCGGCGGCGGGCGGCCAGGCGCGGCAGGCGCCAGTGCGGATACAGCACCAGTTCGCCTTCCGCGACCGAGTAATCCCACGTCGTGACCGCCCGATGCTTGGCGATCTCGCGCGCCCACGGCCGCGCATCGCCGCCCATCGTCGCGTCGGCATCGGGACTGAAACCGAGGTTGATCGCGACCATGGCGTCCGCAGGAAATTGGGGCAGGCGCTTGAAAAAGTACTCCATCGCCACAGCGGCACGATCGAACCCGCCGTTCCAGATGGGCGCGAATGCGCTGGCGGGCAGTTTCTGTTGGGCCAACTGTTTGAACCCGCCATCCCAACCCGGAGGACTGATCAGGTCGTCACCCCACCCGCTGAACGGCGTGCCCCACGTCCCCACTTCGACGACCACGCGAGGGATTTCATGCTGGATGATGCCGCAAATCTCGAGGGCGAGATCGACGAAGGTTTCATGCGTGCAGCCGTTGCGGTTACAGCCTCCGGGATCGCCCGGGAAGATGCCGACGATATCGGTTTCCGGCAGTTCCCGCAGCCAGTGCCGCCAGAGATCCAGGATCAGTTGGTGGTCGGTCGGGTCATGCGGGCATGCGAAATACCATTGCGGGCCGATGGTGTTGACGGCAACGATGAACTTGATACGCAAGCCGGTCTCGTGAGCGATCTGCGAAACATCCCGCATCTGCCTGGCAAAGCCCGCGTGGACCGCACTGCCCGCCAGGGCCGCGGGATCCATCAGCGTCGGCGGCAGCCAGTACTCGAACACGTTGAACCCGAAGGCCTGCAACATGCGAAAGAACCCGCGCCAGTCCTCGGCACTCCACTGGTTCGGCGCGCCCGGGTAATAGAGGTTCGGATTCCACGCGTTCTGCAGATGCTCGGCGAAGTTGACGTAACAAGCCCGATGAGAAAACGCCGTTGTCATTTTCGCTTCTGCCCCCGATCTAGGTGTTACGCTCCTCCCGCAACTCAAACCGCACGATCAGGCCGGCGGCGCCGGGACCAGATACCCGGGGAGTCGGCGCCATCCGTCCCAAGGCGGGTCGAAGGTGAGCCGTTGCACAACCTCGCCGGTCGACGGATCAACGGCATCCACAATCAACTCGAATGGAAACTCCGCGGGCGGCTGCTCGAAACCGAACAGGGTCCACGGCATGACAGCCGCCAGTTCGCACCCGCCGGGCATGGGCGCGGCGCAGGCGCGGATCTCCGGCGCACGCTCGACGCGCTCGCCACCCGGCGCGGTGAGGCGAAGGCCGTCCGCCCCGACGCCCCCGGCGCGGGGCACCAGGAAGGCCTGCCGCTTGGGCACGGGCTGATCGACGGGCGTGCCCGGCTTCACCGGTTGAAAAGCGATCAACTCGATGGCTGTGCCCAGCCAAGGCTCCGCCAGGTTCGGTCTCAGGTTCGGCTCGTGGAAACGGGCGAACAACAGCAGCCCGTTCGCGCCGGTCGCGAGTTTCACCTCGGCCACGAGGCGGTCTCCGTGAGTAATGCGGCGCGCGGGGACCCGGGCCAGCGCCGCGCCGATGGCCTCCGGGGCCACCACGCCCGCCAGGCGCGGAGCCGCCCAGCGACACGTCGTGCTCTCCAAGACCAAACCACGAGCCGGCACGGCGCCCGACCCGGTCGGCTCGCTGTCGAGCCAGAACGCGCGCGTCCCCCGGCGCACTTTCATGCCAATGCGCTCGGTGATCTCCTCGCCGGGCTGAAGCGCGTAGGCGATCCGCTTCACGCTCGGGCGTCCCGCAGCGCCTTTCGGCCCGCTGGCCAGCCGCACAACGCCCTTGCCCGCGGCGCGGCCAATGTTCGTCAAGGTGACGGTGAACTCCGCGCGCCCGCCGGCCTCCACGACCTCCGCCGGCGTGACCAACGTGATCCGCGTCCGGACGACCGGCACCCCGGCGGCGGGCAGGGGAAAGCGCCGGACGTAGTCCTCATAGGTCCGCGGTCGGTCCGCGACCAGACGCGGTCCCGCGGCGCGCCAGTCGAACGGCCGGAAGCCGGCCCGCAGGGCCGGCGAATCGGGGCGCAGGGAAAAATCGCC
Source organism: uncultured bacterium (assembly GCA_903895695.1). Classification (GTDB taxonomy): domain Bacteria; phylum Verrucomicrobiota; class Kiritimatiellia; order CAIKKV01; family CAITUY01; genus CAITUY01. The sequence continues at coordinate 109,154 of CAITUY010000178.1, forward strand.
GCCCGCGGCATCCGTGAAGAGCGGGTCGGCGATTACCGCTCCCGTATTCTGGCCCGCGGACAGCAGGGCCGCCAGCGACTGGCCGTTAAAACTGAAGGGCGTCCCGTCGAGCGACCAGAACAGGTTGTCGGCAACCGTGTCGTAGGCGGCGTCCCAAACGCCGCCCGGTACGCGACCGTTGGCGGCAACGACCACGTTGCGGCGGAACAGGGTCGTGCGGTGCGTCTCGCGCTTGCCAAGGCAGAGGTGATCCGCCTGGCTGAGCGCGAAGATATTGTGCTGTACGAGATTATCCCGGCCGTAGTGCGTCGAGAAGGAGGCCTTCTTCGTCCCGTAGACGAGGTTCTTCTCGATGCGCATCTCCGAACTCCCCTCATCCGGGTAGATGCCCCACGCCCCATAGCCGTAGCACGAAATATCATGAATGACGTTGCCGCGCAAGACCGTGCCTGGCTGCTGGCCAAGCGTGTAGATGCCGCCGTTGTCACTCAGGATCTCGCGGTGGTTGATATGGTGGATGTGATTGTTCTCGATCCGGTTGGCCATGGTGCGCGTCGGGGCGTAGCCCCAGGTCCAGCCGCAGGAAATCCCGGTGTAGTTGCAGTTGAAAATGCGGTTATGAAAAAGCCGGTTCCATCCGCTGTTGCCAACCCAGATGCCGATGGCACTGGGATAAATATGCCCGCAGTCGCGAATTGTGCAATCGGCGACGGTGGTCGCGATGGCCGGGAAATCGCCGGCCATCGGTTTGCCGACCGCGGTTTCGTGCGGATCCGACTTTTCATGGCCGATCTTGATGCCCCCGCCGCCGGCGTCATGGAAGGTGCAGGCGGCGATGACGTTCTCCGTGCTGCCCGCCAACACCTCGAGGCCGTAACCGTTCACATGCGCGATCGTGCAACCATAGAATGCGCACGACTCCGCGCCTTCAAGCACGATGGCCCCGGGCACGCCCCAGGCCGCCTGAATATAGCCCGGGCAGTCCGGAGGCAGTTCCCAGTGCTGGTGCGCAAAGACAAGATTCTCGAATTGCAGGTGGCCGACCCGATGCGTCCCCTCCCCTTGCACGCGCACCAGTTCGGTCAACCGGGGCGCCACGATGACGGCATTCTCCAGCGTCTCTTGCGGCAGCGGCAGGTAGAAGAGCCGGCCGGCCAGACAGTCCAAATACCACTGGCCGGGCGTGTCGAGGGCTTCAAAGACATTCTCCACAAAGTAGCGGGCGAACTCACCACGCTCGTCGCGCAGGCTGCCCAGGCTCTTGGCATGGAAGTGCGCAAGGCCCGCGGTTTCGTCAATCGCCTTGAAGCGGTGATGCGTGTCGAACCAGAGCTGGTAGGATACCAGTTCCACATGCTCCCAGTTCTTCCAGCGACGAATCTCACCCGGTGCGAAGTTCGCGCGATCGGGGCCGTTGCCCCAGTTGAAACCCGAGTCGGAATGATCCGCCAGGCCGGTGAAACGATAGAACCCGGTTTTCGGCAGACGCGGGCGCTGACGGGGCGAATCGTTCACGTACAGCCGCGTGAAGCTCCACTTGCCGGAGGCGACCTCCGGCAGGTCGGCGATCCAGCAGCGCAATCCGTTATGGTCGGTCTCCTTCCAGCCGGCGATGCGCCGCCCGCCGCTGATCGTCGGCGAGGCCCCGTCCGCGGCCACATAACGAATCGGGCAAGCTGCCGTGCCACCGTCTTCCGGCGTGAAGCGCAGGGTTTCCGCCAACTCATAAACACCGGCGGCAACCGTGACCGTTACGGGAAGGTCGCGTCCACGGCGTTCGGCCTTGCAGCGCCGGACTGCGTCCCGCGCCCCGGTCAAAGTGGCCAGGGGACCGTTCGCGCCATCGGCGGACAGCGCCGCGGCGGTTCCCGACGCGCCGTCATTCCCGGCGGGTGAAACATAAAGTCGCAGACTTGCTTCAGGCATGTGGCTTCTCCCGATTACGACCGGCGGATCTCACGAAGACCGGCCGAGTATGTGTTCATTAGCGGAGGCGGTCAAGCCGGGCGGCAGGCCGTGGGCGGCTCGAACGATGGGCTTATCTCAGCCACCGCTGCAACGGATCCCGCAGCACGGCGAGCATAAGCACGGCCAGGCTCAGCAGGAAGCCGATGATCTTGGCCGGGTTGAGGCGTTCGGCATAAACGACGGTCGTGAGCGCCACTCCCCCGACGAGGGCGATGCCCTGGGTCAACGGAAAGGCCACGACGGTCGGCAGGCTCATCCCGTTCAAGAAGAGCAGATTACCGAACCCCGCGCAACCGCCCGCCAGCAGGCCGACGCCCCACTCCCGGGCCGTGAAGCGCAAACTGCGCGTCTGGGCGGCATGGGTCAAAACCGCCAAAAGCAAGCCGCTGCCGAAGTAAAGGGTCGCCAGACCGGCCGCGCTGCCCTCGTGGAAAAGCGTGTCCTTGAGTTTTGCACCGAATTGGAAGGCGCCGTTCATCAGGAATACGGCCGCCAGCAGGGGCCAGAACGCCCGGGACCGACTCTTCACGTCTTCCGCCGCGCCCCGCATCCCGCGCTGCAGCACCACCACGATCAGGAGGAAAAGTACGATCAGCACGCCGTCCAGCGCCCGAAAGGATTCCCCCAGGACGAACGGAGCCAGGAGGATGGGTACGAGGAGCGACAGGTTGAGCATCGTCCAGGAAACCGATGCCGGACCCAGGGTATTCACCTGGACGAATAAGACGAGGGAACCGAATGACAGTACTCCCATCACCCCGCCCAACGCCCACAGCCGGGGGTTTTCCCAGGCAGTCGCCTCGCAGAGGGCACGGCCGCCGGCCAGGACCGTGGCGACCAACAGGAAGACGACGGAAAAAGCCATCGGGCGGCAGCGATTGACCGCGGCCATCTTGTAGCTCAAGCCGAGTCCTGCCAGAAAGAGGCCCGCCAGGATTACCATCAGGACAGGCAGTGAAATCAGGGCATGCATGAACGGTTCGCAGGGCGCGAGAGGACTGAGGCTGGAGCCGGAAAAACGGCGAGGCACGAGGCGACTTGCCCCTGCCCCGCCTGCGCGCATCCGGAACCAAATTCCGGTTTTCCCGCCTGCCTCAGACGGCCTTCAGCACTAGCGCGCAGTTATGCCCGCCGAAGCCCAGCGAGTTGTTCAGGCAGGTCTTGATCCTGACCTCGCGTGCCTGGTTCGGCACGTAGTCGAGATCGCAGTCGGGATCGGGAGTCTCGTAGTTCATGGTCGGCGGAATCACGCCCCTCGACAGGGCCAGCCCGCAGATCACGCTTTCGATGCCGCCGGCCGCGCCCAACAGGTGACCGGTCATGGACTTGGTGGAACTGACCATAACCTTCTTGGAGTGCGCGCCAAGCGCCGTCTTGATCGCGGCGGTCTCGTTCTTGTCATTGAGCGGCGTGCTGGTACCGTGGGCATTGACATAGTCGATCGACTCGGGCGTCACCCCGGCATCGGCGATGGCCTTGCCCATGGCGCGGGCCGCGCCTTCGCCGCCCGGTGCAGGCGCCGTAATATGGCTGGCATCGCAGGTTGCCCCGTAGCCGGCCAACTCGCAGTAGATCCTCGCCCCGCGCTTCCGCGCGTGCTCGTACTCTTCCAGGACGACAATGCCCGACCCGTCACCCATCACGAACCCGTCGCGGTTCGCATCGAAGGGGCGGCTGGCTTTCTCGGGCGCGTCATTGCGCGTGCTCATGGCGCGCATGGCTGAAAAACCCGCGATCCCGATCGGCGTGATCGCCGCCTCGGTGCCGCCGGCGACCACGGCGTCGCACTCGCCGCGCTGGATCAACCGCAACCCCTCGCCGAGCGAGTGGGCGCCGCTGGCGCAGGCCGAAACCACGCAGAAGTTCGGGCCTTTCAGGCCGAGATCGATCGCGATCATGCCCGAGGCCATGTTCACGATCATCATGGGAATCATGAACGGAGAACAGCGGTCCGGGCCGCGCGTCGTCAGCACCGTGTGCTGGTCTTCGAACACGGCAATGCCCCCGATCCCGGACCCGACCAGACAACCCATGCGGTGGGGATCCTCGTTGGCCATGACCAGCCCCGAATCGATCATCGCCAGCTTGGCCGCCGCCACCGCGTAGTGGCAGAAGGGATCCATGCGGCGTTGTTCTTTCTTCGGGATGAACTTGTCGATGTCGAATTCAATCACCGGGGCGGCGATCTGCGTCGCCATCTTGGACGCGTCAAAGCTGGTAATACGGCGAATGCCGCTGTAGCCGGTACAAAGCCGCTTCCAGAAGATCTCAAGGTCGCACCCCAACGGCGAGACCACCCCCATACCGGTAACCACTACTCTGCGTGTTTGCATGGCTGACTCCTTCACGTGCGCAAGCCTGGTCCGAAGTCGAGACAGAAACGGGGAGATGTTGCCATCTCCCCGATCCCTTCAATCCGTTGTCTCAGGCGTCAAAACCCTTGCTCTTGAGATAGTCGATCACGCCGCCGACCGTCGTCAGCTTCTCGGCGTCTTCATCCGGGATCTCGGCGCCGAATTCCTCTTCGAACGCCATGACCAATTCGACCGTATCCAACGAATCCGCCCCCAAATCCTCGATGAAGGACGCTTCGCGCGTGACCTGCTCCGCATTCACGCCGAGCTGTTCGACGATGATGTCCCTGACTTTATCCTCAAGCGCCATTGTATGTCTCCTTCGTTATGGTTTCTATCCTACGCCGTCACCATTCCACCGCAGACTGTGAGAACCTGGCCTGTCATGTACGAGGAGGCATCGCTCGTAAGAAACAAGACCACGTTCGCCACATCCTCCGGCGTGCCGAACCGGCCCATCGGAATGGCATCCAGCATCCTCTTGCGGACATCCTCGGGAAGCCCGTCGGTCATCCGGGTCTGGATAAACCCGGGTGCCACGGCATTCACGCGAACGTTTCGCGAGGCAAGTTCCTTCGCTGCCGACTTCGTCAGCGCGATGACCCCGGCCTTTGACGCTGCGTAATTACACTGCCCGGCATTGCCGATCAAGCCAATAATTGAGGCAATATTGACGATGCAACCCGTCCGCTGCTTCATCATCGGACGCGCCACCGCCTTGGTGAACAGGAAGGTCCCCTTCAGGTTCACGGAGATGACGGAATCCCAGTCCTGTTCAGACATGCGGATCATGAGCGTATCCTTGGTGATACCCGCGTTATTGACCAGGATATCAACCTTTCCGAGCGCCTCGATCGCCCCGCTGACCACGGTATCGACCGCGGCCGCGTTGCTTACGTCCGCCTCGAGGCACTTCACCTTGCGCCCGGCCGCTTCCACGATCGCCGCTGTTTCGGCCAGCCATTCCGCCTTGAGATCGCACAACGCGATGTCGGCGCCTTCGCCGGCCAGCTTCTTCGCAATCGCCTGACCGATACCGCGCGCGGATCCGGTCACCAACGCCACTTTTCCGTCCAACATACCCATGATTTCGTTCTCCTTACGCGTTCAACGCCGCCACGGCCTTGTCCAAGGTCGCGACATCCTGAATGCTCACCGCCGCCGCATCCTTGTCGATGCGCTTGATCAGGCCGGCCAGTACCCGGCCCGGCCCGCACTCGACGTACTCCGTCACTCCGGCCCGCTTGAGCCACTCGACGCCGGAAACCCATTGCACCGATGACGTCACCTGCCGGACCATTGCGGCCTTGATGCTGGCGGGATCCCCGTGCGGCTGGCCGGTCACGTTTGACACCACCGGCACGCCCGTCGGCGCGAACGACACGCCGGCCAGGAGCGTCTCCAGCCGGGTCGCGGCCGTCGCCATCAGAACCGAATGAAAGGCCCCGGCCACAGGCAGCGGCACGGTCTTCTTCGCCCCGGCGGCCTGCGCCAGTTTCTCGGCCTCGCCGATCTTGGTTTTGTCGCCGGAAAGCACGATCTGCTCGGGCGAATTGATGTTGGCGATCTGGACCCCGGCCTGGGCGCACACCTTCTCGAGTTCGGCCATGGGCAGGCCCATGACGCTCACCATGCCGCCCTGGCGTTCGTTGCAGGCTTCCTGCATGAACTGGCCGCGGGCCCGCAAGATCCTTACCGTGTCCTCGAACGAAAGCGCCCCCGCCACGTGCAACGCCGTCCACTCGCCGAGACTCAGCCCGGCCAGCCCCGCCGCCTGCAAACCCGGTACGCGATTCTTGAGCGCCGTGTAACAGGCCACGCTCGTGACGAAGATCGCCGGCTGGCAGTTATCGGACTTGGTCAACGATTCGATCGGGCCTTCCGCGCAAAGCTTCAACAAGTCGAACCCCATCACCGCGCTGGCTTTGTCGAAGAGCGCCCGGCACTCCGGAAACGCCTCGGCCAGATCCTTGCCCATGCCCACGAACTGGGCCCCTTGTCCGGCAAATACGACTGCACGCGTCTTCATGCTTGATTGTCTCCCCGGCGGCGTCCTGCCGCGCTTGACTGGCTTGCCCCTACCAACGCATCACGGTGGCGGCCCACGTGAAGCCCCCGCCAAATGCCACGAGTACCACGACATCACCTGCCTTGATCCGGCCGGCGCGAACCGCCTGGTCGAGCGCCAACGGTACGGAGGCCGCAGAGGTGTTGCCGTAGCGGTCAAGATTCACAAAAAAACGTTCCGGCGGCAGGCCCAGCCGGTCGCGGATAGCCTCGATAATGCGGATGTTGGCCTGATGCGGGATCACGCAGGCCACGTCGTTCACGGTCAACCCGCACTGCTCGAGCGCGCGGCCGGCCGCTTCGCCCATGCTGCGTACGGCGTGCTTGAACACCTCGCGTCCCACCATCTTCATATAGTGGAGCCGTTGGTCGACCGTCTCGTGCGTGGTCGGGGTACGACTGCCCCCGGCCGGAATATTCAAGAGCTCTGTCAGGGACCCGTCCGACCCCGTTACCGTGGCCAGGATGCCGCGTTCACCGTCGACTGCCCGGAGCACGACCGCTCCGGCCCCGTCGCCGAAAAGCACGCAGGTGCCCCGGTCCTGCCAGTCGGTCACGGAACTCAGCTTCTCCGCGCCGATGACCAGGGCGGTCTTGATCGTCCCGGCCAGCAGGTACTGCCGCGCCGTATCGACGGCGAACAGGAAGCCCGAGCAGGCGGCTTCGAGGTCGAAACACGTCGCATGTTTCGCCCCGATCCGTTTTTGGACGAAACACGCCGTGTTGGGGAACGGCATATCCGGGGTGACCGTCGCCACGATGAGCAGGTCCAGCTCCTCGGCTTTCACTCCGGCGGATTCCAACGCCCGCAGGGCCGCCTCGGACGCCATGTCGGACGTGGCCTCGTCCGCCCGGGCGATATGCCGCTCGCGGATGCCGCTGCGCGTCACGATCCACTCGTCCGTCGTGTCGACCATCTTCTCGAGTTCGGCGTTGGTCAGCACCCGTTCCGGCGCGTAAGAGCCCGTGCCCACGATTGCCACCCGTCTCCCGGGAACGGCCGCCGTCTGATTGGTTGTGTTCATGCCTTGTCCAGTTTCTTGATCTCGTCGACTATGTGATGGGTGACGTGATGACCGATCGATTCGCCCGCCACGCGCACGGCGTGATAGACGGCGTGCGACTTGGAGGACCCGTGGGTCTTGATGCACACGCCATTCACGCCGAGCAAAGGAGCTCCGCCATATACGTCGGGATCCATCTTCTGTTTCATCGCCTTGAGCGCCCCGCGCAGCAGGATCGCGCCCAGGATGCGCACCGGGTTGCGCTTGAACTCTTCCTTCATCCACTGCCCGATCACGCGGGCCAAGCTCTCGCTGGTCTTCAGCACGGCATTGCCCACGAAGCCGTCGCAGACCACGACATCGACCTCGCCGCTGAATAGGTCGTGTCCCTCGACGTTTCCGCGAAAGTTCATGGATGTCGCCTTGAGCAATTGGAAGGCCTCGCGGGTCAACTCGTTGCCCTTGTTCTCCTCACCGCCGACACTGAGAAGCCCTACCACGGGGGTCGCCTGGCCCAGGATTTCGCGCGAATAGATCTGCCCCATCACCGCGAACTGCACCAGTCGATGCGGCGTGCAGTCCGGGTTGGCGCCCACGTCCACCAGCACGAACGGCTTCTTGCGGGTCGGCATTACCGCGGCGATCGCCGGCCGCTCCACGCCGTCCAACGTTCGCAGTTTCAGCGTGGCCGCCGCCACCAACGCTCCCGTATTGCCGGCCGAGACGACGGCATCGACCTCGCCGTCGCGCAGCATGTCCATGGCGCGGCACATGGACGAATCCCGCTTGCGCCGCACCGCCTGGGCGGGCGCCTCGTTCATCGCGATCACCTCGCCCGCATGACGCACCTCAAGCGCCGCCGGCACTTTCCCGTACCGGCCCAGTTCGGCCCGAACCGCCTCCTCCTGGCCCACCAGGATCAAGCGTTCAAGCCCTGGCAGCCGCCGGGCAGCCTCCACAGCGCCCTTGACGATTTCGTGCGGGGCGTGATCGCCCCCCATGGCGTCAACGGCAATGCGCATACGGCGCTCAGTCTGCCTGAACGGTCAGCACCTGCCGGCCACGGTAGTACCCGCACGAGGGGCATACGCGGTGTGACTGCTGCGACGCGCCGCACTGCGGGCACGGCTTGATCGTCATCACCTTGGCCTTCTTCAGCGCGCGGCGAGTGCGGATCTTACTTTTGGATTTTTTCCTTTTAGGTACGGCCATGCTCAGTCCTTTCCCTCACGTCCAGGCTGTCGAAGACCGACCCTATTGGTTCGGTCGTCTCCGTACAACCACACTGCTCCCGGTTTCGATTTGCGCCGCACCGGGGACAAAGACCGCGACAGGCGGACTGACACACCGGGTACGTCGGAAAGGCGAGGATAATAGATTCACGCACTTCCCCCGTCAAGTCCACGGGCGAATGGAGATCTTCCAGCTCCTGCTCGTAGAAAAACGAGCCGTCCCGGACGTCCGTCTCAAAAGGCGTGGCGCACCGCGAACAGGCAAAGCGGATCCGGGCCGCGACTTCGCCGGTCACGATCAACTCCCGGCCCGCCAGCTGCACATTCAGCTCATAGCGGATGGGCCCGGCCGCCTGGGCTTCCTCGTCGGCCGGCAGACCCAGCGCTTCGGATGGTTCCTCGCCCTCCAAGTCGTCGCCATCGGTCGCGATGCGGGAAGGCTCAATGATGATGGCCATGGGCTTCTCCCAACTCCCGCTTGATCGTCCGCTGGATATGCCGCTTGACCGGTCCCGGCACAAAACGGCCAATGTCGCCGCCCCGGTCCACGATCTCCCGGACCGTGCTGGAACTGATGTAGCTGAACTCCTCTTTGGGCATCAGGAACAAGGTCTCGATCTCAGGCGCGAGTTTCCGGTTCGTCAGCGCCATCTGGAACTCGTACTCGAAGTCCGAAAAAGCGCGTAACCCTCTCACCAGCACGTGGATGTGCTTGTGACGGGCATAGTCAACCAGGAGTCCGTCAAACGAGTCGACCTTGACGTTCGGGAGGTGCTTGACCGACGCCTTAGCCATAGTCAGGCGGTCCTCGGCCGTGAAAACCGTCTTCTTGCGCGAATTCACCACCACCGCCACGATCACCTGGTCAAAGATGTGCGAGGCGCGCTCGATCAAATCAAAATGCCCCAGCGTCAAGGGGTCAAATGTCCCCGGATAAATAGCTGAATGTCTCATCAGTTCCCTCCCTCGGCCGGCCCGCGCCTCCACTCGAAGACGGTCAGCCGGCTGCCTCCATAAAGTCGGGGCGGACGGCTCGCCCACCGGGCATGGACCGCCACCGCTTCATCGGACGCCTGTTCGAACACGAATACGCCATCAGGACTCAACCATGGCCCGGACGCCAGCGCTCCGAGCAAACGGTTTCCCCACGCGTCCCGCCCCGAACGATCGTAGGGCGGGTCCGCAAACACCATATCATAGGGGACCGTCGGCGGCGAACCCTGAAGAAATCGAAAGACATCCGTCCGGCAAGGCCGCCAGCCTTGCTCCTCGGACCCCCCGGTCTCATCCCCGCACAGGCCGGCCACGTTGCCGCGCAGCACCTCGTAGGTGCGCGGGTCTTTCTCGACCCAGCAGACGTAGGCCGCGCCCCGGCTCCAGGCTTCCAGCCCGACCGCGCCCGATCCGGCAAAAAGATCCAGAAATCGGGCCCCGGAAAGCCGGGGCGCCAGCGCCGAGAACAGGGCCTCGCGGACGCGGTCCTGCGTCGGCCGCACATGGTCGCCTTTCGGCACCCGCACCGCCCGGCTCCGCAAGACTCCGCCCGTAATCCGCATGCCGGCACTATAGTCGCCGTTATGCGCCGTGGCGAGCGGGAATGGCGGACTTTCATTTCCTCGCTGGAAAACCGCAGGCCGAATGTGCTAGTTTTCCCGCCTATGTCCAAACGCCCAACCCGCTCCCGCGCCCGCCGGCGCCTGCCCGCCCCTGTGGATTACGCGCGCCGGGCCCGCGAGATCGTCGAACTGGAAATCGCCGGACTTCAGAAAGTCGCCAAAGGGCTGGGAGACTCCTTCGGCGCCGCCATCGAGTTGATCCTGCGGGCTTCCGCCACCGGGGGCAAGGTGGTCGTCACCGGCATCGGCAAGAACCTCCACATCGGCGAGAAGATCTCTGCAACCCTGGCCAGCACGGGAACAACCAGCGTGATGCTCAACCCGGCCCAGGGCATGCACGGCGACCTGGGGATACTGCGCGCCGGCGATGTCGTGTTGGCCCTGAGCTACAGCGGCGAGTCGGAGGAACTGATTGACCTGATCCCGCTCATTCGGCGCTTCGACGTGTCGGTGATCGCGCTGACCGGCAAGCCGGCCAGCTCCCTCGGGCGCCTGAGCGATATCGTGGTGTCGGTCGCCGTCGACCGCGAGGCCTGCCCGTTCAATATGGCCCCCACAACCAGCACCACGGCGACGTTGGCCGTGGGCGATGCCCTGGCCATGGTGCTGCTCGAAGCCCGGGGGTTCAAAATCGAGGACTACGCCAAGCTCCACCCCGGCGGCGCGATCGGCCGCACGCTCCTCCTCCGGGTGTCCGACATCATGCGCAAGGCGGACCGCGTGGCCGCCGTCCCCGTGGGGACCAAGGTCAGGGACGCCATGCTGGCGATGACCAAGGCCCGCACCGGCTCGGCCGCGATCGTGGATCGCCACAACCGGCTGCTGGGGATCTTCACGGACGGCGACCTGCGCCGCCACTTGCCGACCATCCCGAACCTGATCGACCTGCCCGTCGAGCGGATCATGACCCCTTCGCCCATCGTCGTCACCCAGTCGCAACTGGCCGTCGATGTGCTGCGCACTTTCGAAAAACACGCGATCGACGACTTGCTGGTGGTGGACGAACGGGGCCGGTTGGTCGGCACCGTCGACAGTCAGGACCTGCCCAAGCTCAAACTCATGTGAGGCCGCCCAGCCTCTGCGTGACCGCGTTCAGTGCGGCTTCGCTTCGAGCTCCGCCATGATCGACTTGGCGCGGAGTTGCCCGGCCGCCACGACCTGCGGCGTGAAGGCCAGGGTCGCCGCCGCGGGCCGCAGACCTCCCAGCGCCATGGCCGTCTGGCGGCGCTTGTCGATGCGGCTGAGGTAACCAGGCTCGCCATACGCCGCCGCGACCAGCGCCCACGCGTACGCTTCGGCCGGATCCCTCACGACGCCCTGCCCGCTCTCATAGGCCATACCGAGGAGGCACTGTGCCAGGGCCATGCCCCGTTCGGCGGCCTTGCGGAACCAGTCCACCGAGGTACGGTAGTCCCGGGCCACGCCCAGTCCCTTCTCATAGCAGATGCCCAGGGCGTACTGCGCCGGGGCATGACCTTGGGCCGCCGCCTTGCGGTACCAGAACACGGCCCGCACAGGGTCCCGCGCGACGCCCCGGCCCAATTCATAGCAGACGCCCAGGTTGCATTGCGCCTCCGCCAGGCCATGCCCGGCGGCCTCGCGGCACCACGTCACCGCCTGCGTATAGTTCTGGGCGACGCCCCGGCCGTTGTCGTAGCAAAGGCCCAGGCTCAGTTGGGCCGAGGCCAGTCCTTGCCCGGCGGCCTTGCGGTACCATTCCACCGCCTGCGCATAATCGTTGGTGACACCCCGGCCGTTGTCATAGCAGGCCCCGAGGTTGTATTGGGCGGGTGCATACCCCTGGTCGGCCGCCTTGCGGTACCAAACCGCCGCTTCCCGCTCGTCCGGGGGAACGCCCTGGCCGTTCTCGCAGGCAGCGCCAAGATTATTCTCGGCGCTGGCCAAGCCCTGGTCGGCCGCCTTGCGGTACCAGGCTGCCGCCTGCGTTTCATCCTGGGTGCCGCCGAGGCCATGGGCCAGGCAGAACCCGACGTTGAACTGCGCTTCCGCCAATCCCTGGGCGGCGGCCTTACGCAACCACTCCACCCCGAGCGCACCATCCGTTGCGTTCGTCGATCGAAGGTAGCGAAGGCCCAGGCGGAACTGGGCCGCGGGATCGCCCTCCTCCGCGGCGGCGCGCAGGTCGGCAGTGTCAGCGACCGGGGCCGCAGGGGCCGCAATCGTGACCCCGGCAGCCAGCAGCACTACGAACGCGACAATCCGAACGTTCAACTCCCAACGCTGAACGCCCAACGCTGAACGCAGGAAAACTCGCCAACTTGGACGTTGGACGTTAGGCATTGGGCATTGAACGTTCATTGGGCGAACCGTGCCACCCATTCCTCGGGCGTGAAACAGTCGTAGTGTTGGGCGCTGCGCTCGCGCAATTCGCGATTGAGCGTGACTAGCGGAACACGTTGTTCTGCCGCCAGTGCGGCATATTGCGCGTCCGCCCCCCTCAGGAAGAGTTTGCTCGCAAGCTGGGACGCCGCCTGTGCGCGCATGAGCGTCAAATCAAGAAGACGGGCATTCGGCAAGCGCAGGATTTGTTCAAGCAAGGCCAGACCGTCCGCAGGATCTTGAGTGCGCCGGGCGGCCGTACCCGCCACCTCGGGGAGAACCAGGGCAGGCAGCAGGAATCCGACCCGTTGCGCCATGGCTTCGCGCAAAAAGCGTACGCTCTGCGCGTGCCCCGGTTCGCGGGCATGCGCAGCGGACAGCCACACGTTGGCATCAACCACGACGTCCACGATCGGCCTCCAATGTCTTCACCAGTGAACCCTGATGCGCCTTCTTGGCAACCCGCGATCCCAGGGATTGCCATTCTGTCAGCCAGGCATTTGCGGTTTCCCGGCACTGCATTTCTGTCGGCGCCTGCCGCTGCGCCGCAAGACCCAGTCGGACCAATTCCGGCACCAGATCGTTGAGTCGGCGGTGCTGCCTCACCGCTTCATGCTTGACCTCGGTCAGAAGGCTATCGGGGAAGGACAGTGTCGTCTTCATGAAGGAATAAAACCACCTAGCCAGCTTTCCGTCAAGCCGTCTTGCGTTTGGATTAGGGTCTTTCGCCGCTAGTCATAGGGCACTAGGGTCATGGAAGGAGGAGATCTCAGATTGGCACCCCCGGCAGGGCTTGAACCTGCGACCGCCGGATTAGAAATCCGATGCTCTATCCAACTGAGCTACGGGGGTATAGGCTACAAGAGCCCGATAAATATCGGGTCTTCTGTAATCATTGAAGAACCTGCACAATCGAATTCATTGCATGTTACGCATTTGTCACGTACTGGGCATGCAACACGGCCGGAGGACGCTACAAGGCGCAACATGACGATGGAGTCGGCAAAAGGCATCTCGGAAATGTACGGGCGGACGGCGTGACCGACAAGCCCAAAAAGGATGCAGGGATCGGGGTGCGGACATGGAACGGGCCTGACGGACAAGGCCGCACCGCTTACCAGACGGACGCCGGCATGATCATCGGTGTTCAACGCCGATGGCATTGTCGAGCAGGTGGTCCGTTGCGGCAAGTCGATCGAAGACGCCCGCGAGGGCGGCACCAGCGGTTACGTGGAACCCGACGCTTTCGGGAAGTAGGCCTACGTCCTGACCGGCTATAGGCAGTCCAGCCGTAGGATTGGTCAGGGTGATCACAGGCATCCGCGCGAAGGATCTCCAGGCAGAGTGGCCCCCTCGCCTATAGAGCATCGACCCGACCATGGCATTGCCGAAGTGCGGCGCCTCCTGCCAGCCGGGGGGCAGCACTTCAAAGTGCAGGTCATGCTGCCGCAGAAACGCAGGCCAGTCGAGGGGTTGAGTCGGTGTCCGGGTCATCAGGAGTTCACAGCTACTGCCCGACCCCTCCCATCCTCGCGAGCACGTCATCGAGCGTGCCGGCAAAAGGCCCGCGGCTTTCCATCTTGATGGAAACCAGTGCGGAGGCGAACTTCAGCGACTCAGCGGGGCCATGTGCCAATCGCCAGGCCATGTATCCGGCAAACGTCGTGTCCCCGCGCCCGGTCCGGCCGACCACGCTGCGGTTCGTGAACGGCTCGAAATAGGTCCGGCCTTCGACACGCCCCAGCACGCCGTCGGCGCGCGTGATGACCACCTCGGGACAGCCCCACGCCTCGAACTGCCTTGCCGCCACTTCCAGATCATCCGAACCCGTCAGGATCCTGGCTTCCACCACGTCCAGTTTCACGCGGTCCAAGAGGCCCACGATTTCCGCCTTGTCCGGCACATCCGCAAACGCGATCACGCGCGTCACGGGGTCCACCTGCCGCACAAAGCTCTGCATGTCCGCCGAGACCCGGTAGCCGCGCGCACGCAGGCCGCGGATCAGGTCCAGCGTGAACTCCTGGTCGGTGATACCCGCCAGATGGACGCCCTTCGACTCGATGTCGGGAAGGTCCCCTGTCTGCATGGTGCCGGCGTTGGCGATCTGGGCCATCTCACGCACGTCGACATCCTCGCACGGATGCACCACACGCATGCGGGTCGTGTGCTCAACGGGTATCAACAGGCACTCGACGCCCAGTTCACGCATCGGATTGAGGATGCGGTCGTCGTCCCGGCTCATCCGTGTGACCACGCACACGCGCGCCCCCACGCGAGCGGCAGCCACCGCACCGCACAGGACGGCGCTCCCCGGCGCCGTGGTCGGCTGGCCGCCAAACGGATGAATCTCGTCGTAACACATGTGCCCCATGAACGTGATATCAAACGCCTTACTCATCCGTGCGCACCTCCTCCCTCGCTCCGGGCGCAATCGTGCGCCATGCACCGTCGTTGATCCGCACAGGGACAGCGCAATCCGCCTCGTCACCCACGGCAACAGTCACGCCACCGCGCGTAATCTCGACGTCCACACGCTGGAAATGCCAGTAGACCGCGAACGCCAGCCGGTTCCATTGCCGCGGGAGGTTGGGCCGCAGGGTCAGGCCGTCCCCGGTCGCCTCGAGCCCTCCGAACCCGCAAACCACGGCGCCCCACTCCACCGCGCCGATCGACACATGCACCCCGCGCTCCGTGTCGAGGTTGATGTCATCCAGGTCCAGTCGACACGCCTGATGCAAGTGATGCAGCGCCTCGTCATTTAACCCGCACCGGGCGGCGGCGTACGCCATCCCGGGGAACGAGAGAGACGAACCATGCAGCGTCCGCGCATTGTAATAGCGCCAGTTCTTCCGCCGTATTTCGGAAGAATAGCGGCCCTCGAAAGGAACAAATGCCGCCAGGACATCGGGCTGCTTTACGGCTTGGGAATGGGCGCAATAGGTCTCGCATATTCCGTCCAGATCGGGCTCCAGGTCAAAGTACCCCTCGAACTCCTCGATGATGCCGTCCGCATCGGGCTCAATGACGAACAGCTTCCTGGCCATCTCGCGCCATTCGTCCGCCTCCCTGCGCGTAACGCCGATTCGCCCGGCGACCGCCTGATATTCCGCCCGGCTGAACAGCTCGGCGGCATAGGAAAGGTTCCACTGCGCCCAGAGCGAGATGAAGACATTGTTGTCGGCAAACGTATGATACTGGTCGGGACACCCGACACCGGGCAGGTCGTAAAGCCCCCGCGCTTCGTTCCACTTAAGCCGCGAGGCGTAGAACCGCGCGGTCTCGAATATGAACTCGGCGCCCATGTCCAGCATGACCGATGCATCGCCCGTGATTTCGGCGTAGCGCTTGAACATGTAGGCGGCATCAGCGGAAATGTGAATTTCCCGGTCCTGCAGGCAAAGCCAGGGCGCGGTCTCTTCCCGACCGCGGGTGGACGTCTCCCAAGGAACCTGTGCGCCCTTCGCCCCCCACTTCTTCGCGTTCTCCCGGTAACGGGGAAGCTGGTTGTAACGATACTCGAGCAGCTTGCGCGCCTGCTTCGGCCGCGTCATCAGGTAGAACGGGAACATGTGAAAATCCATGTCCCAGAAAGTCAGGAAGCGGTATCCATGCCCGGTCAGCCCCTTGATCGGCACGCCCGTGCGCTCGGCGATCGGGGATAGCGCCATGTGCAAATGCATCTGCCCGAAATTGAATCCCTGCACCGTGGCAGGAAGACCGTCAAACTCCACGCGGCTGTCCCGGAGTTGCCTCTGATAGCTTTCCACATGCGCTGCCAGGCAATGCTCGAACCCGAGTTCCCTTGCCGAGTCAGCCCTTAGCCGCGCCTCCGCGAGCGGCATAGCGCCCGCGATCGCATACAGTTCGATGGAGATATCGTCACCGGCGTTGATGACTTTTTCGCACTGCGCAAGGGCAATCGAGATTCGGCTGCCCCGGGTAATGCACTCCATCCCGCGCGCGCTGCGGTCCGCGAAACGCTCACCCGCGCTCCAGAGCACGATCCCGTTGGTATTCGTCACCTCTTCGTGCAGGTACCCGCCCAGGTCCACCGGGGCCCGGTGGTTCAGCCTGCGTACCCGGGCCTTCAGGCAAACAAGGTTGGGATCCGCCATACTCACGAGGCGCACGGAATCGATCCGCGTCCGGTTCCCCGTCTCGTCGCGGAAGACCAGGGTCCGGCGCATCACCGCGTTGTCAATCTCAAGCAACCGTTCCGCGCTGAGGACTTTGTGGGTCTCGAACGAGAACCGCACCCCGGCCACACTCACCCGCAGGGCAATCGGGAACGGGAGATTCGGCAGGGTTACGATGGCATCGTCACCGAGCAGTGCGAGAGCGTCCTGCCGGATGCGCTCCGGATGACTCAGGATATGGTCGGCGTCATGAAAACCCAGCAGGCCGCTCGGGCCGGAGGCATAGGTGCCTGCCACGTAAAATTCAGGCCTGCCCCAAGGCGGGCATTCCTCGTGGGCTCCCCGCAGTCCCAGCATTCCATTGGAAAGCAGGAACGTCGTCCCCAGCTTGCCTTCCAGTTCCTTCTTCGTCGATTGAACCCAGTAGCGCCACAAGGGATTACGCGTCGGAATGCTCACGGCATGCCCCTCATCTGATTATCCATCGGTCCTCCCGGCATCGCCGCCGTTGAGCGCCCCTACTTCACGGGAGTGAGCGTGAAGTCCTTGAATGCAAAGTGCGGACGCCGGTTGAAAAATGCGGCACCTTGTTGTTGAATAGCCCACTTCTGAGAGGGAGTCAATCCCTCAGGATTAGATGGTTTTCTTCCTCCTGTTCCCACCCCCATCGGGGGACCTGCGGCATTGGAACTGGATTGGCGAAGACTGATGCTGTAGACGGCGGCCGGCGGCTGGCAGGTCGTGCTGGTCCGGAGACCGCCCCCGCTTGGGAGCGCGCCGTTTGGACTCCCGAAGCCGAAAACTTTCGCCATTGGCCTCCAGGATGTGGATGCGATGGGTCAGTCGGGCGAGTAACTGATGCGCCACTGAGCCCACCAAAGAACGCGAACGCCCGCCGATGTCCTTCCCACATCACCTCGGTGCAGATCCGCTTGAAGACCTGGACGTCCACGGCGGAGAACGCCGCCATGCAACACAGACACCGAAGTGGCGGCAGCCGCCTACGCCAATGGGTTCGTGCCCCTGCCTGAGATCGGCGCGCACACCCTCATCCTGGCCAATGGCATCTTGGATAATCGTGTGGCGATCGAGCTACTTGTCAACCTCGGCAGACGACGCACACAAGTCTGGTCCTGCACCGGCGACTGCGTTCTCGATGAAACACGCAACCTGCCCACCGGTCTCCATAGCCTCCGCATCCCACCAGCGGGAACAGCGCTGGTGGAATGGATCTGAATCCTGCGGTTATGCGCCGAAGGGATTGGCATGGGGCTGCACGGACGGAAGAAAAGCGCAAATCACCGAGCAATGCGATGTAGCGCAAGGCCTTGCCAGGCAACTGGATGGATTGGAAATCCGATGCTCAATCCAACTGAGCTACGGGGGTATGGTCACACAAAGCCTGCATCATAAGGCAGGGGCAAGACACCTTCCAAGCCGAAATCGCCGTGTTCAGGGCTTCGTGGCGCCACGCTGGCGCCACGCGCGTGGGCTCATGCCGGTGTGCCGATGAAACACCTTCGCGAAGTAATTCGCATTGGAAAAACCCGCCTGATGGGCGACCTGGGCGATGGACAGCGTCAGATTGGCCAGCCTTTCCGAGGCGCGCTCCAGTCGCTTCTCAGCCAGAAAATCCGAGAAGGTGGTGCCCGTCTGGCGCCGGAAAATCAGCGAGAAGTGATTGGGCGTGATGTGAGCAGCCCGGGCGATATCCGCGACCGTCACAGGCATGTCCGGATTGGCGCCCACGACGGCCCGCACCACATCCACCACCGTCTGCTGGGCGGGACCGGCCGCACGGCGGACCGCGGGATCGCGGGTTGCTCGCAGCGCTTCCCCGAGCGTGTCCTCGATTCCATGCGGCGGCGTCTCGCCCACGGCGCCGTTCCCCGCTGGCAACCGGCCCCGCAGGGCCTCGGTCAGCGAGGCTGCCGCCGCGTCCACGATTTCCCCGACGACTTTCAGTTTCTCGCCATGCAACTCCGGGAGTTCGGCGAACGCGCGCCTCAGCCGCCTCAGGTCGATGCCGAGATCGGCCGCAATCTTCCTTGTCACCCGCCAGCCTTGCTTCCGGTCGGGCAGCGTGAAGGCGCAGGAACTGATCACGACCACCTCGACCTGGGGCGCCAAGGACTCCACGGTCGCCGGCGCGGCGACGACAAACGCGCCCCCGTGGCACCGGCGCTGGATTACCTCGCCGCGGCTGCGCGCCGCCATGGCCAGCATGGAGTGGCAGGTGATGCACCGCCTCAGCCCCTGCGGCATCTCGTGTAACAAGCGACAAAACTGCGGCGTTTCGCGCTCACTGCCGCACACGGGCACTTGTCCGCAGTCCTCGCCTCGCGACCAGACCGCGAGCAATCCCACACCCGTCAGTTCCCGGGCCAGCGCATTCAGCTTACACAGGGCCGGTGCGTTGCAGGCATCCCTTAGACAGCGCTCAATCACTTCGTGATCCATGACTTCGATTATAGCGGTCCCTCACCCGACCGCAACCAGGGATTGACGATGACGTGCGCAGGGGCAACCCGCGCCCCGCTCGACGAAATGCCCTTTGTCAGGGTCTTTCACCGCAGATTAGCCTGACCGCGTAGAGGCGTACCCATCTTCGTAGAACCTTCCTCTGCCCGTCCAGCGCGAGGTCACCGATAATAGGGCCAAGGCGCGAGGCTTACGCGAGTGCGGAAGCCGGTGGTGTACGGAGCAACGAGAAAGGCAACCCAAATGAACATGACCCGCAGGGCCTTCCTGACGCAGGCGTTCCGGCCTGGCCGGGCGGACGCGGAGTGCGCCGGCCAGTCGATCCGGCGGGCACCCCTCACCGTAACCGCCGTACTGCCGTCTGGCGCCGCCGCGGGCGCGGCCGCCGCAGGCGCGGCTGTCGCGATGGGCCGCAGCCTCGGACTGAGGGACGCAATAGCACATGTGAGGAGAAACGATCATGAGTAACTGTGATGCGACGAATTTCGGGAACTTCAGACCTCCTGACATAGGGGTCTGACATTCTGTCCGCTTTTTCACCGTTTTTCGACCTCGGCAAGATCGTATCGCAGGATCAAGTTGGTGCCTGGGAACGTAGTCGCCGTGGCGTTGAGTTCACCGCAGAGTGTGG
>CAITUY010000179.1 GCA_903895695.1 uncultured bacterium
CTGTCAGATCGGTTTCCGGAACGCGGGTTCGGCAGGCGAGCACGTAGCCGTCCGCCACGACCGTGGCGGGCAACATGCCCAGACTGACGCTGGCATCCACGCGGCCGGCGACGATGCGGACGATGCATTTCCCGCACGTCCCCTTTCCGCCGCAGGGCGACTCGATCTCCACACCCGCCAGGCGGGCGGCATCCACCAGTTCCGTTTTGGGAGAAACGTGGACGCTCTTCCCCGAGGGCTGGAACGTAATGGTAGGCATGGGCTCCCTACTTCAACCGCGCCTTGATATAACTCTCCAGGTCGGCCGCTTCCTGCGGGCCGACGAGCACCTTCCAACCGGGCAGGCTTTCTTCAAGTTCGCCGCTGATCTGGGCGACATAGCCGGGAATGACGATCTGCCGTGTCTGGACCTGGCTCTCCAGGCCGATTGCCTTGATGAACTTGCCGATCCCCGCGCCCGAGAACTTGCCGGCCGCCCATGCGGTCAGCACGCTCAGGCCCTCGCATTCCGGCACCACCAACCAGGCGCTGGTCCCGCTGTTCTCGATCTCGCCCGACACGATGAAATAGGTGAGCGAGAAATTTGTGGTGACGAAAACCGGCGACGTCGCCGTGGGCTCCCCGATCGGGTAGACCTTGGGCTCCACTTGGATTGGCTTCTGGGGATCGGTATAGATGTTCATGCGCAGGGTCATCAGCGCCGAAACCAGCGCCGGGTCCAGCGACGGCAAAACGCATATGCCGCCATACTTGCAGATATCCGTAATGGCCTCGACCGCCGCCCCCAGCAAGCCGGTCGCCTCGATGAACCGCAGGCTGGGATAGCCGAGCGGCTTGTAGGCATCCTTGATCGCGGTCCGGCGGGCGATGATGTTGGTCTGGAACTGCTCGGCCAGCGAGTGCGTCTGGAACTGGAGAATGAGGTTGTTGAACCCGCCCGCCTTGACTGCAGCCGACGCGAGCACCAACTCATTCAGGCTCGGCGCGGTCAGCGCCAGGGCATGCCCGTTGTCCTTTGCGATGACCGCCAGGGCCTCAGCCGTCTCGGGCGTGGCCGAAGCCAGCACACTGCGGGAACCCTTGACGGCCTCGGCGGCGGCCTTCAAGGACTCCACGGAGGCGGACCGCAGCACGAGGGGCCGCTTGACCGTCTCCCACGCCTTTTTCGCCAGCGCTGCGAAAGCGGCGGCATCGCTCCCCTTCTGCGTCACAGCCACCATGTCCACGACGAGGGTCTCGCCCACGCGCACCAGGACGTAATCCCGAATCGCCGCGAGGGTGGCGTCGACCGCTCCCGGCGCGTCGGTATCGTTCACGTTGACCGCAAGCGCCGTCTGGTGGACGAAGGTCTTCTCGTGCCGGTAAAGCACGGTCTCCGCGCCCAGCTTGAGGGCACCCTCGGCCCCAAGGCCGATCTCCTTCACGGGCGGCTCGCTGGCCGCCCCGAGCACCTGTTTTGCCTCGTCGGAGGCATACGGACACTCCTTCAGCTCCGCCTTTTTGGCCGCGAGTTTCATCGCAAAGGCCAGGCACGTATTCGAACCGCATTCCTTGCAGTTCGTCTTCGGCAACAACTTCTGAATCTGTAGTCCGCTTAAAGCCATCTCACACCTCGTTTACTTCTGCCCGTCCATCAACTTGCTGATCGCCGACTTGAGCTCGCGCACCGCGTCTGGGTGCGACATGATGAGGAGATCGGCGCCGGCATACAGCAGGCCCAGGGCCGTGCTCAATTCCCACAAGGCCGCCCGCTTGGACAGGTCGCCCCATGCCGGGAAGTCCTTCTCCGATGCCTTGAACTCCTTGACCTTCACGCACTCCTGGCCCGGCGCGACGATGAGCGGCCCGGCCAGCATCTTGTCGCCACCAAGCCCGGTCTGGCGGATGCGCTCCATGACCGAGTAGGTGTACTCGATGCCGTAGCCCAAAGCGCCGGTCATCGGGTCCATCACGATCTGCTCCTGCTTCATGTCCATGTTCGTCAGCAGGATGTTGAGCTGCTTGCCGATGTTGACGTCAATAGGGGCCTGCGCCACCACGCAGTGACCGTAGGCAATCGCCACGCCGGCAATGGTGCGGTAGTTGTTCTGCTCCACCCAGTTCAACAGCAGGTTCTCACCCGCACAGGCCTGCGCCACGGCTTTCATGACGTCGTTGATACGGTCGAAGTAGTTATGCCCCGTCACGATCAGGGGCACATCGACCGCTTTCAGGACGGACTTCACGACCTCGACCGCCTGCTCCGGCGTCCGGTTGCCGCGTTCGGGATGGGTACCGTCGAGGCGCACGCTGATCAACTCCGCGCCGTATTTCTCGACGCAGAGCCCCGCCATTTCGGCCGGATTGGCGAGAGCCGTTCCGTAGATGCCGCGCAAGACGGCCGGGTATTTCTCGCTACCACGTCGTATACTTCCATGGCCACACGCGGCCGGTTGGGGATTGAGCCCTCCCACAATTGGAACGGCATAGCCCGGGAGCCGCCGATGGTGTACGAACGCCCGCGCGTGCCGCCTTCCGCCTTCGTCGCGCCCAGCTTCACCGTCCACACCGGGACGTCGCACTTCTCCTTCTTGATCTCGAAGGCCGTCACGGCCTCGATGCGCTCCGAGGCGCTGGGTCCCGCTTTCACGGGCGCCGCCGCTTCCGGGGCCGGCGCCGCCGCCACAGATGCCGCCTCGGGCGCCTGGACGCCGAGGAACTGCCGGCTCAGTGAGCCGATGATCTCGCGCACCACTTCCTGTGTGATGGTGGTCTTGATTTCCTGGGCCACCTGCGCCTTGATCTGGGCGATCAGCTCCGCAGTCAGGGTCATCGCCGGGGCCGCCGCAACCGGGGCCGGCTCAGCCGGAACCGCAGGGGCGGCCGTCTTGCTGCCCGCCGGGGCTGGCGGCGTGTCCGTCGCTGCGGTTGCAGCCGAACGCGGGGCCGACTCTGCGTAGTTCGCCATGTCGTCCATCGCCACCGCCGGATGCCCGACTTTCTCCATATGGGCACGAATGGCGGCGGGTTCGCTGCCGACGGTTTCGTCGGCAATCTTGTCGAGCAGGTCGGGTGCGCCCTGCTCGGTGAAGCGCTTCTTGAGGTCGTCCGCCAGCAGGGCTTTGAGATCCTTCGGCATCCAGACCAGACGTTTGTGTCCGCCTTCGGCAAAGAGGAACTTGCGCGAGGTCAGGAAAACCTTGCCGCAGCCCATGAAACCAGGGGTTTGCTGGCCGCCGCCAACGCTTCCGGCGAGCGTGGAGAACGTCATTCCCGCGGGCGTCTCGCCCTGGAACTCGCGGTTCACCACCATGACGCCGTTGCATTCCGGCACGTAGGCCACAATGGCTTCGAAGCACCCGCAACTGGTCATCGGCCGGTCCATGATGGAATAGGCGCTGAACGACTGAACGGCCTTGTGGCTGTTCGTGTAAACGAAATCGTCGATGCCCTTCCAGATACCGCGCACCGGGTCCAAACACTCGCCCTTCTGGACCGGCTGGTTCGGCCCGGTCTCGTCGATCTCGTAAGCCGCCTTGCCGTCGAGCCAGTTATAGGCGCCGCATAATCCCAGTCGTTCCGGCGTGATCATGCAAACGTGATTCGGCGCGAAAGACTGGCACAGCAGGCAGGAATAGAACGTGTCGACCGAATCGTCGGTCATGGATTCGAGGCGGCGGTTCCGCTCGTCGTATACCTTGCGCGCCATGGCGACACGCTTCTTCACTTCGGTCTCGTCGGTGATCATCGTCACCTTGACCTTGTCCACGATGGCGGGATAGTCGGACAGCAGCCGGGCGTGCAGGATGTCGCCATAATGGCGCAAACGCAGCCCCTTGGCAAAGCCGGCCTTGGAAACGCGCGTCCAGACAATGTCGCGCTGGCCCATGTGCCAGATCCCCTCGGCGCCGTTGACCAGGTGATGGATCTGGCGCTCGAGGATCGGCTCGAAGTCCGATTGCATCTTGCGACCGGCCACTTCGACCCAGATCGCGAGCGGCAGGACCGAGCCGTCCGGGACCGTATCGATGTCCGGCCCGATAACCTGCACGTCGCCGTCATTGATCTGGTCCAACCCGACGGAGGTCACGAACTCAAACGCCGTGGACCGGTTTCCGCCGAACTCCACCTTGACGTCCGCCTTGCGGATGCGCTCACCCTCGAAGGCGGCGCCGTAGGGAACCGGAACGGGAACCTTGGTGATCCTGACCTTGCAGCCCCGCACTTCCAGGGCGCGTTCGACCATCGTCTCGTACGGCACATTCGACACCACGTGCTCGTAGGTGCAGACACCCGTCGGCAGGATCTGCGGAATGTCGGTATCGGCAATGACAGGGAAACCATAGTTGATCGCGCCCGCCGCAGCGGCATACTTGTCGGGCGTCACTTCGCCCAGCGCCAGAACAAAGGCAAACACGCGATCTTTGTTGTACCGCAGGTTGGGCAACGCGTCGCCGGGCTTCACGCCCCCGAACGAAAGCGCCGCGCGATTCGCAAAGCCGAGCGCGTAGATGGCCGCCGACACGTCGCGCCCGAAGGGCACCAGGCGGGTCTCCCAGCCCAGTTGCACACCGGCCTCGGCCAACTGCTCGGCAAACTGAACGCCGTTGGTGCAGCCAGCCATGAACACATAAAGGTTCTTCTGCTGCAGTTCGCGGGCAATCTGCACCGCGATTTCCTTGGTCGGCGCGGCGCCCACGATCGCGGCAAAGCCCGGCGCGGTCCCGTCCACGAACTCGATCCCTCGTTCCCGCATGATCACGTCGTTTGCCGCGCCCAGCCAGATCCCCTCCACCGGGTTAGGCCCGATGACATACTTGCAGGCTTCGATGAGCTCGCAGGCGAACAGCGTTGCCACGCCGGCATCCAGCGTGTTCCCGAGATACGGCAGCCAGACCTGGTCCGTCGGCCGCGCCGGCAACAAGGCCTTGGCGCGCTGCAGGATCGGGCGCATGTCGCCCAGCGTGGCGACTTTCTCGCCGGTGAACGAGTAAATCACCGGCAAGAAATAGGCGGTGTTTGGAAATGCCACCGGGCACGCTTCACCCTTGGCCTTGATCGCCTCCGCCACTTTGGCCTCGGCTTTGGCGACCCACTCGATTGCACCGTCAATGGCGCTGCTGCATATCAACTTAGACATTGGACCCTCTCCGATCTTTCATATCGAGCAGCTTGCGCTCGGCCTTCTGGTTAATCCCGAGCTTCTCGCGTTTCTCGTCAAGCAATGCCAGGCACCGGACGGCGGCTTCCTTGGCCGTGTCGCAGACGTGGAACGACCCGCCGAATAATCCCTTGGTCTCTTCGTTCATAAACTTGGTCACGTTGTCCGAGCCGCCGATGTAGAAGGGATGCCCGAGCACCACGTCAACGCCCGACGCCACGAAGTAGCACCCGATGGCAACCGCCTTCTCGCTCATCCACTCCGGGGCCACCCCGACCGCGGGAACCATGGACAAGTCGTCGCCAAGCCCGCCTTCCATGACGATCTCGGTGGTCGCCTCGAGCAGGCGCGAATTGTCGACACAGCTGCCCATGTGCAGGATCGGCGGAATACCCACCGCCTCGCAGACCTCGCGCAATCCCGGGCCAGCGAACTGGATGGCCGTCTCCGGCGTGAGCCAGCCGCGTTTGCCCGAGGCGATCGCCGAACAGCCGGTCTTGAGCACCAGCACGTTCTGCTTGATCAGTTCCTTGGTCAGTTCGTTTGTATATTCGTCGGTCTTGGACTTCGGGTTGTTGCACCCGACGATCCCGACCACGCCGCGGATGCGGCCCGCGATGATGGCGTCGTTCAACGGCCGAAAGGACGCGCGGTACGTGCCGCCCAGCATGTACTTGATCGCGTCGACGCTAAAGCCGGCCACCATCTGTTCCTTGGCCTTGGGGATGAACACCTTCTTCGGGTCGCGGTTCTTGAAGTTGTCGATCGCACGCTTGAGGATGGCCTTGGCCGAGCCGGCGCCATCGTGCTCATCGAAGCTCATGTGCGCCGCGCCGACCGTCTTGGCGATATCCGCCGTCGAAATCACCTCGGTGTGATAAGCCGCCGCCACCTCGGGCAGACTGGGCATGCAGCACTGGACGTCCACCACCATCATCTCCACGGCGCCGGTAATGATGGCCAGTTCCTGTTGCAGGAAATTGCCGGCAATCGGCACCCCGTGGCGCATGAGGATTTCGTTGGCCGTACAGCACAGTCCGGCGAGCGTCACGCCCTCGGCGCCCGCGGCCTTGGCGTAGGCCTTGATCTCCGGGTCGTTGACCGTCACCGCCAGCATGTCCGAGAGCGCCGGTTCATGGCCGTGGACCACGATGTTGACCGTCTTCTCGCCCAGCACGCCGAGATTCGCGGCGCTGCGCACGGGCGTGGGGGTACCGAACAGGATGTCTGAAACCATGGAACCGATCCGCGCGCCGCCCCAGCCGTCGGCCAGCGAGGTCCGGAATGCGTGAAGCAGCAAGTTCTTGTAGTCGTGGTCAACGCCCATGGTCGTGCGATGCATGGCTTCGACGATCATGCGATCCACACCCATCGGCATGATGCCCTGCTTCTCCCACACGCCAATCCGCTTGGCGGGCGCGAGCTTCAGCGTCTTGAGCGGATCTTCCTGGGACGTGAACTCGCCGAGGAACAGGTTGGCCAGGTCGAGTGCGACGGCCTCGTTCGTTCGGCCGGCCTCCTCAACCTTGTACAGCCGGGCCGTATAGCGAAGCGCCTTCTCGTCCTTGATCCCGTACCCGCCGCCGTGGCCCTGTGCCACGTTCTTCAGAAGCAGGACGAGGTGCCGGGCATGGTCGGAATGCGCCGCCGTTCCGCCGGTGACCTCGCGCAAATAGTTGCGGGCCACGACGGTGTCGGCGTCGGCGCCGCAGACGCCGCGCGGCGACTTCGGGGTGATCCGGCAGGGCCCCATGTGGCAGATCCTGCAACACAGTCCCTTCTTGCCGAACGTGCACTGGTTCGCCTGCGTGTCCATGCGGCTGAAGCAAGTGTCGACGCAATCCCGCCCGGCCTTTTCGATAATGGCAATGGAGGCTTCGTCCATCGCCCGGTCAGCCGGGCTCTTCCCCGACTTTGTTTCGGTAGTCATGTCGTTCCCCTTTATCCGGGCCTACCCCAGAACCTTGTTCAAGAAATCATCGACCCGTCGGACAAGTTCATTGTCCGGGGGCAACTCGGCTATCGCCCTACCCCGCTCCGCCACCGTGGCGGCCGCCGCGTTGTCGGGCAAACCCAGCACAAACTGGGCGCCGGTTTCGACCCGGAGTGACTCCACCTCCGCCGGCAGCGATTCCTGCCTGAGCCTGTTCACCACGATCGCCAAGCGGTCGAAGGCAATATCCATCTCCCGGGCCAGCGCATACAGACGGCGCACCGTCTCCAGCCCCCGGCAGGACGGGTCGGTCACCATAACCAGCAGATCCACTTTCTGGACGATCCGGCGCGACAGGTTTTCCAGCCCGGCTTCGTTATCGAGCACCACGTAAGGATAATGCTTCGCGATTTCGCCCAGGGCATTCTTGAGCACGTTGTTCGCGTAGCAGTAACAGCCCGGCCCCTCAGGCCGGCCCATGGCCAGGAAATCAAAATCAGGCCCCTCGACCAGGCTCTCCGATATCTTCAACTCGAGCAATTCCTGCTTCGACACGCCGGCGGACATGCCCTTCCCGACAATCTGGCGCGCTTCCTCGCGGACCCCGCCGATCGTCTGCCGGATGGCCACGCCGAGTACCGCATCCAGGCAGGTGTTCGGGTCGGCATCCACCGCCAGCACCGGACGACAGTTCCGGGCGACCAAGCGGTTCACGATCAGTCCCGCCAGGGTCGTCTTGCCGACGCCGCCCTTACCTGTGATGGCTACCGTAAAGCTCATGTTTGACCAGGAACTAAGAACATTTCTCCAGCTTCTCCAGAATCCCATCGAACCGCGCCAGCAACTCCGGCGACATTCCGTCGAGCACCGACCGGCCCTCCCGGTCCGCGCTCCGCAATTCTTCTGTGTAGGGGATCATTCCCAGCAGTTCCTTGTCCGGGAAAGCCTCCCTGACGAACGCCTCGTCCTCCGGCGTCGCTATCTTGTTCGCCACCACACCGAAGCGATGCACCCCGATCTGGCCACCCAGTTCGAACACCCGCCGGGCCGTATCCACCGAGCGCTGACCCGGCTCGACGACGACAATCATCACGTCTACGCCGCGCGTAGTGCCCCGTCCCAGATGCTCGATCCCCGCCTCCATGTCCAGTACCAGCGCCTCATCCCGATTCAGGACTACGTCCGACACCAGCGCCTTGAGCAGCACATTCTCCGGGCAGGCGCAGCCGCCTCCGCCCCGTTCCACGGCGCCGAGCACCAGCAAGGACACGTCGCCGTGCCGCCAGGCGAATGTGTCGGCGATATCCGATACGTCAGGGTTCAACTTAAAGACCTGCCCGGATCGCCCGACCTTGGCTCCCGTACGTTCCTCGATCAGGGCGATCTGCCGTGAAATCGGGATCATCTGCCGCCGCTCGTCCGCGGGCACGCCTAGTGATGCCGCCAGGTTGGCGTCGGGATCGGCGTCCACCGCCAGGACCGTCCGTCCCTGGCGCGCCAGCAACAACGCCAGCGCCGCCGACAGCGTGGATTTACCGACTCCACCTTTGCCTGTAATGGCGATCTTCATTTCTCTTTACCCAAACACTTGTCCGCTTCGCGGCACCACTTGGCGCACCCCAGATCCATGCGCGGGTTCCGGACCTCTTTCTTGCAGCCGGAACAGATCCGCACGGGCTCATCCTTCCAGAACTCGATCTCCGCCGCGCAATGCGGGCAGGCGACCAGGAAGATATCCTCCGGCCGCCAGTACCGTTGATCCTGTCCCGGACAATGAACGTCAGCCATGGTGTCAGAACCCGTACTGCTGCTTCATCTTCTTCGAGAGCTCGCACAGGGTCTCGAAAACCTTCATCGCATCCGCCGGATCCAGCGAACCGGTGCCGCACGACGGGGTGATCAAGGCCTGCCGGGCGATCTGCTGGAGATCGATTCCTTTGGCCGCCAGGGCCTTCATCCCGTCATTCAGCTTCACGGCGAGCGATTCGACCGTCTGCTCCCGGATGGCCTTGGACGTCGGCACCACGCCCCAGGCGAGCATGCCGCCCCTGGCCAGGTGCGCTTTGACGGCCTCGGCATACATGACCATGGTGGGCGCAAACTCGAACGCGTCGAAGTTCACAATGTCCACACCGGCATCGATCAGGATGCTCCACTCGGTATTGCCACAGCAATGGACGCCGGCCAGGCCGCCATCAGCGTGCACCGCCTCGACAACCTCGTTGATGCGAGCCACGACATCGGTGCGCTTGACCGAAACATAGGTCGAACTCCCGAACGCGGAAAGAATCGGCTCGTCGATGAAGCAAATGATCCGATCGGCGTACGGCTTGAACTTGCGGATCTGCCAGCGGCATTTGAGGGCCAGGGTCTTGACGATCATGTCCAGGAAGTCGTCGTTGTAATAGATCGCCCGCTTATTCTCGTCCACAATCGTCAGCGCGAAGCTGCACGGTCCCGTGGTCTGGACCTTGACGACCGGTCGCTTCTTGCCCTCCGCCTTCAGGCGTTTTTCCATGGCGTACAGGCCGCGCGAGAACTCCGGCGAGATGGCCATGAAATCCAGGTCGTTGCCGCCCTCGGTCACGGCCATGTACTTCTCGTAGAAGTTGGCGAAGCCCTCGGAAGAATCGGCGGCCGTGTCGAAAAACATGCGCTGTTTTTCGCGGTCAATGATGGCGCCGGGCATGCCCTCGGAGTACTGGATCTCCATCTGCTCGTTCATCCCGAACTTGGGCAGTTGGGGCCAGATCGGTGCCTCGCCGATCGTCCTGAGCGATACATCCACCGCGAAATCCGCATTGTCGAAGGGCATGCTGCCGATCGCCGTCGCCATGAATTTAGGTTCGAAACTCATATCTATTCCTGGTCCTTGGTTCGTAGTTCTTAGTTCTTTTTCCGCGCGCTGGATTTCAGTTGAAACTCCTAGTCCCAGTTCCTTCCTGAACACTGAAACCCGAACACTGAAACCTTTCCCTTTTTACTTCTTCAGCGCCGCCACCGCCTGCTTGATTGCCGCGATATGCGCAGGCGTCGTCCCGCAGCAGCCGCCGATGATGTTGGCGCCCGCGGCCACCAGGGCCGGTACGCGGCCGGCCATGTCCGCCGGTGTTTCCGGGAATACGTCCGCACCATTGACGTTCTTCGGCAAGCCGGCGTTGGCATGGACCAGGATCGGGGTCGTCGGAGCCGCCTTGCGGATTTCCTTAACGATCTCGATCATCCGCTCCATGCCGTTGCCGCAGTTGGGGCCGATCACGTGGGCGCCCGCCGCGACGCACGCCTTGGCGGCATCGGCAGGAGACACGCCCATCATGGTCCGATACTCGCCTTGAATAGTGCGTTCAAACGTGAACGTACAGATCACTTCGCATTTGGTATTCTCACGCGTGGCCCGGATGGCGGCCGTCGCCTCATCGAGGGCGCTCATCGTCTCCACGCAGATGGCATCAGCGCCGCCCGCGGCCAGGGCCACGACCTGCTCCTTGAAGAAGTTGTACAAATCCTGCTCGGTCACGTCGCCCATGGCCGTCATCAGGCCCGTGGGACCGACGGATGCGATAACCCACTTGTCCGTGCCCGCCGCCTCGCGCGAGATGGCCGCGGCAGCCTTGTTGAGTTCGACCGTGCGGTCCGCCAGGCCAAAGTGCTCAAGCTTGCAACGGGTGCCGCCGAAACTGTCGGACTCGATCATGTCCGCGCCGGCCGCGACGTAGCTCTTGGCGATGTCCAGCACGTCCGCCCGGTGCGTCACGCACCACAACTCGGGGCATTCGCCCGGCTGCATGCCTTTCTTCTGGAGAAATGTTCCCCACGCCCCATCCGACACCAGGACCCGACCCGACTTGACTGCCTGCACAATGCTCTGCTTCGCCATGATTTAGTCTCCCCGTTATTTGCTGTTCGACATCACCAGTTCGTCCAGAAAGCTGTACCAGCCCTGCATCCCTGCGCCGGTTGCGGGCGCAAGCTCGAACACCGCGGCCTCGGGGGCCACCTGCGCGAGATTGGCGCGGGCCTTTGCCCCATCGAACCCTGACGTGCCGGCCTGATCGACCTCGTTGATCACCACCGCGCGAGCATCCGCAAATAGCAGGGGGAACTTGAGCGGCTTGAGTTCGCCCTCGCGGACGGAAAACACCGCCACTCGGGCCGTCTCGCCCAGATCATAGACCGCCTGACAGGCGGCGCTCCCGCCATTCTCGATCAGCACCAAATCCAGATGGTCAAGATCCAGATGGGACAAGGCGTGGCCGACTGCATGCGCATCCACAGCCGGAGATTCCTCCGGAAGCGCGCCGTGGGAGTGACCGTGATCATGATCGTGGCCGTGATGGTGATCGTGATGAACACCCATCGTCTCCAAGCCTGCAACGGTCAGAGCCGCCACACGGCGCCGCTTGCCGTACTCGGCGAGGGTGCGCTCCACCAAGGCAAGGGCCTTGGACCGCGAAAAGGACACCAGATTGACCAGGCTCACGCGCTTGGCGAGAAGGAATCCGCGATTCCGCTCGGCGAGCCGATCGTTGTGGGACAAGGCAGCCGTAACGCCATGGTCATGCTCATGCCCCTGGTCGTGGCCCTGCTCCGCCGCATCCGAACAACCGCATTCTTCACACATGATTCCGGAGTCCCTTGATAAAAATAGGCCATCATTATGCCATTTCTCATGGGCTCTGGCTAGTCATCCGGTGCTTGATTTTGGTAATTTCGTGCTTTCGATAGAGTTCAGAGGTTGAACTACGAAACACGGAAGAAAGGGAGAGGCCTGAAGGGGCTACCGCGTAGCACTTGCACTCATGAAAAAGCGGGAGCACCGGTCGAATTGCTCCGCGATCTCGGGCACTGGCGGAATGCGTGCCAACTGGATGGCTCGCCGGATCTGATCCATCGAGAGCGGCGCGGCTTTGACGATGAACAACGCATCAGCCCTATCGATGGGATCGTCTCGCATGAGTTTGCTCAGGAACAAATCCTCGTCCCCCAGACGATACAGGTCGAGGTTGTTCCATGAACTTCGAATGCGCACACGTTTCGATCTCCACTCCGGCGTCAAGATCACTTGGGACTCCTCGAAGAAATGACTGATGTACAACTCCTGGTCGGCGAAGAGGCCGTTGACCTGATCGATTGCCTCCCAGAAATTCGTCCGTTCGATCAGTTCCTCCGCTTGACCGATCCACATGACGGCATCGACGTCGCGGCTCAGCGCATACTCCGGGGCCGGATTGGGGAACCCGAGTTGCAGGGCTGCTCGCCCATACAGCGTAAGTTCCACGCAACAGGTAAGGCGTTCATCCAAGGCCGCCAGCAGCTTCGCTGCATTGGTCATGCGACGAGTCTCCACGCCGCCGCATTTACCCGCCCTTTGGCCATGACAGGCTCGGCCAGCCGGCTCCAATGGATAACGGCGTCGTGGGGACGACTGGCACTCGCGAATCTCTTGGCCAAGAACGCCCAGCCGCAATGCACGGGATCCACCTTGAGCGCCTGCTCGGCCATGGCGTTTAGGACAGCGCCAACGCGTTCGCGAGTGGCCACCCGAGCGAGGGCCGACCAATCCAGTTCGCCCCGCGAGATAAACTGGGCGGCCAGACGCAACAATTGCGGACGGTCCTGGCCCTGGAGTTGACATATCGAAACCACAAGTTCCTCCTGGCTCAACGCGTCAAGGGGCGGGGGCGAAAAGTCCGGTAGGGCTGGAGGCTCTCTGACCACAATACGAGCGCCGCGGCGATTGGCGACGTCCAACAGCCAGTCTTCCAGCGATGCCGCGTTAGCCGAAGGATAACGTTTCATCAACCGGTGAAGCCTGATACGCAGGGCCGACACGTGGACCGTCAGGCCCAGACGGGATCCCAACGGAGACTGTGACGTGGGCGTTTCCATAAGGATATTCATATCAGACACCCACCGCAGACACAAGCCTGCCGCCGTGAACATGGCGAGGTTGTTCGCCTGGGAGGCGAGAAACTACCGAAGGCGGACGAACGCCCGCATGATCGTAATGTTGACTTCGATGGCTTGCGGGCTGTGGAGAACGCCGGACAGCATGGCGACGCCTTCTTCGGTGAAAGCGAACACCTTGGGCGCGTGCTTCAGGGTAGCCGAACATATCACAGGCTGTGATATGTTCCGTATCCTGTACCCAGCCTCTTGGCCGGCGACGTTCAGCCCTGGGCAGGGGCCGGCTTCGCGTCCTGACGCCTGAGCCACTGAATGGCCGTCGCCTCGTCGCCGAAGATGCGGATCTCGAACGGGAGGATGGCGGCTTCGTCACGATACAACTCCAACTGTGCCTGCTGGAAGGCATCCCCGCCCACGATTGCACAGCGATTGCCCTTCATGCCAAGCGGACACATCCGGCGGATCGCCTCTGCCGTGGAGGCGAACTCGGCATAGGATAACTCCACGTCTCTAGAGAAGATCCACAGGTCGCACAGCCGCTTGCCGAGGTCACGCCGCTGCAGTTCCACCACCGCCGCGAGTACGTCGCCCTTGGTCGCGCCGGCCGGCACGCGAACTTCGAAATAGTCCGGTCGCTCCTGAATCTCGCATCCCATGCTTCCACCCAACCAATCGTGCGCATTTCCTTCCGCCCCGGGATCCCAGTGCCGGAGTCGTTTCGGTTGCGCGAAAGTATAGCAGACGTCTAAACCGGTTCAAGCGAATTTTCACGATGGGGAACCCGCGCCGGGATCCACAGCAGAGC
The DNA here is from genome assembly GCA_903895695.1 of uncultured bacterium. GTDB lineage: Bacteria > Verrucomicrobiota > Kiritimatiellia > CAIKKV01 > CAITUY01 > CAITUY01. Next base: position 13,786 of record CAITUY010000179.1, read on the forward strand.
CCTCGCCCGCTCACGGCCAGGCGAATAGCCGCGCCGCGTTATGCCAGGTTTGCGCAGCTATGCATTCAACCGTCTCGTCGCGTTCCTTCGCCAGGCAGGCTACCACGGCGGGCAGGTATGACGGCTCGTTCGGCTTGCCACGGTGCGGCACCGGCGCCAGGTAAGGCGTGTCGGTCTCGATCAGCAGGCGGTCCGCCGGCACCCCGCGCGCCACGGCTCGAAGCGGGTCAGCGTTGCGGAAGGTCACGATGCCGCTGAAACTGATCATGAAACCCAACTCCAGCAAGGATGCGGCGAATGGTTGATCCTCGGTGAAACAGTGTAGCACGCCGATCCGATCCCGCTCGCCAGCCCACGCCAAGGCGTGCTCGCGGAGCAATTGCAGCGAGTCGGCATCGGCATCGCGGCTGTGCACGATGACCGGCAGGGCCAGCCGTCGGGCCAGGTTGAGTTGCGCCGCCAGGAGCGCCCGCTGGGCCGGCGCCGTTTCCGGACTGTAGTGGTAGTCCAGACCGATCTCGCCGATGGCGACAATTCCTGAATGCTGACGAATGAGAGACTCAAGCGCTGCAACATCGGGCGCATCGGCGGCACAGTCGCGGTCAAAGCCCACAGCCGCGCGCACCATATCCGGACTAGCCGCCGCTGCGCGAAGCACAGCGGCGTTGGCTCCCGAGTTTCCCCCGACGGCCACCAGGCGTTCCACCCCGGCCGCCCGGGCGCGGCTCATGACATCGGCCAGTTCCGTCTCTGTGAAGGAGCTGACGTGAACGTGGGTATCAATCAGGCGGGGCATATCCGGCAATGCTCGGCGGCCACGATGGCGCTCAATTCGCGGTACGCGGCCTCCAACCGGTCGTTGATGACCAGGTACTGGTATTCCGGCCAGCGCGCCATTTCCCCGGCGGCGGCCTCCAGCCGCCGCTCGATGGTGGCGGGCGCGTCTTCGCGGCGCTTCTGCAGCCGCTCGCGCAAGGCATCCAGCGAGGGGGGCGCTATGAAGACGTCCACATACGCCTGCTTGAGCGGCCCGCCCTCGGAGAACGCCGCCTGCCGGATTTGCGCCGCGCCCTGCACGTCAATATCCATCAGCACGTCCCGGCCGGCCGCCAGCGCGTCCACCACCGCCCGGCGCAACGTGCCGTAGCGATGACCGTGCACAACGGCGAACTCCAGGAACTCGCCCGCATGCACGCGGCGGTCAAACTCGGCCTTGGAGAGAAAATGGTAATCCTTCCCATCTACCTCCGCCCCGCGCGGCGCCCGCGTGGTACACGATACCGAGTAGGCCATGGCCGGGTGATCGGCCAGCAGCAGGTCGCACAACGTGGTTTTGCCCCCGCCGGATGGCGCTGAGACAACAAGCAGCACGGGGCGGGCGATCTTCACAGGGAGGTTACTCATTGGCGTTCACTCGATATTCTGCACCTGCTCGCGGATGCGTTCGAGCTCGGTCTTGAACTGGATCACCCGACGGGTGATGACCACATCATTGGCCTTGGAGCCGATCGTGTTGATCTCGCGGAACATCTCCTGGGCCAGAAAATCCAGGGTCCGGCCGGCGGGTTCCTTGGCGGTCAGCAACCCGCGCGCCTGCTTCAAATGGCTCTCCAGACGCGTGATCTCCTCCGAGATATCCGACCGTTCGGCAAAAACGGCCAATTCCTTGACCAGTTGCGGATCCCGGGAATCCACCGTGACGCCCGCCCGCTGCAGCCGCGCCATCAACGCCACCCGGTATTTCCTGGCCACGTCAGGGGCCGCCTTTCGGACCGGCGCCAGTTCCTTCTCCAGCCGTCCGATTCGCAGCCCGAGATCGCGCTTCAGGGCCGCGCCTTCCCGCTCGCGCATGGTAACCAGTTGCGTCAGCGCGCCCTGGAAGGCCCGCCGCAATACGGGCCAGACGTCATCAGCATCCTGCTCAACGTCCAAATGCTGGACCACGTCAGGCAGTTCCATCAGCACGCAGGCCGCCAGGTCGTCGCGCAGCCCGAGGACCGCCGCCGCCGCCCGCAGTTCCCGCACGTAGGCCGCCGCGAGCGCCCGATCCACCCGCGCGCCCTTGCGGCGGGCCGCGCTCGAGACGTGCAGAACCACCCCGCCGCTCACCTGCCCGCGAGAGATGGCTGACTGCACCAGTTCGACAAGGCGCGACTCGAAGGCCGCCAGCGAGCGCGGCAGATTCAGCCGCACGTCGAGTTGCTTGCGGTTGACCGAGCTCACCTCGGCTTCAACGCGGATCCCCCCGCCCGCCGCCTCGCCCCGCCCGTATCCGGTCATGCTTCGCAACATTGGTTCACCCTTTCGGTGTTCCCTTTTCCGCCGCCTTCATATACCTCAGGTACCCGTCGACAAAGCGATCCAGGTCGCCGTCCAGCACGGCCGCCACGTTGCTGGTTTCAACGTCGGTGCGGTGGTCCTTGACCAGCGTGTAAGGCTGGAGCACGTATGACCGGATCTGGCTGCCCCAGGCGATCTCGCCCTTCTGCCCATAGAAGCGTTCCATCTCGCGGCGCTTCTTGTCGATCTCGAGTTCGTACAGGCGCGCCTGCAGCATCTTCATCGCCTTGTTGCGATTCGCATGCTGGGAGCGCTCCGCCTGGCACGACACCACCACGCCCGTCGGTAGATGCGTGAGGCGGATGGCCGAGTCGGTCTTGTTGACGTGCTGGCCGCCAGACCCGCTCGACCGATAAGTATCGACCCGCAGGTCGGTATCGAGGATCTCGATATCGATGTCGTCGTCCAACTCCGCCACCACGTCCAGCGAGACAAATGACGTGTGCCGCCGCTTGTTGGCATCGAACGGGCTGATCCGCACCAACCGGTGCACGCCGCGTTCGCACTTCATGATGCCGTACGCGTAGGGTCCCTTCACCGCGAACGTGGCATTCTTGATGCCGGCCTCGTCGCCCGCCTGAAGATCGAGGATCTCGATTTCGAACCCGCGCAGCGTCGCGTAACGCTGGAACATACGCAGGAGCATGGACGCCCAGTCGCACGACTCGGTCCCGCCCGCTCCGGCGTGCAGAGACACATAGGCGTTGTTGCGATCAAGCCTTCCGCTCAGCAGCGACTGGATTTCAAGCTTCTGGAAAGCCGCCTCGGCCTTGTCCAAGTCCCGGGCCGCGTCGGACAGGGCCTGCTCGGCCTCCGCGCCCTGCTCCGCCCCGGCCATGTCGGCCATGATGGCGGCATCCTCCAGCAGTCTCTGAATCTCCGCGAACGGCTCCAGGAAAGCCTTCAGTTCGCTGGCCCGGTCAAAGGTGGCCTTGGCCCGGCTCTGGTCGTCCCAGAACCCCGGGGACGAGCTTTGCGACTCCAGTTCTTTCAGCGTGGCGGAACGACCCGCCACGTCAAAGATAACCTCGCATGTCTTCGGTCTTCTTCCGCAATTTCTCGATGCGGCCCTGAATATCTTCGTTCATTCACTCGCTCCATTTCCCGTTACGCGCTTACCATCTTCCGTCTCGACGCGGCCAAC
>CAITUY010000180.1 GCA_903895695.1 uncultured bacterium
CAGTTGGGTCGGCGTCCACATCGTTCGTAATGCCGCCGGAGTTGTTGAAAGTCAGGCCGGCCAGGGAGTTGTCGCCGAAGAGGTAGAGGCCGGCGTCAGTGCGGCCGCCGTTGAGGGTGACCTTGTTGCGCGCGTCGATCTGCCCGGAGAACTGGTTCATGTAAACCGCGGCATTGTTGATGACCAGGCCAGCCGCGCCGCTGCCGGCAGTGCCGCTGTTGTAGGGCACGGTGATCATGCCGGCCGTGCCGTCGAGGTTCAGGGTGATGTCCTGCGCCCCTAAACTGACGCCGCGAGATGCTTTAGACTTCCGGTCAAGAAAGGGCTGGAAGGAAGATGAAGAAGCGTTTCAGTGACGAGCAGATTGTGGCCATTCTGCGGGAGGCCGAGTCGGGTCAGAAGACGGTGGCGGAGACCTGCCGGGCGCACGGCGTTTCCGAGCCCACGTTTTACACCTGGAAGCGGAAGCTCGGATCGATGGCCGAGCCGGAAGTCCGACGACTGCGGGAACTGGAGAAGGAAAACGCCCGGCTCAAGAAGCTGCTGGCCGAGCGTGACGTCGAGATCGACGTGATCAAGGAGCTCTTACAAAAAAAGTAGTCCCCGCCCCGGCGCGGCGGCAGGCGGCCGAGTTTCTGATGCAGCGGAAGCTCTCGGCCCGGCGGGCGTGCTGGCTCCTGGGCATCAGCCGGCGCTGGCGGAGGTATCGGAGTCGCAAGGGCGCCCCGGATCTGTGCGCCAGGCTCCTGGTGCTGGCGCGGCGGCATCCGCGGTACGGCTACCGGCGGCTGCATCAAATGCTGCTGCGGGACCTGTCCCGCCGGGGCATAAGTGAGAAGGTCAACGTCAAACGGGTACGGAGGCTGTGCGTGGAACTGAACTTGAAGCTGCCGACGAAAAAGAAGCGTAAACGCCGGGGAATCGGCGTGGGCTCCCCGGTGCTGGCGGAGCATCCCAACCACGTATGGGCGTACGACTTTGTCTTTGACTGGTGCGAGAACGGGCGGCAACTCAAGATGCTCACGGTGGTCGACGAGTTCACGCGGGAGTGCCTGGTGGTGGCCGTGGAGCACCGGATGGGAGCCCAGGGCGTCTGCGCGGTGCTGACCAGACTGATGGCGACTCGGGGTGTGCCAGCGTTCGTGCGGAGCGACAACGGTCCCGAGTTCATCGCCCGGGCCTTGATGAAGATGCTGGCGGGCCGGGGGATCCAATGCCGGCACATCGAGCCGGGGAGTCCGTGGCAGAACGGCAAGACCGAACGCTTCAACGGGACATTGCGGGACGAATGCACGGAGATGGAGACGTTCTATCATCGGGATCACGCGCGAGCGCTGTGCGAGTTGTTCCGGCGGCACTACAACACGGAGCGTCCGCACTCGAGCCTGGGGTACCAGACCCCGGAGGAATTTTCGCGGCGTCATGGCCTGTCGGCTGCAGGCTCGGTTGACATAATTCGCACGTCCCATCGCCTGCAGCCGACAGGCCATGACGCATTAGAGTGAGTGATATCCATGAATTCGAAGTCTATACATCCCGGTGGAGTCAGGAATGGGGGCTGGACAAGGGCAATGGGCTGCATTACTTGCGTAATTTGTGCGGGGGGCAATATCGCTTCTGGAACATGCTGCCGGTGAATGGGGATCCGCTGGATGAGGAGGAGCTGACGCGTCTGTCGGCGTTGGCGCGGGAGCGGCTGGTGGCGTATCTGCATCTGTGGCGGGCGGAGATGCCGGGGTTTACCAACGCCACGATTGACCAGACGGCGTACAGCTTGGGCATCC
>CAITUY010000181.1 GCA_903895695.1 uncultured bacterium
CGCACTTCGGCACTCGTAAAGGGTTTGCAGAACACCGCCATGCCTTGCTGCCAACGCGTCTCACCCACGACGGCCAATCGCTCGATGTCCCGGAAGTGGTGGACGGCGAACTTGGTGTCTTCCCACGCCGCGCCAGCCGACCAGCCGTGGAAATCGGTCATCTCCATCAGCATGCGAATCCTGCCGTGCTGCTTGACCAGACGCTCTACGGCCGGTAGAAACGTCTCGTAGTCCTCCTTGACCAGCTTTCCAGTCAGACGGACTTCCAGCACCTTGCCGTCATTCCGTTCTGTCAATTTGATAGCCATACGCGTTCCTCCCTTCTCACCTACAGATATGGTACCACGCGGACGCAACTCGCGTCAGCCCTGTTTGGCCACGCTAACGCGTCCCTAGAGGCAAAAGCGGTGTCTTCACCCAGCGCCCTGAGCTATTCAAACTGGGGATGTATGTCTCCGAAAGCAGTCTGCCTGGGGAACTCAAAGAATAGCCGGTATCCGGCCGGATATACGGCCGAGTGAAACAACACGATGCGATGTGAAGTGTCCTCCTTGAGCCAGGCGGCCACGACATCGTGTTCGGCCTTGCTGATGACCCGTGCGCCGATCACTTTCGCGCCACGTTTGCGCGCTTCGTTGACAATGCCGCTGCCCTGCCCGTATCGAGTTACTTCGATCGTCGTAATGTTCAAAGAGCGGCCCGCATAGGTGGCGAGCGTCCTGAAATACCGATCCGCCGTATCGTAGTAACGGAGCGGATAAACATTCGTTGCAGTGCAGACAACAATCGGCTCAGCGACGTCGATGGCGATCGGCTGGTCGCCAATCACCGCGCCATCGGCTGACGGTTTAACCGGTGCGGACCCGATGATCGCAGCCTTTGTTGGGACCCCCATCAATAGACTGAGGAATCGGTCGGTGGGCATGTAGACGTTTACACCTTTTTGAGCCAGATAGTACGCCGCATCTACCTTTCCCCGATGGTCACCGCAACCGAGGACGAGGTCAGCGTCCAACGAATCCCAAGCGATCGCGCTTATGCCGTGCGTATCGTTTATGATGGCATCGCCGTCGTCCAAGACGATGGTCGTCGGGAACTCGAGAACTTTGTCCTCCGCGAGTTCGAACCGATAGACGCCCTCGGCATCCGGGGCGAACCACGAGTTGCCAAACTTGCGTACCTTTGTACCCCACACCGGCGTCACCGAGGCGCCGGTCAATGCGACCAGTTCTCTGAGCTTCGTCCCCTCGTGCCAGGGAACCGCATTGCTCGCGGAAAACGGCCATGGCGGCTGAGTAGCATTGTACCCAGTCAACCAGTCGCGGATGACCCGATCCACCTGAGTCTTGATCTTCGCGTTGCGCGTCACATGGAGCGCCGAACGGCCAATGATGATCTTGCTGAAGGTTGCCGGTGCCGGCGTTGCCGGCCCTATATCGATATGATGCACGACATCCGTGGTGATCGATTCCTTGCGGTATTCGCCGGACAGAATGCTGTCGGTGTACTTCACCGCCTTCTCCGCAATCCTCCGTTCCTTCGGATCGGACGACTGCGCCTGCGCGGCGGCAAACAGCACTCTGGCCGACCAAATGTTGGACACATCCTCTTCCAGCAAGCCCAACGCGAGATTGGCCAAAGCCAGGCCGTAAACGTTGGTGGCACCGGCATCCGCTATGGCGGCGCGATAGCGCTTTACAAAATCGACGGTGGAGAGACTCTCGGCATGAATCGCCTCTTCGAAATCAAAGCCCGCCAGAACATGAACGGTCGAATGTGGCTTCTGAGCCCATGCGGACAACGCAAGGCAGGTCAGACCGCACAACGACGCCACGATAGCCCTGGTCCTGTTTCGTTTCATGGCAGTCCTTTCACGGTTTAACCGCCAGAACGAGCCGGACTCGCACGCTTGCTCGAAAAGAATGTGACATGGCCGGATCTGCAGGGTTGGCCGTTAGGGCGCCAGGAGTTTCGCCCGGTAGAAGTTCAACTCGGCAATGGAGGCGTGGATGTCGTAGGCCGCGTCGTGGGGGCGTCCCTCGATGTCAGCCATGGCGACCGTCGAATACCGCCGTAGCAAGGCAGCGTCATCCTTGTCGAATTTGGCGCCGCCCCGCCAGTCCTGCCAAAGCAACTTGAGCGTGGTCACATCCAGCAGCCGGTAGTGAAGGCATTTCGCGAATTGCGGTAGGTACTTCCGGACCAGGAACCAGTCGGCATGGATGCTGTTTCCGGCCAGCACGGGGCGCAGTTCCTTCCGGGCAGGTATCGACCCGATGGCTCGCTTGACCCAGTCCACCAGCCGCGCGTCAATCTCCGTCAGGTCCAAAGCCCCGGCCGTTCGGCACTTCGCCACCAGGTCGGCCAAGTGCTCGCACACCCAGGGGCTCACCTCCTGGCCCTCGCCAAGTTTCACGTAGAAGACCAGGTCCTCGTCGGGCGGCAACAGCCGCCTCATGTTCGTGTCCGTGATGATGGCGGCCACCTGGAGCAGCCCGGCCCGGTCCAGATCCAGGTCCGTATACTCGGCATCCAACCAGATATACGCGCTCGTCTTCGCCTCGGTTTCCATGGTTCGGTCTCCTGTGCTGGCTGCTCACACGGTAGCGCAATCACGCCGCACAGGACAGCCGTCTTTGCGGGGAGCCCGCGTTTTCTGCCCGACCCCTCCGCGAAAAACCCTTTATTGCCGCCTAGGCTTTTTGATATAACAGACCGTTTATGGAGACGCGTACTTCATTCACATTTGAGATGTCCGAGTTCCAGCAGGCCGCCGTGATTTCCCTGCTGGAATCCGGGAATTACCGCCCAGCCACGGTCCCCTACGCCATCGTTGCCGCCGACGGCCCGGACTGCCGGATCGTCCTCTACCAGTCGGGAAAGTGCGTGGTCCAGGGCAAGGGCGCTCAGGACTTCGTCACCTTTGTCCTCGAACCCCAGGTGCTGATGGAAGCGCGCGTGGGCTACGAGGATATTCTCGATCCCCTGGCCATCGCCCCCCACATGGGCGTGGATGAAAGCGGCAAGGGGGACTATTTCGGCCCCCTCGCCATTGCCGGGGCCTACACCGATGAGTCACTGAGCAAAACCATGCGCGATATGGGGGTCCGCGACAGCAAAAAGATCGGCAGCGACAGCCGCGCCCTGGAGATCGCCCGGGATATCCGCAAGCTGCTGGGCGAACGCCGCTACACCGTCGTCCTGATCGGCCCGGCCAAGTACAACGAGCTCTACACCCGCATTCGCAGCGTGAACTCGCTGCTCGCTTGGGCCCACGCCCGGGTGATCGAAAACGTGCTCGAGAAGATCCCCACCTGCCCGCGCGCCATCTCCGACCAGTTCGGCAGCAAGGAGCAGGTGAAGCGCGCGCTGATGAAACGCGGCCGCAAAGTGGAGCTGGAGCAACTCCACCGCGCAGAGTCGGATATCGCCGTGGCCGCCGCCTCGATCCTGGCACGCGAGGCGTTCCTCGTCGGCTTGCGCCGCCTGGGCGAGCAGTTCGGCGTCAAGTTGCCCAAGGGGGCCTCGGATACCGTGAAGACAACGGCAGCCGAACTCATAAAGAAGCACGGCCCCAGCATCCTGTTGCAGACGACCAAGTGCCACTTCAAGACAACCGACAGCGTGCTGGCCACCGGCGGCCACACCCGCGGCGAGCTCGGGCCCGACGGCGCCGCCACGTCGCAACCCTACACCTTCCGTCCCCGCAGCCGGCCCAACGCCGAAGCGTGAGATCCCGATGACTGATTCCGCCGACATCCTCTTCGCCGCCCGCGTGCTGACGACGCGCCCCGTGGCCGAGGCGTTCGATGTCGTCCAGTCCGAATCCGAGGAGCCCGCCGCGGCGATCTGGTACGATGCTGATTCCGACCGCGCCACGCTGGAATGGTTCTGCGCTTCGCGCGCCGAGGCCGACCGGCGCCTGGCCGCCTTCGAAACCACCGTCCGCGCCCATGCCGTGTCGGGCGACTGGCGCACCGAGGTGAAGCTCCTGCCGCGCGAGGATTGGGCGGAATCCTGGAAGCGCTTCTTCCATGTCGACAAAGTCTCTAACCGCGTGTGGATCTGTCCGTCCTGGGAGACCTGCACGCCGGCGCCGGGCGACGTGGTGGTCGAAATCGACCCGGGCATGAGCTTCGGGACCGGCCAGCATGCGACGACGCGCGGCTGCATCACCTTTCTCGACGACCTCGCCCGCGACGCGCACGCATTGAGCGTACTTGACGCCGGCTGCGGTTCGGGGATCCTGGCCATCGCCGCCGCCAAACTGGGCTACGGGCGGATTGTCGCCTTCGACAACGACGCCTCCTCCGTGGCAATCGCCCGGGAGAACGCCGCCCACAACGGCGTGGCCGAACGTATCGCGTACTACACGGTGGACGTCAACGCCATGCCAAGCTGGGACCCGGCCGATGTAGTCGTCGCCAATATCCTGGCGCCGGTCCTGATCGAAAACGCCTCCCGCCTGATCGCGACCCTGAACCCCGTCCCGACGGCGCGCCTGATTCTTTCCGGGATCCTTCTCGACCAGGCCAACGAGGTGCTCGACGCCTTTACCGAGGCTGGACTCTCGCTCGTGGACCGCATCGATATGGCCGAATGGACGACCCTGCGCCTGCGCCGGCCCCTGGTCCGCGCGCCGCACGGTCTAGGCGGCCAAAAATCCGGGGTATCCCCATGAGCGCGCCCCGTCCCCCCATTTCCCACCAGATCCTCATAAACTGGGCGGGCCCCCGTGTGTTCCAGGACGCCCAGACCCTGGCCCAGCGCGGCTTGGTGCAGGACGCGGTGTACGAGCCGCCCCTGATCAGCGGCTCCGTCCTGTGGAGCAACCGGGCACTCAAGACGGCCGTGCGCATTCTCCCCGACGGCAGCGCCGAAAACCACTGCCCATGTCGCGACAGCAAGGAGCGCGGCATCATCTGCTCCCACGTGGTCGCGGTCTGCATCGAACTGATCCGCCGGCAGAACGACCCCGAACGCGAGGCGCAGCGGCAGGCCGAGATGCGGCACGCCACGCGACTGGCGGCCCTCAACGAAAGCGCCTACGTGAAACGGGCCCGCCAGGGCATGCCGGGCAGCGTCTCGGCCCAGCTCCGGCTCACCCTGGCGCGCGGCTGGCAGGAGCGCACGGCTTCCGGCCCCATACCGCTGCTGTGCTCGGTCGCGGTCGGCGAGGAAGATATCCCGATCGACCAGGTCACCTCGGACGTGTGCCTGGGGCTCACCCAGAAGGACGAGGCCGTCCTGTTTGTGATCGAAGACATCTCGGAAGGACCCGCCCGCGGCCGGCTCGACCTGACGCCGCACGACTTTGTGGCGCTGCTTCAGCTCCTGCAAGGCGGCGTGCTGCGGGAGGAAGGCGACCCCTCGCCGATCACGGTCGGCGCGTCCAAGCTGGTCTCCTACCTGCACCTGGATCTCGATCGCGACAACGGTGAGTTGATCGTAATGCTGCACACCGAGATCCCTTTCTTGAAAGTTTCCGAGAAGCCCGTCTACACGGTGTCCGGCCGGCACGGCTGGGTGTTCGGGGCGCGCCATTTCTGGCCGCTGGAGACGATCCTGCCGGAGCCCGTGCGAGGCATCTACACGGGGCCCATCGTCATCGAGCGCGCCTCGGTTCCACGGTTCATGCAGACCGAAATGACGATGCTCGCCACCTTCATGCGGATCGAGAGCGACCTGACGCCTGACCTGTTCAGCATCGAGCCGGGCACGCCGCGGATGCGCCTGGTGGTCCGCGGCAGCCCGGCCTCGCTGGCCGGCACGCTTCTCGCCGAATACAACGGCTTCTCCATGGTCGCCGGCAAGCCCGACGCGGCCGGGCAGTTCGCCATCCCGGACGCCAACGACCTGCTTCGCTACACGGTCAGGAATCCTCAGGCGGAGAAACGGGCTCTGGAGCGACTCGCACTCACGGGGCTGGCCGGCACGGCGGGCGATGCACTCACGCCAGTGGTCGGCTGCCGCGAGGTGCTCAATTTTCTCGGCAGCCACCTGCCCGCCCTGCGGCGCCTCGGCTGGCGCGTGGAATTGGAGGGGCGGGTCTCGGGGTTCATGGAGACGCTCGATTTTGCCACGCCCGTGGTACGGATCAGCGCACCCAACGGCCAGGACGGCTGGTTCGATGTCGGCTTCGATTTCGAGAATGGGGAGGGACAGCGTCTTACGCCGGCCGAGATCCAGCGGGCGCTCCTCAAGGGTGAAGCCTACATCGAACAAGGCAATCGCACCGTCCTGCTCGACTCCAAGGCCATCGACTCCATGATGGAGGTGTTCCGCGATTGTTCGAGCGGCGAAGGCGGTGAACCCGGCGTGTTCCGCATGCCGGCCGTCTATGCCGCCTATGTCAAAGCCTCGCTGGATGCCCTCGACGGCGTGGACGTCGAGGCGCCGCCCGCGTGGCGGACCGCCGCCGAACGCCAGGCGCGGACGCTCGATATTGAGCCGGTGGCCCTGCCCGAATCGCTCGAAAGTATCCTGCGGCCCTATCAGAAGGAAGGCGTCAACTGGCTGCGCTTCCTGGAGGTCAACACGTTTGGCGGAATCCTGGCCGATGAGATGGGGCTTGGCAAAACGCTGCAGACGCTCGCCTGGTTGCAGATGGAGCGGCACCACCCGACCGTCCGCGGCAAACCGACGCTCATCGTGTGCCCCACCAGTCTGGTCATGAACTGGGCCGAGGAAGCCCAGCGCTTCACGCCGCAGTTGCGCGTGCTGCCCATCGCCGGTGCCGACCGGCACGCCAAATTCAACGAAATTCCCAACGCCGACCTGGTCGTCACCTCGTACGCCCTCATCCGCCGGGACGCGGCGCGCTACCTGGAACACCAATTCGGCATCCTCGTCCTCGACGAGGCGCAGCACATCAAGAACCGCTCCACGCAAAACGCCATCACGGCCAAGGAACTGCGGGCCGACCACAAACTCGTACTGACGGGAACGCCCATCGAGAACAGCGTCTCGGACCTGTGGTCCATCATGGACTTCCTGATGCCGGAGTATCTCGGCACCCACGAGAGCTTCCGCCGCAACGTGGAATCGGCCATCGCGGCGGGCGGCCCCGAGGCCGAGGCGGCCCAGCTCCATCTTCGCCGCAAACTGCAGCCATTCCTGCTCCGCCGCTTGAAGATCGAAGTGGCGAAGGATCTCCCGGCGCGCATCGAGCGCGTGGCAAGCTGCACGCTCAGCGCCGACCAGAAAGCCGTTTACAAACAACTCCTCGAGAGCAGCCGCAACAAGCTTTCGGCCCTGGTGGCGAAACAGGGGCTGCAGAGGTCGCGCATGGAAGTGCTCAAGACGCTCTTGCGGCTGCGCCAGGCCTGTTGTCATCTCGACCTGCTCAAACTGGAGGGTCTTGCCGTCGAGGCGCCCTCCGCCAAAATGGACCTCTTCTTCGAGTTGCTCGACGAAGCCATGGACGGCGGTCACCGGGTGCTGGTCTTCAGTCAGTTCGTCACCATGCTGACGATCCTGCGCAAGCAGTTCGACCAGCGCCAGATTCCGTACTGCTACCTGGACGGGGGAACACAGGACCGGATGCAGGTCGTGCACCAGTTCAACAGCGACCGCAACATCCCGGTATTTCTGATCAGCCTGAAGGCCGGCGGCACGGGGCTTAACCTGACCGGTGCCGACATGGTGATTCATTACGATCCCTGGTGGAACCCGGCCGTGGAAGACCAGGCGACGGACCGCGCCCACCGCATCGGCCAGAAACGCACCGTATACAGCGTGAAGCTGATCACGAAGGGCACGGTTGAAGAAAAGGTGCTCGAACTCCAGCGGGCGAAGAAGGCCGTCATCAACGCCACGCTCACCTCCGGCGAAAGCGTCCTGAACTCGCTCTCGTGGGACGATATCCAGGGGCTGTTGACGCTGTAGCGCGAAAAGCCAGCGATCCGTGTCCCTCGTACGCGGCATCGCGGATCACGCCCCAGGAGGCATTCCTATATTCCGGCGCAAGGCCCTTGCCCTTGAAGGTCACCGCCTTGACGCGGGTGGCGGGCCCCGCAGACCGTTTCTCAAGGGCATAAGCAAGGCCCTCTGAAAGCAATTCCCGCATGGTCATTCCCCGCTCCCTGGATACCTGCTTCGAGCGCAGGAACAGGTCATCGGCAATATCTATGGTCGTCTTCATATGGGTAAATATTGGACGGCATCTGGCCTGTTAACGATGGCGTTCACCGGATACCAACCCGCCGCGGATTGGTGGTACGGTGCGACGCCTTGTTCGGCCATCCCGTCTCCGTCACCCATAGAGTGCCGGTCAGGAACTTGTGAAGGACGCTGGAAATTAGCGTCTGGTAGGGGATGCCTTCTTCTGCCGCCTTCGCTTGGAGGCCGATCACATCGCGGTCCGACAGACGGATATTGATGCGCCGGTTCTTGCGCAATGTCGCCCGTGCCGCAGTTCCCAGTCTGGAAATCTCTGTCTTCCGATCACGGACAGAGACCCACTCCCCGCGTTCAAAGGACTCCAAAATGTCTTTCTCTTCCCGGTCCAGTTTCAAGTCGCTCATACCAAGTCTCCGATGTATTTCTGCGTTGCCTTCCGGCTCGGGATCATCGTCTTGAGGATGACTTCCCCACCGGCGTGTTCGTACGGAACCAGATACGCGTAACCGTTGATCTCGATCACCGCCACCTTCTGCCCCGGATACCGCTCCTGGTTCGGATGATCAGTGATGTCGAGAACGCGCTCGGACGCCAAGCACACGGCGGCTTGCTCAAAACAGACGCCGCGGTGTTGCTTCAGCCAACCGTTTTTCCGCTCGTCCCAGTGTATCGTTTCCATGCAGAAATATTCCGATAGTGTCTGCCGAATGTCAACCTATTGTCATCATGAGCCAACGCCCACCTTGAACGTTTGGCAACCCGCCAGGGTTGACAATACGTTCCGAGGTGTTGTTCGGCCTCATCCTCGTCTCGTTGTCAGTTTGATGGACTTGAACTCCTCGAAAAGAGGGCGTAGGACGGCATAGAATTCGGTATGGATGAGCTTCCCCCCATCAGTTGGACAACTTCAGGGCTGAACTAAGATACAATGTTGGCTCGATATTCCTATGGTTTTGTTCCCTCCTTTTTCCACCCCAAAGGGTGGACCTATAGCATTGGAATTGGTGGTGGGCAGGC
>CAITUY010000182.1 GCA_903895695.1 uncultured bacterium
ACCGCCGTCGACTCCAACAACTCGTTGCGCGTCGGCCACGTCGATTTCTTGAGCTCATCGCGGACTTCCCCAAGGAAGTTCCGCACGCTCTGCTGGCTGTCCGTCACTTTACTCACGGGATCTTCCCTTCGCATGGCAGGGCAGGAGGGACTTGAACCCCCAACAGCCGGTTTTGGAGACCGGTACTCTGCCAGTTGAGCTACTGCCCTAATAACAGCCGCACCCGGACGCTCTCGAAAGCCGCCTAGCGGGTCTCCTTGTGCATTGTGTGCTTCTTCTCGAACCGGCAATACTTCTTTATCTCAAGCCGGTCGGGTGTCAGCCGCTTGTTCTTCGTCGTCGTATAGTTGCGCCGCTTGCACTCCGTGCAGGCGAGCGTGACCAATTCTCTCGGCATTGCGCTTTACCTCCCCGCCGGCGGCGCGGGCCGGGTTTCCCCGCCCATTCGCCTCCGCGGGCCTCCGGCCAAGGCCGGAAACCGTTACTACTCCAGAATTTCCGAGACGGTTCCCGCACCCACCGTGCGACCACCCTCGCGAATGGCGAACCGCATCGACTTCTCCATGGCGATCGGAGCGATGAGCTTAACCGTCATGGCGATATTGTCGCCCGGCATCACCATCTCGACCCCGTCGGGCAGCGTGACATCACCTGTGACATCCGTCGTACGGAAGTAGAACTGCGGACGATAGCCCTTGAAGAACGGCGTGTGACGACCACCTTCTTCCTTGCTGAGCACGTACACCTCACACTTGAACGTCGTGTGCGGCGTGATCGATCCGGGCTTCGCCAGCACCTGTCCGCGCTCGACGTCTTCCTTCTTCGTACCGCGCAGCAGCACGCCGACATTGTCGCCGGCGCGCCCTTCGTCCAGCAGCTTGCGGAACATCTCGACGCCCGTCGCCGTTGTCTTGACCGTGGGCTTCAACCCGACGATCTCCACTTCTTCGCCGACCTTGATGATGCCGCGCTCGATACGACCCGTGACCACCGTGCCACGACCTTCGATCGAGAACACGTCTTCGATCGAAAGCAAGAACGGCTGGTCAATCAGGCGTACGGGCTCAGGGATAAACGAATCCAGCGCGTCCATCAGATCCTTGATGCACTTGCAGCCCGGATCGTCGGGTGACGTCGCCTGGATCGCCGCCAACGCGCTGCCGCGAATGATCGGCGTGGTGTCGCCGGGGAACTCGTACTTGTTCAACAACTCGCGGACTTCGAGTTCCACCAGGTCCAGCAACTCGGGATCGTCAACTGTGTCAACCTTATTCAGGAAGACCATGACTGCCGGCACACCGACCTGACGGGCCAGAAGGATGTGCTCGCGGGTCTGCGGCATCGGGCCGTCGGACGCGCTTACCACCAGAATCGCGCCATCCATCTGCGCGGCGCCCGTGATCATGTTCTTGACATAATCGGCATGGCCGGGGCAATCCACGTGCGCGTAATGGCGTTTCTCCGAGCTGTACTCGACGTGCGAGGTGGCGATCGTCAGGATCTTGGTCGGATCGCGGCGGCCTTGGGATTCCGAGGCCTTTGCCACTTCATCGTACTTGACGTAGGTGCTCATGCCGCGCAACGACTGCACATACGTAATGGCCGCGGTCAAAGTGGTCTTGCCGTGGTCAACGTGCCCGATCGTTCCGACGTTTACGTGTGGCTTTGTACGATTGAATTGTTCCTTTGCCATGATGCGTTCTCCTTTGTTACTCCTTCTCCATCCAAACGGGGCTTCTACTCCTTGGAGCCCATGAGCGGGATCGAACCGCTGACCTCGTCCTTACCAAGGACGTGCTCTACCAACTGAGCTACATGGGCCGCGATTCCATCCTGTCAAAAAATCAAGACAACAAAAAACACTTCACCCTGTTCCCCCGTAGAGGCCAGAGCAACAGTGCGAAATATGCTTTGTTTCCTGCCCTTATCGACTCAAACTAACAGATTCATCGCCCATGATCAGACGGCGTAAGATAGCAGACGGCGGGCCAGTGTCAACGGGAATATGATCTTTTCTTCATTTTATTTAGACACCCCCCGCAGAACCCGCCAAACCGCCCTGTTGCGGCCTCCGCGTAGGTCCGCCAGTGCCCGCGCGACGGCCTTCATTCACCGCGGCCAACGCCCAGCGCCCGTCGCAGCTTTGCCGCCACCCATTCCTGCTCGGGGCGCGTGCACTCGGCGAGCAGTCCAATGCGAGCCGGCTTGCCCGTCAAAAGAATCTGCAACTCATACACGGGCCGGCTGTTAACCGCCATGCCGCTCGGCCCCACGGCTACGCCACGCACCTGTGCGCGCGCGATCCGCCGCTCCGTCGTGCGGAACGGCCCCAAAGCCCGGTACGCCAGGGAATCGCCTGCCACGGCCAGCATCACCTGCCGGCGCCCCATGTTGATCGCCGACAGCAGCAGGCCCACCCCGACGGCCAGAAACGGCAACAAGAGCAAAGGCGCCATACCGATCTTCCCGCCTCTGCCCGCAATCGGCCCCACCAGCATGACCCCCATCATGACCAGCACCAACACGGTCCAGAGAACGCCAAAGGCGAACAATCCCTGGCTGCCCTCTGCTAGTCCCGCAGGCGGCACGAGGATTGCCACGCCCTGACTGTGTTCCTCCACCGTAATGCCCGTCCCCTCCGGCCGAGGCACCTCCGCATCGGAGACCGGCTCTTCCGCTGCCCGCTCCTCAACGTCCACCCTCTGACGGAACGGCACAAACTCGCTGGCCGTCGTCTCCGTGCCGAGCCGGCGCGCAATTTCAACCGCCAGCGCTTGCAGCATTTCCTGGGGATAACCGATCGCTGCCCACAATGACTTGTCTTGGCCGGACTCAACCACGAGCGCGCCGAATGCTTCACCAAAAGGCCGGGCCGGTCCCCCGTTGCTGCTGACCGTCCCCAGCCCCTTCTGAAGCACCACGCGCACGATCCCGGCCGCCGGGCGCTTCCACCGCCACGCCAGTGGGCCCGCTCGTTCGACCGCGATCAGTCGGTCGGCCGTTACTGTTATTTCCCACGCGTAGCGCGTAGTGCCGCCGGGTTTTGAGCCGGAGTCAGGCGAGTGGAGCGGCGGTCGCAATGTGGGAAAGTCTCCCTGTGCCGTAGTGCCGTCTCCCTGGCTTTGCCATTCCCTTCCAGATTGAG
>CAITUY010000183.1 GCA_903895695.1 uncultured bacterium
CTCAATCTGGAAGGGAATGGCAAAGCCAGGGAGACGGCACTACGGCACAGGGAGACTTTCCCACATTGCGACCGCCGCTCCACTCGCCTGACTCCGGCTCAAAACCCGGCGGCACTACGCGCTACGCGTGGGAAATAACAGCAAGCGACTCAGCCTGAAGATAGCCTGAACGAAGCGATGATCTTAGCCTGTAACGAGCCACCCATGGGTTAACCGGCGCGGTGGCGCTTTGACCGTCTCGCCGGTCTTCGTTCCCGGTCTACTTCCCGAACGACTTGCTCAGGTCGGTCGCCGCTGCCTTCACGGCCTTCTTCTTCAGCTTCGACGAGGCAATCAGTTTCTTGAGCACCTTCTCATAGGCCGCGGCGTTCAGGGGCAGGTCGACTGTCTTCCCGCTCAACGACGAGAAGATCATGGCGTTCGCCAACTCGACCGAGTGGATGCCCTCGACGGCCGGCGCGATCAGGGGCTTGCCGTCGAGGATGGCGTCGACGTAGTTCTGCGTGATCTCCAGATGCTGGCCGCCGCCGCCATTGACCGGGATATCGATGTTCCAGGTGTCCGGCGTCGCGAAGCTCTCCTTTGAGGTCTTCAGAAACTTGTCGCTTGGGATTTCGTTACGGGTGAAGCTGACGCTGCCGTTCTCGACCACGAGCTTGCCGCGGTCGCCGGCGATCTCCAGGCGATTGGTGCCGGGCGCCTCGCCCGTGGTCGTGATGAAGACGCCGGTGGCGCCATTCGGATATTCGAGGTAGGCCGTGACGTCATCCTCGACTTCGATGGCGTGGTACTTGCCCAGCCCGCAGAAGGCCCGCACTTTGCTGGGCATGCCGCAAATCCACTGGAACAAGTCGAGATTGTGGGGACACTGGTTCAGCAGCACGCCGCCGCCTTCGCCGGCCCACGTGGCCCGCCAGCCGCCCGAATTGTAATACGCTTGCGTGCGGAACCAGTTGGTGATGATCCAGTTCGTGCGGCGAATCGTGCCGAGTTCGCCGTCCTCGATTAGCTTGCGCACGCGGATGAAATGAGGGTCCGTGCGCTGATTGAACATGGCGGCGAATACCTGGCTCTTCTTCGGGCGGTTCGTGTAGGCCGCGATCAGGCGTTCACAATCGGCCTTATGGACCGAAATGGGTTTTTCGACCAGCACGTGAAGGCCGGCCTTGAGAGCGGCGATGCCGATCGTGGTGTGACCGTAGTGGGGCGTCGCGACCATCACGGCATCGACCTCGCCGGAGGCAATGAGGGCATCGGATGACGCGTAGCCCCTGACGTCCTTGAACGCCGCCACCTTCTCGGGGACGATATCGCAAACGGCCGTCAGTTTGCCCCGGCGCACTTTTCCTTCTTGGATATAACGCGCGTGGTGGCTGCCCATGCCGCCCACGCCAATAACGCCGATACGAACCTGGTTCATGGTCGCTCCTTGTGGCTACCCGCCGTCCGGCAGGCAGAAAATGATGCGGGCGATTATGCTTGGCGGGTCGGCCAAAAGCAACAGGCGAATGGCTCGGAAGCGCGGGCCGTCCAGGGTAGGAATCATTGGCCCGCCGCGGCGGGGCGCGGTACAATGGACGGCTATGAACGCCTCCGCCGAGTTGCTGACCTCGCCTTGCTGGCGCGTGCCGGACACCGCGCCCAAACCCGACGCGGGTCTGCGCGCATTGCCCATGTCGCGGCGCGAGATGGAAGAGCGCGGCTGGGCGGAATGCGATGTCGTAATCGTTTCGGGCGACGCGTATGTCGACCACCCGTCTTTTGGAGCCGCGCTCGTGGGCCGCTGGCTGGAGTGGTTGGGCTACCGCGTCGGCATCATCGCCCAGCCGGATTTCCGTGATGTCGAGGCGTTTCGGGTCCTGGGGCGGCCGCGCCTGTTCTGGGGAATCACGGCCGGCAATGTGGACAGCGAACTGGCCCGGCTCACGGTCATGCGCAAGGTGCGGCATGATGACGCCTACACGCCGGGCGGCAAGGGCGGTCGCCGGCCGCCGAACGCCACCATCGTCTACACGTCGATGGCCCGCCAGGCTTTCAAGGGTGTTCCGGTGGTCCTTGGCGGGGTGGAGGCATCGCTGCGTCGGTTTGCCTACTACGATTACTGGACCGACAAGGTGCGCCGCTCGATCCTGTTCGATGCCAAGGCGGAGTTGCTCGTCTACGGCATGGCCGAGCGGGCCCTGGCCGAGGTGGCGTGGCGCTTGCGCGAGGGCAGTGCCTGGCATGGGATCGCCGGTACGGCAGAGATCCGCAAAGCGCCGGAGAGTCCGACTGACGCGCTGAGACTCCCGTCATACGAGCTGGTGTCTGCCCTGACCGAGGCCGGGCGGCAGGCGTTCGCGGACATGACGCGCGTCATCCACCTCAAGCACGGGGCGTTTTCGGAAGCCGTGCTGACGCAGGCCCACGGCGACCGCGAGCTTGTGGTGCACCCGCCGATCCAGCCGTTGACGTCGGCCGAACTTGACGTGATCTACGCGCTCCCGTTCACGCGGCGGCCGCATCCGTCCTATGGGCGAGAGCGCATTCCGGCGTGGGACATGATCAAGGACTCAGTGACGACACACCGCGGCTGCTATGCCGAGTGCGCGTTTTGTGCCATCGCCCAGCACCAGGGCCGGACGGTCGTGTCGCGCAGCCAGGCCTCGGTGTTGGATGAACTCGGCCGCCTGACGCGTGACCCGCAGTTTCACGGCACCGTCAGCGACCTGGGTGGACCCACGGCGAACATGTACGGTACAGTTTGCCGGCTCGGGCGGCCGGGCTGTCCGGGCCGTTCCTGCCTGTTCCCCGAGCCCTGCCCGAACCTGGACGTCAGCCACGCGCGTCTGCTTGGCCTGATGCGCGCCGCGCGTCGCGTGCCGGGCGTCAACCATGCCTTCGTCACCAGCGGCGTGCGGCACGATCTGGCGCTGGCCGGCGGCGGTCCGGAGTACTTACGCGAACTGGTGGAACACCACGTCTGCGGGCTGTTGAAGATCGCGCCGGAGCACGTCTCCGACACGGTACTGCAAGCCATGCGCAAACCGGCACGGCGTTCATACGAGTCCTTTACGGCGGCATACCGCGAGTGCGTGCAGCGGGCAGGCAAACCCTATTCAATCGTTGAATATTTCATCAGCGGCCACCCGGGCTGCACGCTCGCCGATATGGTCGAACTGGCGTGTTACCTGCACGGCAAGGGCATCGAGCCGGAGCAAGTGCAGGATTTCTACCCGGCGCCGCTGACGCTGGCTGCGGCCATGTTTCATACGGGGCTCGATCCACTCACGGGCAAGCCGGTCACCGTGGCGAAGACGGATCGCGAGAAGTCGCTCCAGCGGGCCTTGCTGCTCTGTCACAATCCGGAGTTCCACGACAAGGCCCGTGAGGCGCTTCGCGAGGCCGGCCGCGAGGACTTGATCGGTACTGGAAAACGATGCCTGGTGCCGCCGGGAAGGGCGCGAAGCACAGGTAGGGCGAGGGCCGGTGGATGACCTTGACAACTCGGCGTGCAGGTTCGAGCGGAGCGTTAGATTGGCGAATGCGAGCCCGGCCCCATTGATCGTTGGTAGGGACATCTCGGAACCCATGGCCGGATACAGGGCGCTCACGAAAAGGCGTTCACGAGAAGGTTGCGCAGAGCGGGTGACGATTGCCGGATGAGATCGGGGTCACAGGGATGACCGGAGTCGTTCAGAAAGACGTTTGTTTGATTGAACCGTTTGGCAGGACCAATCGATGAACGTGCCCTGATGCTGTCACACACGGCTGTCTGCTCCTTGAACGTTTCCGTTTGACTGTGAAACCCCCCGGTCCTATGTCTTCAGGTGCCCCGCGTAGGCGATCAGGATGACCCATGACCGTGATCGTTCCCGCCTCAATTCTCGGTCGGACCATCAGACGAGAGGGACAGGGCAATGACTCACCACGAGGCCGAAAAGTCAGTCTCGGCCCTCAATGGTACGTACAACGGCCAGGTACAGGGCGGTGTCAATCCGGAAACCATGCGAGCGCACGAGCGCGTCGACTGCCTTGCGGGTTTCGGCCGGCGTAAGCCGCGTCTGGCGCATGGCTCGCAGTAACAACCCGAGCGTGCCAAGGGGCTGGACCCCTTCAGTCTCCGCCATCAACCGGACAATCCGATCATCGCATAGAAGAATATCAGCCCGGCGGCGAACCGCCAGGGTCAACGCTTCGTTGTCCGCTGCGCTCATGGCAGAAGCAAACCGGCGGACGTTCGTGACGTTCTCAACCCGGCAGATTGCGAGAAAATCCGCCAGCACGTCCGCTTCTGCCGAGTCCGTCCGCGGTGTAAGGACCTCTTCCCGGACCGCTCGGGGCACCCGGATGTCGGATCCCAAGACGGCCGGAACCAGGGCCAGTCGCCGAATTTTCGCGAGGAAGATCAACGGGCTGGCATCGGCCACCACAATCATGCCTGAACATCCTTCTCGAAATCTGCCACGCCATAGTTCAATTCGAGGCCCGCCGCAGGCAGTCGGGCGATCATGTCCCTCAGGCTAAGCCCGGCCAGTTCGGCTGCCCGCGACAGGGTGGCTTCGCCACGACGATAGGCCTGACAGGCCCGCTCGAAAAGCAGGTCCTCTGCGCCACGCTTGAGGGCCTGCTTGAGAAACGCAGGCCGCTCCATGCCCGTTTCGGCCGCCAGCTTCGCGAGCCGTCCGGCCTGTGACTTGGGTAACCGTAGCGATAAGGTGACTGTTTGCATCTGTTTACACTCTCGTCATCTGTAAACAGTCTCGCACGGCATCAGGGTGGACGTCAAGTCGAAGCGTCGGGGCACCGACGCTTACTCGAACCCGAAGCGGTACTGCTTGAGCCCGGTTTCGTCGCGAACTTGGATGAGCTGTTTCTGCAGCGTCCGGTCGACCGGGGCGCCCTTGTCCTTGCGGTCCAACCAAGCCAGGTACTCTTTCTCGCCGCACGTGTAGATGCGGGATTGGCCCGGGGCCTTGCGTGAGGCGCGGAGTTGACGCAGGAGGTCGCCCGTGCTCTTTCGGAACGCCGCCGGGTCGGCGAAACACTGGATGTCAATGGCCAGGAAGAAATGGCCCAGCCGGTAGGGCACCTTGTGTCCGTCTTCAAAGCCCGAAAGCGCTTTCAAGAAGGCGCCCTGCTGAAGCGTGGCGGACAGTACTTCGACCACGGTGGCGAAGCCGTAGCCTTTGTAGCCGCCGCCGTCCTCGCCGATGCCGCCGATGGGCGTCAGGGCCGCCGAGCCGTCGACCAGGGCTTTGAGAACCTGGGTCGGGTCGGTCTGCGTGCGGCCCTCGCGGTCGATGACCCAGCCCGGCGGCAGGGCCTTGCCCTCGCGTTCGTAGAGTTCGATCTTGCCGCGCTGGGTGACTGACGTTGCATAGTCGTTGACGAAGGGGAACGGTTCGTCGGTGGGAAAACCGAACACGAGCGGGTTCGTGCCGAGCATGTTTTCGACGCCGAACGTCGGGGCAATGGAAGGGCGTGCGTTGGTGCCGGTGAGGCCGATCATGCCCGCTTCGCAGGCCATCTTGGCGTAGTAGCCGGCAATACCGTAGTGGGTGGAATTGCGGGCCACGACCATGCCCAAGCCATGCAGGCGGGCCTTGGCGATTGCCATGTCCATGCACCGTTTCGCGATGACCATGCCCATGCCGTGGTGCCCGTCGACCACGGCCGTGCCGAGCACATCGCGCACGACTTCGAACTGCGTGACAGGCTGCTGCACGCGATCCTTCACGATGCGGTCGTAGTAGAAGGGCTTGAAACGGCCGACCCCGTGCGAATCGATGCCGCGTCGGTCCGCCGTCACGAGGACATCAGCGCAGACGCGGGCATCGGCCTCTGGCACGCCGATGGCCATGAAGGCATCGGTCATGAAACGTTCCAGCAGTTCAAATTTCAACCAGCACACATCGTCGGCCATGGGCGGGGTTCCTTATGCTTGGGAGTACGGTCGATTCTCGCAATCCGACCCGTATTGGCAAGCGTTTTCGAGCGTGCCCCGCCCGGCGCGATGTGCTAGGCTGAAATCGCAAACGAGGGAGCGCAACCATGCCGGTTTATACGTATGAGCATTCAGGACCCGCCTGCGCGGCCGGGGCGACGATTGAGGCCAAGCAGTCGATGAAGGACGCGCCGCTGACGCTGTGCCCGCACTGCGGCGGCGCGGTGCGAAAGGTGCTGTCACGAGTCTTCATCAACACCCCGCGCGGGAACAGTTCACTCAAGAACTTGGGCTTCACGAAGCTCGTCAAACGCGACAAGGGCGTCTACGAGAACGTCACCGCCCGCGACGGCGAAAGCCGGTACATGCACGCCGACAAGCCGGAAACCATGCCGAACCTGAAGAAGACGATCACGGACTAGGCCGGAAGCTCAGCACGATTTCCAGCACAAACAACCCGATGATGATCCATTCGAGGATCTCCATGCGGTGCTCGGACGCGGTATCGTGCATCTGCTGGTAGACCGACTCGATGGCCTCGAGCTTGCGGAGGGCGGAGGTGTTCCATTCGGGAAGGTGGAACCGCTGCGACGTGAGGCGGTAGACGCGGGCCAGGTACTGGTCGCCCAACAGCTTGGGCGCATTCGTAACGCGCTCAAAGACCAGGGCGCCGTCTAGCTGCATTTGGGAGACCTTGCGGATATTGGCCCCGGACCGGCCCGGTACGAACCCCCGCCACCAGCGCCGCCGCATGGCCGTTTCGTAGGCACGGTCGAGCGCGTCATCCAACTGGCGGTCGAGGTAGCGCATCTCGAGCAGTTCGACATTGGCGAATTCCAGCACGGCGCGCACGTCGTCGGCGTCGCGGTCGAACACGATGGCGGCGTTCCAGTCGATGAACGTGACGTCGCCCCGTTCGTACGATAACCGGCAGGCGAGGGCATCGGTGGTCTCCTGGTCCGAGAGGGGCGCGTGCTCGGCGCGCAGGACCTGCGCCAAGCTCTGTCCGTGCGTCTCGTGGAGCGTTGCCGGGTCGAGCGGGCCGCGCACCTCCTCGATCTGGAACACCGTGTAGTCCTCGACGAGATCGGCCAGGCGCGGCCGGAACACGGCGCTTCGGATCGCGTTCAGCAGGGTGGCGGCGCGCTGGCGCGAATCGGCGAGCAGGGGATTGTCAGCGTTCAGGAGACAGCTCAGGTCGAGCAGCGTTTCCAGGGGACCGCTCACCGGGAGGCGGTAGGTGAACGACACACTGCCGAAATCATAGACCTGGATCTCCACCTCGCGATTCACGGTGAACCCGGGCAGGTCCGGCGGTTGCGCCTCCTGGACAATGGCAAGGGGGGCCGGGTGGTAGTCGAAGTATTTTGGAACCCGGCGGTTGTGTTCCAGGCGGGCATCCTTGAGTCCTGCGCCGATCAACTGGCGCAGGGCGTCGAGATCGATCGAGGAACCGACATCGTAGGCGTAGAGCGCGTGGCAGAGCCCCCGCTCAATGACAAAGGTCGCGTTGGGAGAGTCCGTCTTCACAAGGCCAGTATAACGCCGCACCCGGCGATAAGCCAAGCCGGACGCAGCGCCCGGGCGGGACGCCAAGTCGCTGCTGGCAAGGCGCAACTCCTCCGTGTATGCTCCGGCCTAATTCGCAGGGGCAGGTAACGTGAGCGTAACAGTCAGTTTCGACGAAATGTGCCAGGCGGTGGGGAAACCGCCGCCCTATGTGCGTCAGCTTCAGGCCATCTTTCACCTGCCGCATACCCGCGATCAACGCTACTCGGCTGCCTATGTGAAGTTCGTCCGCAACCTGGTGACGCTACGGGCGTTCAGCGTGCCGGTGGACGAGATCGGCGACCTGCTGAACCGCGAGAAGCGTCTGCTGGAATTGCTCCACGTCGATACGATCAGCAATTCGCCCACCTGGTTCGTCGATTCCTGCGACCAAGCCGGGCGGCCTTCGCGCCGGTTGCTGCTCACGGGTCACGACGTGGGGTTTCCCCTGGCTTCCAGGACCGTCCAGGTCGGTTTCGACTTCGGCCGCAAACAGCGCGAATTGTTCACGGGCCACGAGATGGGCGAGGACACGCGTCGCGTGATAGACGCCTATCTGAAGGCGCGCAAGCGCATCCTGGACCGTGTCCGCGATCAACGCCCCGTGCTGCGTAGCGCGCTGGAGTGGGCACGCGTCACGCTTCGTTGAACTGGCCGGAACTCAGCAGCACGAGCGTGCAGGCTTCAATCACGTGCATGCCGCGCGATTGAAGCTGGTCGGCCAGCGTCGAATTCTCGGCGCCGGGGTTGAAGATCACCCGGCGCGCCCCGCAGTTCACCAGTTCCTTGGCGAGACGGTCGGAGTTCTTGGCGGACAGGTAGACGGTGACGGTATCCACGGGTTCGGGCAGATCCGACAGGTTCGCATAGGCCTTGATGCCGTCTATGGCGTCAAGACCCGGATGCACCGGGAAGACGGTGTGCCCGGCCTCGACGAGTCGCTTGACGGCCTGGTTACTGGCACGGTCGGATTTCTGGCTGGCTCCCAATACGGCAATGTTCATCGGCACAGCATAGCGTCTCACCGCCGTCTGGGGAATCGAAATACGGCCGGCGCTGTGCGCCCTGCAACTTTGCGTGCCCCGCCGGACGGCTTGCGCGAAGGCGGGTGCCGCTGGAGCGGCATGTTTTGACGTCCCGTGACGCAAGGTCACGGGGACTTGTCCGTGACACGCGAGGCACTATTTGGTGTCATGGCGGGAAAGGTGGCGTCATGGTCTGGATCAAACGATGTATCCTGTTGGGTCTGTCCCCGCTCACTGTCAGCCTCGTCCTGCTGGTGGCGGGCGTGCTCTGCCTTTGGTCGGCGCGGCGCCCTAGGCTGGGACGGGCGCTATGCGTGGCGGGGCTGGCACTGCTGACGTGGGCCGGGTTCGGTCTGTCCGGCCGTGCCTACATGGCCCGGCTTGAGCGCCAGTACGCGCCCTTGGACTTGGCGGTCCAGTCGACATCAACGATTGCAGAGTTGCGCTATGTGCTGGTGCTGGGCGCGGGGCATGTTTCCGATCCTCGGCTTCCCGTGACCAGCCAGATTGGCGGGGCCTCGCTTTATCGTCTGGTGGAAGGCATCCGCCTGCACCGGCAACTTCCGGGCAGCCGGTTGATCCTGACGGGGGGGCCGGGCCTCGACGTGATTCCTAACGCCGAAGTGGTGGCGGCGGTGGCCCGCGACCTGGGTGTCGCACAAGAGGACCTGATCGTGCTGGGCAAGCCCCAGGATACGCGTGAGGAAGCGATCGCCGTGCGGGGCATCGTCGGCGCGGCGCCTTTCGTGATGGTTACCTCGGCGGCGCACATGCCGCGGGCCCTGCGTGTGTTCGAGGGGCAGGGTCTGCATCCGGTGGCGGCGCCTACCGATTTTTGGTACCCGGCCGGCCCGAGCCGCGACCCGGCTACGCTGTTTCCGACATCCGCTGGGCTCGCGAGTACCGAGCACGCCTTCTATGAGCTGATGGCGACCCTCCAGGAGGCCGTGCGGCGCTGGTGGTGATGCCGCGGCTTGCCGGTGCTGCCAGCTTTTGCTACGGTCCCACCATGGATTCGACGTTGCGCACCATTTGCGGGCTGCTGGAATCCCAGGATTCCATGCGACGGCACGCCGCCGCCCTTGTGCTGGCCGAATTGGCGCCAAAGGACTCCGCGGTGATCGAGGCCCTCGGCAAGGCGCTGGCCGATGCCAACTCCGTTCTCGCGGGCCATATCCTTGACGCGTTCGAGGCTATCGGTTCACCTGACGCCGTGCCTTATATCACGCCGCTCCTCAACGCCGACTCCACGGAAATCAAACTCCGCGCCGTGGCCATGGTTGCCAAGGGTGGCGAGCGGGTGGTGCCGGACATCAAGCGCCGGATCGAGTCCGCCCGGGGCGGTGAGCGCTTGGTACTCGTGGAACTGCTGGCGCGTATCCACGCCAAGCCGGCCTTCCAGGTGTTGCTTGAACAGCTCTTCGACCCCGATCTCGAATACGTGCGGGCCGTGTGCGAGGCGGTGCGCCGGCACATGGCTGATGTGCCCCCGAAGGTTCGCGTCGCGCTCCATGCGCAACTCAGCGCGTTCATGGAGACAGCGCGCGTGAAAACACAGGAGCGCACGGTTACATCTTGCCTGCTTCTGCTCGGGGCGATCGGCGAGGCCGCCGCCCGGGCCACGCTGCTGGCTTACGCCGCGCCCAAATACTCGCTGTACGTTCGCCGCCATGCCCTGATCGGCCTCAAGAACCTGGAGTTCGAAGGCGCGGCGGCCGCGGTGCGTCAGCTCGTTCCTTACCTGGCGGAGTCGGACGACGGCCTCGTGCGCCATGTGCTCGACATCCTGGCGCGCGTGCCGGCGGCAAAAGCCGATTGGGCTGCCCTGCTGACGAGCGCGTATGCGCCGGTGCGCAGTTTCGCGGTCCGCCGGCTGGCCGCCGAGGATACCGCCGCCGCGAACCGGCAGTTGCTGGAGTTGTTGCGGCACGGCGACACCGATGTGCGTGAAGTCGCGGCCGGCGGGCTGTCGGGCCATAAAGGCGCCACGGCGTTGCTGGTGGGAGCGCTGGAGGAGGAAGGCGATGGTGACGCAGCCTGGCGCCTGGCCAAAATCCTGAAGCCGCACAGCGAGACGATTGACGCGAAGTCGTTCAAGCGCCTGGCGGCGCTGGCGGCCGGGGAGTTGAAAGCCGGCACGCCGCGCCACGAGGCATTGCTCTACGTGTTGCGCAACGTCGATGCCAAGGCGGCGGACGCCGTCGTGTTGGAAACGGGGCATGCGCACATGAAGGCCAAGCGGTGGAGCGCGGCCGTCGAATGCCTGCGGCGGTTGACCAATACGGAATTATTTGACGACGAGGCCCGCTATGCGCTCAGCGTCTGCAATCTCAAGGCTTCCTCCAAGGATATCAACCCGCACGTGCGGGCCGAGGACTACGCGCTGCGCGGCTTCCAGGCCCTGCTGCGCAATCCCGCATTCAAACTGGCCGAACGGCTGAAGAAGGACAAGATGCTCGACTCAGCCGATCGGTTCTATGTCGGCTTCCATTTTGCCGAGTCGCCGGGTGAGGAACAGGCGTTCGGCATCGCGGTGCTCGAGTTTCTCGTCAAGAACGCCCCGAAGTCCGCCGAAGGTAAGGCCGCCAAGAACAAGCTCAAGCTCGTGCAGACGGGTTGAGCGGCTTTGGACGGACTCAACAATAAATGCCCCCACCGGGCGTTTGATGACGTACCTATGTGTCATTCCGCCACGGTCGGGGCCTCGTACCAGGTTCTGCGCGGTCCGCGCCGGCCCGATCTCCTTCGTTGTGAATGCCTTGCCGATCTGCTCGCGGCAACCGCCCGGCGGCAACCTCTGCACCCGGCCCT
Organism: uncultured bacterium; assembly: GCA_903895695.1. Classification (GTDB taxonomy): domain Bacteria; phylum Verrucomicrobiota; class Kiritimatiellia; order CAIKKV01; family CAITUY01; genus CAITUY01. Next base: position 11,311 of record CAITUY010000183.1, read on the forward strand.
GATCGACGGCGAGCGCATCGTCCCGTACGCGGAACTGTATGCGGCCGGCGGAGCGATCGCGGGCGCCCTGGCCCGTCGCGGCGCAGCCGCGGGGCAGGTGGTGGGCCTGCTCCTGCCGCGCGGCGCGGACCTGCTGATCGCCCAGGCCGGCATCACGATGAGCGGCGCGGCCTGGCTGCCGTTCGACGCCGACACCCCCATCGAGCGCGTGCATGCTTGCCTGGCCTCCGCACAGGCTGCCGGTCTGTTAACCTCTCGTGAACGCCTGCCTGGGTTTGCCGGCCGATCGGTTTCGGTCTGGGCGGTGGAAGACTTGGTGGCCGAGAATGCGACTCCGGTCTGTGTCGCCGCGCAGCCGGCGGATCCCGCTTATGTCATCTACACGTCCGGCTCGACGGGACAGCCGAAGGGCATCGCCGTCAGCCACCGCAGCATCTGTCACTTCCTGCGTAGTGAAAACGAATATCTCGGCGTGCGTGAAACCGACCGGGTGTACCAGGGTTTCTCCGTCGCGTTCGACATGTCATTCGAGGAAGTCTGGATCGCCTACCTGGTTGGCGCAACCCTCTGGATCGCGCCCGCGGACCTGGTCGGCGACCCGCAGGGCGTGGCGGAGGCCGTCACGCGGAACGGCATCACGGTCATGCACGCGGTGCCGACGCTGATGGGCCTGATCGACCACCCGTTGCCGACCGTCCGTCTGATCAACCTCGGCGGCGAGGCCTGCCCGGAGGCGCTGGTCGGCCGCCTGGCACGTTCGGGGCGCCAACTTTTCAACTCGTACGGCCCGACCGAGGCTACGGTGTCGGCCAGCATTGCGGTGTTGGAGCCCGGCAAGCCGGTTACGATCGGAACGCCGCTGCCGAACTACGGCGTGCTCATTGTCGACGATCGGCGGCAGCCGCTGGGCGCGGGAACAGCAGGGGAATTGTGCATCTTCGGTCCCGGGTTGGCGATCGGGTATGTCGGCCGGCCGGAACTGACCGCGGACCGTTTCATTGCCAACCCATGCGCTGAAACACCGGACGAGGAACGTCTCTATCTGACCGGGGACCTCGCCAGGCTGGAGAGCGTGCAGGGACCCATAACCTACCTCGGACGCGCCGACGGGCAGGTCAAGATACGCGGCTACCGGGTCGAACTGGGCGAGATTGAAAGCGTTCTCGGGACTCTCCCGGGTGTCGCGGCTGCGGCTGTCGCATGGCGTCCGGTGAACGGGATCGACCAGGCCGTCGGGTTCGTCGTCCCGCGCCTGGGCGCCGTTATCGAGACCGCGGCCCTGCGTCGAGGTCTGGCGGAACGACTGCCGTCCTATATGATGCCCGCACACATCGAGGTCGTGTCGCAGCTCCCGCGGTTGGCTTCAGGCAAGGTTGACGTCAAGGCCCTCGGAGTTGCACCCCTGAGCGCGGCGGACCCGGGTATCGACGATTCCCATCGTCCCCGCAACGTTGACGAGGCCGCTCTTTTCGAAGCCGCCGGCAAACTGTTTCCCGGGCGCACCTTGCACCCGGGCGCGGACTTCTTTGACGATCTGGGCGGTCATTCCCTGCTGGTGGCACGCCTGACCTCGATCCTTCGTGCGGACGACTGTTACGCGACCCTGAGCGTGCGGGACATCTATCGCGAACGCCGCCTGGATGCCATTGCGACCGTCCTGGGCACGATGCGTGCAGCTCATGACGCACGGGCTGAAGCGCCGGTATCGCCATTCCGGCGCGCCCCCGTTCCGCGTTGGCGCCGCATCCTGTGCGGGTGCGCGCAGGCGACACTCGCGCCGGTGCTCGTGCTTCTCAATATCAGTACGTGGCTGGCGCCTTTCTTCGTGTATCACTATTTCACCGGCGACGAAGGGGACAGCCTTGTGCGGGCGACACTGTACTCGCTTGGCGCGTACTTGCTGATGGAGATAGCGTCTTTCGGACTGGCCATCGCCGGCAAGCGCCTGATCGCGGGCCGACTCAAGCCGGGTCGGTATCCGCTGTGGGGCGTGACCTACTTCCGGTGGTGGCTGGCCGACCGGTTCGGCGGCCTCGCGCCAGTGGAACTGCTCACGGGCACGCCGATGTTGAACGGGTACCTGCGGGCGCTGGGCGCGAGTATCGGGCGGGATGTGCTGATAGATTCGATCAGCCTCGGTGCGCCAGAACTGCTGGCGATCGAGGATGGCGCGAGCATCGGCACGGGAGTGCACATCGCGAATGCCCGTGTGGAAGGCGGGTGCCTGGTCCTTGGACCGGTGCATGTGGGTCGCGATGCAGTGGTCGATTCGTATGTAGTGCTGGAGAACGACACCGTGCTGAGCCCGGGCGCGCGCCTCGGCGGGCTATCGGCTCTAGCGGCCGGGCGGCGGGTCCCCGCGGGCGAGACCTGGGAGGGCTCGCCTGCCCGGCGGGTGGAAACGACCCAGGCGCCGCTGCCGCCGCGTCCGCAGCCGGGATCTGTGCAGCGCGCCGCGCGCGTAGTATGTTTCGCGATAGCCAGCCTGGCAGTGGCCGTGCTGTTCTTCATGCCGCTGTTTCCCAGCTTTGTGCTGATCGACTGGATGGACATGAATCTGTGGGACCTCTATGAAAACGAAGCGCAGCCGCTGGTCGCCTTTGCGGCTTTCTTCCTGCTGGCGATACCCGCCAGCGCTCTGCTCGTGGCGGTGACCGTTCTCGTCGCGTCCGGCGCGAAACGGCTTTTCCTGCCGCGGCAGCCCGCGGGCATGTTCTCCGTCCATGGCGCCACGTATTTTCGTACCTGGCTCGTGGCGCGCGTGCTCGAAAGCAGCCTCGGCGTGCTGCACGGCCTTTATGCGTCGGTCTTCGCACCGACGTGGCTCCGGCTGATGGGGGCGAAGGTCGGGCGCGGTTCTGAGGTATCCACGGCCACGGGGATCGTGCCGGACCTGCTGCAACTAGGGGAGCACTGCTTCATCGCGGATGGCGTGATGCTTGGCGATGAAGAGCAGCGCGGCGGGTGGAAGGTGTTGCGGCACACGAGCATTGGCAACCGTTCGTTCGTGGGCAATGGCGCGTATGTGGCCGATGGCTCGGTGGTGCCGGACGACGTGCTGATCGGCGTGCAGACGCGCACGCCCGATAATGCGGTGCTTCGGCCGGGCCAGACCTGGATGGGTTCCCCGCCGATCCTCCTGCCCGCGCGCGAATGCCTGGGCGGTTTCGACGAGCGGCTCACCTTCCGGCCGTCCAAGCGTCGCTGGCTTGCCAGGGCCGTGGTGGAAGGTCTGCGGACCGTGCTCCCCCTCGCGTTTGCAATCGCTTCCGGCTACCTGATTGTGCAGACGGTCATGCCGCTGGCCGGCGAAGGCGAATGGCTGCGCATGTTCCTCGGCTTGGCCGCCGCCGGGTGTCTATATGGAGCGGCTTCGTTCCTGCTGGTTGTCGCGCTCAAGTGGCTGCTCGTGGGCCGCTACCGGCCGCGCGCCTCGCCCATGTGGACGCCGTTTGTCTGGTTGAGCGAGGCGGTCACGAATCTTCATGAGTCGCTGGCGGTGCCGAACTTTCTCGATTTTCTGCGCGGCACCCCGATGCTGCCCTATGTATTTCGACTTCTGGGCGCACGCATTGGCCGGGGCGTCTACCTGAACACGACCGATCTCACCGAGTTCGACTGCGTCCAGATCGGCGACGAGGCGGAACTCAACGCAGGGTGCGGACCGCAGACGCACCTGTTTGAGGACCGGGTGATGAAGATCGGACAGGTTGATATCGGAGCACGCGCAACCATTGGCGCGGGCTCGACGATTCTTTATGGCAGCCAGGTGGGCGATGGGGTGCGCCTGGGACCTTTGACCCTGGTCGCGAAGGGCGAGCGGTTGCCCGCCAACACACAGTGGGAAGGCACACCTGCTTCGCCGGCGCCGGGAGGATGACGATGAGGACGTATTGCTGGCCGGAATTGCCTCGCTTGCCGTCTAGCGGCGAGCCCGTGCTGATCCGCGTCGCCGCGTCGCCGGAGCGGCCCGTGGCGCGCCGTGAGGCCAGGGCTGCATTGCGCGTTATACTGGCATCCTGGAGCGGCTTGCCGCCATCGCGGGTCCTGCTGGAGGAGAGCTGCATCGGTCCCCTGTGGCCGAACCGGCTGGCGGGAGAGACGTTGGATATCAACTTCTCGTACGGCGCGAACGAAGCGTGGATCGGTCTGGTTCGCGCGGGTCGGATCGGCGTGGACGTGATGCGCGTCGAGCCATTTGCGGAATCCCAAGCTGTGGCGCGCGCCTATTTGGGGCCTGAGGCGGCCGCCGCGATTGCGCTGGCCCCTGATCCCGATCGTGCCTTTGCGGCGGCCTGGACCGAACGCGAGGCCCGGCTCAAGTGCGCAAAGCGCGGGCTTACCGAGTGGGACGGAAGTGACACTCCTGAGGCGTTCCACACGGGGTTTGAGGGCCCGGACTGGGTGGGAGCCGTGGCCGTGCGGAGTCGAACGCTGGCTCGACACTGCCGGACGGAGTGCCTATTGTCTGAACATCTCAAAAGTGCCTTTGGATGAAGGAACGGCCGGCGACAGGCGTTGTAGCCATGAAGCGACGAAGCCGGCAACGATTGCGGGAGGAGCCATGAAGAAGACAACGGCAGTATTGGTGGCGTGCATGGTGGTGTCGGCATGGCGGTCGGGCGCCCGGGAAATCGGGTTTCTGGAGGACTTCAGCCTGGCGGACGACCGCAAAGAGGCGCTGAAGCAACTGATCCCCGGCACGGAGGATTACTACTACTTCACCTGCCTGCAGGCGCAGAACGCCGGGGCGCTGGCGGAGGTCAGGCCGACGGTTGACTTGTGGATCAAGCGTTACGGCTATACCGGGCGCGTGAAGGAGATCCTGAACCGCCAGTCGCTGCTGGAGTACGACAAGGAGCCCCGCAAGTCGCTCGACACGATCCAGCGGGAACTGGGCCTGACGTTCGACCACCGCCGCGAGATCGCAGACCGCAAGACCGATTTCCCGTCGCGGCTGGATCCCGCGTCCATTGCGCCGTCCAATCTCTTGCGGGTTGCCTTTGCCCGCTACCAGAACCTCCAAGGCGTGGAAGACGCGGGGCTTGATAGCCTGCCGTTCACCGACCTCGATCCCGCCCGGCGGCGCGACTTGCTGCGCCGGCTGCAGCGGCCCGACGTTCCCGGCCTGGCAAAGCTGGTCGTGGACGACCTGCACTATGAGAACAGCGGCGGATTCGGGTCGCTGCCGATCCACGCCGTGTTGCTCCCGGCGCAGTTGGAGGAATGCGCGCGCCTGATGCCGGAACTGAAGGACCAGGTTGCCTACGTCGATGCCACGATCAGCAAGCTCGCGCCGGCCGACGAGGTCGATCTACGGTCCGATGCCAAAGAGAAGCGCGCCTACTTGGAACGGCTGGAGGCCTACACCCGTACGCTGGCGCCCGCGCACAATTCTCTCAAGGCGAACACACTCTACCAGTTGCTCGATCTCGACCGCCACGAAGGCATCTACGACCAGGCCCTGTTCCTGGAGTACGTGCAACTGCCCCGGCAGACCGCTTACATCAACCCCGACTTCCTGAACCGGCCGGAGAATCGGCAGGTGATGGCCGACTTGCATGCCGACTTCAGCGGCGTGACGCGTTTCCCGCCGGTGGCCGGAGACGACGCCTTGGTGCGTGATTACCTGGCCCACGCGTTCGTGGCAGCCGAAGACTATGCCGCCTTCGTGAAGTTTATCCGCGACGACTACCTGAAGGCCGTGTTCGTGGAGACGAAGATCGTCAACGGGGTGGGGGATCCGGAGAAGTGGTACTCGCTGATCGGACCGCCGCGTTACCAGGCCCTGAAGGAGAGGGTGGATCTGGACTTTGCCATCTCCAACCGGGCTTTTTTCGCAGCGGACGAGGCGGTAGCGCTGGATCTCTACGTGAAGAATATCGATACCCTGATCGTGAAGGTGTTTGAGATCAATGTGTTCAATTACTACCGGCTCAAGCAGGAGGAACTCAACCCGGCGCTGGATCTTGACGGACTGGTGGCGACGGATGAGCAGGTGGTCAAGTACCAGGAGACGCCGTTGCGGCGCATGCGGCGCGCGTTTGCATTTCCCCAGTGCGCCAAGCCCGGGGTTTACGCGATTGAGTTCATCGGCAACGGGCGCAGCAGTCGGGCCCTGATCCGCAAGGGACAGTTGCACGCCGTGGAGGAGATCGGGCCCGCCGGGCATGAGTTCGTGGTGCTCGACGACGCCCAGGGCCGTCGGCCGGCGGCCACGATCTGGCTTGGGGGACGCGAGTTCAAACCCAACGCGCAGGGCATTACGATAGTACCCTTCAGCACCGAGCCTGGGACCACGAAGATGATCCTCCGGGACGGCGACTTCTGCTCGCTGGCGTCATTCGAACACCGCGGTGAGGACTACGAGCTGTCGGCCGGATTTTACGTCGACCGCGAATCGCTACTCAAAGGGGCCAAGGCCCGCGTGCTGGCGCGACCGACCCTGTTGCTCGACGGCTACCCGGTCAGCCTGAAGCTGTTGAAGGACGTGCACCTGCGGATCACGTCCACGGATATGCAGGGGATTGTCACCGACAAGGACGTGCCCGACTTCGCGCTCTTCGAGGATCGCGAGGCCACCTGCGAGTTCCAGGTGCCGCCGAATCTGGCCAACGTGGCCTTCGAGCTGAAGGGCAAGGTCCGCAACGTGAGCCGGCAGCGGGACGACGAGGTGAGCGGGTCTGCCGCGTTCGCGCTCAACGGCGTTGATAAAACGGCACAGGTGGACGACCTGCATTTTCGGCGTACCGAGAGCGGCTATGCGATCGAACTGCTGGGCAAGAACGGGGAGCCCAAGGAGGGGCGGCCGGTGCATGTGGTGCTGAAGCATCGGGCGTTTCGGGACGCCGTGGACGCGGCGCTGCAGACTGATGCCGCGGGGCATATCGACCTTGGGCCGCTGGCCGGGATCGAGTCGGTGAGCGCGCGTGTGTCGGATGCGGTGAGCCACGCGTGGCAGCCCGGGCGCGACGAAGCGGCCTATCCGGCGTCGCTGCACGGGGTCGCGGGCGGGACGTTGCGGGTGCCCTATTTTGTCGGTGAAGACGCCGAGCCGCGCCTGCAGTACGCGTTGCTCGAGAAGCGCGGCGGGACGTACGTGGCCGACCGCATTGCCGCGGCGCAGGTGCGCAACGGCTTTCTCGAACTGGCGGGGTTGCCGGCGGGCGATTACGAACTCATGCTGAAGAGCGGCCGGACCGGACCGATCACGGTGCGCCTGACAGGGGGTGTCGTGGAGTCGGGGTGCGTCGTATCCGACCGCCGCACGCTGCAGCTCGGCAATACGGCGCCGCTGCAAATCACCGCACTGCAGGCGTCGGAGACGAACCTGACGATCACGGTGGCCAATGTCACGCCGGTCACGCGCGTTCATGTGCTGGCCATGCGCTACCTCCCGGCGCATTCGGCTTTCGGGTGCCTGTCGTATCCGTTGCCCGAGCCGTACATCGAGGGGCGGGTGAAACCCGAATCACAGTACGTTGCCGGGCGGGACATCGGCGACGAGTACCGTTACGTGTTGGATCGCAAGTACGCGCGCAAGTTCGCCGGAACCCTGCTGAGCCGGCCGGGCCTGCTCCTCGATCCGTGGAGTCTGCGCAAGACCGAGACTGCCCAGCAAGAGGCGCAAGCCGGGGAGGACCTGGCACCGATGAGCCCAGGCGTCTTTGCCTCGCGGTCCGGCGGCGGCAGACGTGGGGAAATGGGTCTGATGCCACAGGACAAGACGGATAACCTCGACTACCTGGCCGAGCCTTCGCTGGTGCTGTTCAACTTGAAGCCTGATGCCCAGGGCAAGGTGGTCGTGGACCGCAAGGAACTGGGCACACATCCCTTCGTGCGCGTTGTGGCGGTCGATCCGCTGGCGGTGGTTAGCCGCGACCTGGCGCTGGCCGACGCCCCGTCGGCGCTGCGCGACTTGCGCCAGACGCAGGCGCTGGACGCCGCGAAGCACTTCACCGAGCAGAAGGTCGTTTCGGTCGTCCCGCAGGCCGGCGGGCTTGAAATCAAAGACATCACGACTTCCGAAATCAATCTCTACGATTCGCTCGACAAGGTCTTCAACCTGCTGAGTGCGCTGAGCACCAACGAAACGCTGCGCGAGTTCAGCTTCATCCTGCGCTGGCCCGGCATGGCGGCCGCGGAGAAGCAGGATCTGTACGGCAAGCATGCGTGTCACGAGTTGAACCTGTTCCTGTATCACAAGGACCGGCCGTTCTTCGACCAGGTAATCCTGCCGTATCTGAAGTACAAGAAGGACAAGACGTTCATGGACCAGTGGCTGACGGGCGGCGACCTGGCGGCGTGGACGAAACCGTGGGCGTTCGCGCAGCTTAATATCGTCGAGCAGATCCTGCTGGCGCAGCGGGGCGTGACGCCGGCCGACCGGATGGGCCGCTACGTCGGCGACCTGGGCGACATGATTCCGCCGGATGTTGCCGACTTCAATCGCCGTTTCGACACCGGGATACGCAGCGCTGTGCTGGAAACAGGGGATGCCTCGGGGTTTGAGGCCGCCAAGGAACGGGCCGTGGAAGAGAAGCTCGTCACCAAAAGTGGTCAGTTGGAGGTCCTGCAGAATGCGGCGACGGCGCTGGCGTACAACGCGCCCGCTCCGGCGGCCAAACCGAAGCGTGCCATGCTGGCCGATGCCGATAGGGCTGGCGGCGAAGGTGAAGCGATGTACAGAATGGAGGGGAAAGCGCAGGCCAAGCCCATGGCGCGCAATCGCGAGGCCGTTCTCCGCAAGATCGCCCCAGTCGATGCGTTAAAGAAGGACGAGGCTTTCTTCGACGCTCGCAGCGTCGAGCGGGAAGAGGCCGTCGCCTTCTTCCGGAAACTCGACAAGACCGAGGAGTGGGCGGAGGACAATTACTATCACCTGCCCATTGAGGCTCAGGTGGCTTCACTGGTGACGGTCAATCCGTTCTGGACTGACTATGCGCGGCACGACGGCAAGGCGCCATTCCTGTCCGGCAACGTGTTGTATGCGTCACGGAATTTCACGGAGGTAATGCTGGCGCTGGCGGTGCTGGACCTGCCGTTCAAGGCCTCCGCGCACAAGACGGACGCACAGGGGGCGGCCTTTACGCTGACGGCGGGCAGTCCGCTGCTGGCGTTCCACCAGCAGATCAAGGAAGGGGCCGTGGCCCAGGACAAGCCGCCGATCCTGGTCAGTCAGAATTACTTCCGGGCTGATGACCGTTACCGCTTTGTGGGCAACGAACGTTTCGACAAGTTCGTGACCGAGGAGTTCCTGGCCCAGACGGACTATGGATGCCAGGTGGTACTGGTCAACCCGACCTCTTCGCGTCAGACCCTGCGGCTGCTGCTGCAGGTGCCGCAGGGCGCGCTGCCGGTGCAGAACGGCTTCTATACGCGCGGTATCCCGGTGGTGCTGGAACCCTATGCCACCCACACGGTGGAGTATTTCTTCTACTTCCCCGCCGCGGGCTCGTATCCGCATTATCCCGTGCAGGTTGCCCAGAACGAGCAGTTCGTGGCCGGGGCCGCCCCCTTTGCGCTGAACGTGGTGACCAAGCTGAGCCGGATCGACACAGACTCGTGGGATTACGTGTCGCAGAACGCCACGTCCGACGAGGTCATCGCGTACCTGCAGAACCACAACATCAATCGCGTGAACCTGGCGCGGGTCGCCTGGCGCATGACCGACAAGGCCTATTTCCAGAAGGTCATCGCCCTGCTGCAGGAGCGGCACGTGTACGACGACACGCTCTGGTCCTACGGCCTGAAGCACGACGTGCTCGACGCGGCCCGCGAGTACCTGAAGCGGTCGGACTTTGCCAACCGTTGCGGCGCGTCTATTGACACCCGGCTGCTGACCGTCGACCCGGTGGAGCGCAAGACGTACCAGCACCTGGAGTACAAGCCGCTGGTCAACGCCCGGGCGCATGCGCTGGGCAAACGGCGGCAGATCCTTAATGACCGCTTCTTCGATCAATACCAGCGCTTCCTCACTGTGCTGAGCTGCCGCCCGGCGCTCGCGCAGGACGACCTGCTGGCCGTGACGTACTACCTGTTGCTGCAGGACCGCACAGACGAGGCGCTGCGCTTCTTCAAGCGCGTGGACGGGGCGGCGGCGGTCACCCGACTCCAGTACGATTACCTGCAGGTCTACCTGGACTTCTGCCTGGGCGAGCCGGGCCCAGCCCGGACGATCGCGGCCCGCTACAAGGACTACCCGGTGCCTGCGTGGCGCGACCTCTTCGTGGATGCCCTGAACCAACTCGACGAACTCGAGGGTAAGGCGACCGCGGTGGCCGACAAGGATGACCGCCTGCAGGCGCAGACCCGCGCGGCGGCGCGCGAACCCGGCTTCGATTTCAAGGTCGAGGCGCGGCAGATCGCGTTGACATACCGGAACCTTGAGAGCTGCCGGGTTAACTACTATCCCATGGACGTGGAGCTTCTGTTCTCGCGAAATCCGTTCGTGCAGCAGCAGACCGACCGGTTCGCCTTCGTGCGGCCCGCGGCGAGCGAGGAGATCAAGCTGCCGGCCGGCAAGGACAGCGTAACACTGGACATTCCGAAGAAGTTCTCCAGCAGCAACGTGATGGTGGAGATCGTGGCTGCGGGCAGCCGCAAATCGCAGGCATACTATGCGAACTCGCTGGCCGTGCAGGTAACCGAGACCTTCGGGCAGGTGGAAGTAACGCAGGAGACGACCCGCAAGCCGCTGGCGAAAGTCTACGTGAAGGTCTACGCCCGGATGAAGGACGGCAGCGTGAAGTTCTACAAGGACGGGTACACGGACCTGCGCGGCCGGTTTGACTACGCGTCGGTCAGCACGAACGAAGGCGACAACGTCGAGCGCTTTGCGCTGCTCATCCTCAGCGATGAGGCCGGCGCCGTCATCCGCGAAGCCGCCCCGCCCAAGACGTGAGCGAAGCGGGACCGGAAGACATCATCGTGTCCGCGTGGGTGACTGGCGCAACGTGTACGCGATCCAAGACCGCGAACTCGTTGTGACCGTCATTCGCATCGGGAACCGTCGCGAAATCTACCGGTAGGGACAAGCGTTCCCGGATCGGATACGTCGTGGAAGGCGGGATTGAGGTTGGACAATAACGGCGTACGGACGGCCTTTTCTCTATATGAGATCTAGTCTTGTCCCCCGCGGTCGGGTCTGCTCCTTCCACACGTGAGAGGGGGCAAAGACTCGCGAGACGCGCCTGAAAAAAGTTGTCTCACCCCATGGCCTGCCGTATAAGCGGAGGCGCAGAGGATGGGGGGAAGATTGGGAGGAAGGTTTGCTCCGATCCCTATACATCGGATGGGTGATGCACATGTTGCCGCCGTCATACCGTCGCAGTCCTTGTGAACCACCACCTTATAGCGCACCGATTCCGAAAAAAGCCGGCAATGGGCGAATGGATGGTGATTTGAGGGAGACTGCGCAAGTTTCTAGGTCTGTTTGGATCCGATGCCTATGCTGACTTTGAAGGTATTATCCCGAGCGTTGCTCATTGGGCTCCTGTGTAACTCAAGTAAAGCCCAGCAATCACTCTACGTTGATTGCACTCGGCCGAATGATTCCGGAGCGGGAACCAACTGGGCCACGGCGAAACGTACCATCCAGGCGGCGGTCGATGTGGTTGCCGTCAGCGGGACAGTCTGGGTTGCCGATGGATCGTACACCAACGGCGGCGGCCTAACCCCTGGTTTTGCCATCTCCAATCGAGTTGTAATTAACAAGGCGATAACTGTTCAGTCGGTCAATGGCCCGAACTCTACGCGTATTTCTGGTGTCGGCCCATGGGGTGATGGCGCCATTCGTTGCGTGGACCTGGGATCCGGTGCGCGTCTCTCGGGCTTCACACTCTCGGGGGGGGCGACAAGGACCGCGGGGAACAATGCCAATGATGTATCTTCAGGGGGTGTGCTGGTTCGTGAGAATGCGGTCCTCACCAATTGTCATGTCTTGAATTGTTCTGCCATGTGGGGCGGTGGAACTTTCGTACTGAGTGGAGCGCAAGCAATCGACTGCGAATTTGCATCGAACACTGCCTCAAACTCTGGAGGCGGGCTCTTCGTTAGCGACAACGCTTCCATTTCCAGATGCAGTGTGCATGACAATGTCGCCCAATGGGGTGGTGGTGCTTTCATTGATAGTGGCAGGATGTTGGGTTCGTGGGTCGATTACAATGACGCAACCGACAAAGGTGGCGGAGTTTGGCTCGACGGCATTGGGCAGTTGCTGGACACCAGTTTGACCGGCAACATGTGCACTAATGACGGCGGTGGTGCCTACCTGAGTTCGGGTACAGTGGCATCAAATTGTACGTTCTCTCACAACTCCGGTAGGTGGGGTGCAGGTTTTGAGATCTGCAGTAATGCGCTTGTGATGGCGTCAACATTTGACGGGAATGCTGCCGTTGTGTCTGGTGGAGCTGGGTACCTGTGGCATGGCGGACTCGTCTCTAACTGCATCGCCCGGCATAATCTCGGTTACTGGGGTGCCGCTTTCTACCTCGACAAATCAGGTTCAGTCATCAAGTGCCTGGTGGAAGGCAACGGCAACGAATCCGAATACAGGGGTGGCGGGGCCTATTTCTCGGCCGGTGGCACAGTCGCGAACTCAATCATCGCAAGCAACCATAGTTCGGAAGCCGGAGGCATGTACTTTGATGCCGGTGGTTCCGCCATTAACTGTGTGGTCCATGATAACTCAGCCTCCCACGTGGGCGCCTCATCGTTGGATGCCGGTGGCAGTGTGGTCAACTGCACCATTTCCCGCAACATGGCCGTAGATGGCTTGGGCGGCGTAAGACTGACAGGAGGGCGTGTCTACAATTCAATTATCTGGGGCAATGGCGCTTCAAACGTTGTTAACGTGGGTACCGGCACGGTGGCCTATACCTGTGCCCCGGACGGCATTACGAACGGTATTGGCGGGAATATAGCAAGCGACCCGAGGTTTGCAGGCCTAACAACCGGCGATGTCCACTTGCGGGCTGATTCCCCTTGCCTAAACGCCGGGAACAATGCGTTGGCTCTAACAAACGTCTCGCCCGTCGACCTTGATGGCTACGCACGCATCAACAACTCCATCGTAGACATGGGCGCATATGAGTGGCCAGGGTGCTCTTCCTTGATTGTTTGCGGGGCGAATCGGCAGCAGGTCTTCAGTGCTGACTCGCCGGACGCGGGCGTTGGAACCGGCTTCGGAACGGTCATGATTGCTGGTCCTGTTACAAATTGGCTGTCAGTAAGCAATGCGGGCATGGCATCCATCACTTTCGCCGACGTGTCCACCAACAACGTGATCAACAGTCCAGCGTTCGCCCTCCAGCGGCTGCCGACGAGTCTGGCGCCGGGCGCCGTCTCAAACGCGGCGTTGGTGTTCAATCCGGCGACCGTGGGCATTTTCAGTTCGACATTGACCATCAGTAATAGCAGTCCGATCAGTCCGTTTTCACTCAACCTATCAGGGTGGCGAGTAGTGACGAATGGGCCTTCGCCCTTCGGCATCACCATCTCCGGAAACCTGGACTATGGCAACCAGCCCATCGGCTATTCGTTTGCTCGCACGACCACTGTTTCCAGTGGCAGTTCGACGCTGTGCGTTTCCCGGATCGTTTACCCGCAGGGCTTTACCGGTTCATGGTCCACGAACACCATCCCACCCAACTCGACGACCAACCTGGTGGTGACATTCAGTCCGATATCGACGCAATCGTATGGCGGAACGATCTCCTTTGAATGCAGCGCCACATCCGGCGCTGCCACCATCAGTTGCACCGCAACCGGCGTTGCTCAGTCCCGTGTGCTTAGTTTCAGTACGCAGTACAACCTTTCCTTTGGCAGAGTGTTTCTTGGATATCAAGGTGATCAGTGGCTCACCATTAGCAATAACGGTAATTGTCCTGTCACTTTCTCTTCCGTCTTGTTCAACACCGGTGACTACTGGGGCGAGGCCGCCGACACCAACTTTGGAGGTAACGGTGCGATGACAGTGCCGGCAGGAGGGTCTGCTTCATGGGATATCTGGTTTCGCCCCGACGCAGCACGCTGGTTCTGTTCTGACATCACCATTTATTCCGACGCGCCAGGCAGCCCGCAAGTTATTGGGCTCCTTGGGTATGGTCAGGCGCCCGTTGCGTCTACGAATCGGAATGTGGATCTTGATTATTGGGGGGACGGCAATCATCAGTGGATCACTACGTTTGCGATTCACTGGCATCCCATAGACTTCGCCACGGACATGCGGAAGAGCGCTGACCGGGAGGCCGTTCGCCTGTAGCCTACAGGCACATGAAAAACACAGAACCTCGGCGCCGCCAAGCGCCTCGCGCCCGTAAAGGCGGACC
>CAITUY010000184.1 GCA_903895695.1 uncultured bacterium
GTTTTCGGTAGTGCGCCTTCATGCGGATACTTATAACCCAATAGGTTATTACAGTCAAGCCCTTTTCTAACCCTTCGGCGCAACTCTCCCCGCTTCGCTAAGGATTCGGGTGCAGAAAGACAGAAAGGACTTGGTCACGCGGAGACGCGGAGGACGCGGAGTGGACGATAGGGGAACGGGTTTGGGCTTCTCCGCGCCTCCGCGTCTCCGCGTGACACTCTGATACCTCGCGTCGTGTCGTCGTAGCGTAGCGTTGACACCGCTATCGGCCCTGCTATCGTCACAAGCGATGAATAAGAAAGCCCTCACCGAGGCGGACATCCGTACCAAGTTCATCACGCCTGCCCTGATCGGCACCAACGGCGACAAATGGAACGTGCTGACCCAGATCCGCGAGGAGGTCTATTTCACCAACGGCCGCGTCATCGTCCGCGGCAAGATCGTGCGACGCGGCGAAGCCCGGAAAGCCGACTACATCCTCTACTACAAGCCCGGCATCCCGCTCGCCGTCATCGAGGCCAAGGACAACAACCACTCCGTCGGCGCGGGCATGCAGCAGGCTCTCGAGTCCGCCGAGATTCTCGACATTCCCTTTGCCTACAGCTCCAACGGCGATGCCTTTCTCGAACATGACCGCACTGGCGCCCACGGGGTCGTCACCCGCGAAATCCCGCTCGACCAGTTCCCGACGCCCGCCGAACTTTGGGGCCGCTACTGTGCGGCCAAGGGCTATACACCCGCCCAGGAAGCCGTGGCCACTCAGGATTATTATCTCAACAACCCGGACAAGACGCCTCGCTACTACCAGCAGATCGCCATCAATCGCACGGTGGACGCCATTGCCCGCGGCGAGAACCGCATCCTGCTCGTCATGGCCACCGGCACCGGCAAGACCTACGCCGCCTTCCAGATCATCTGGCGCCTCTGGAAAGCCGGCGCCAAGAAACGCATCCTCTTCCTCGTCGATCGCAACATCCTCGCCAATCAGACCAAGACCAACGACTTCAAGCCGTTCGGTCAGGCCATGACCAAGATCACCAACCGCACGGTCGACAAAGCCTTCGAGATCTACCTCTGCCTCTACCAGGCCGTGACCGGTACCGAGGAGGAGCAGAACATCTACAAACAGTTCTCGCCTGACTTCTTCGACCTGGTCATCGTGGATGAATGCCACCGCGGCAGCGCCGCCGACGATGCGGCCTGGCGCAAGGTTCTGGAATACTTCTCCGCCGCCACCCAGATCGGCCTGACCGCCACGCCCAAGGAAACCAAGGACGTTTCCAACATCGAGTATTTCGGCGACCCGCTCTACACCTACTCGCTGCGGCAGGGCATCTCCGATGGCTTCCTCGCCCCCTACAAGGTCGTCCGGATCGGCCTCGATAAGGATCTCGACGGCTGGCGCCCGGAGGCCGGCCAGACAGACAAGCACGGGCAACTCATCGAGGACCGCGAGTACAACGACCGCGATTTCGACCGAAACCTGATTCTCGAGAAGCGTACCGAACTCGTTGCCGCCAAGATCACGGAGTTCCTCAAGGCCACCGACCGCTTCGACAAAACCATCGTCTTCTGCGAGAACGTCGATCACGCCGAACGCATGCGGCAGGCCCTCGTCAACGCCAACCCCGACCTGGCCGCCGCCAACAGCAAGTACGTCATGCGCATCACCGGCGACAACGACGAGGGCAAAGCCCAACTCGACAACTTCATCGATCCGGACAAGACCTTCCCGGTCATCGCCACCACCTCGCGCCTCATGGGCACGGGCGTGGACGCGCAGACGTGCCACCTGATCGTCCTCGACCGCACGATCAATTCCATGACCGAGTTCAAGCAGATCATCGGCCGCGGCACGCGCATCAACGAGGATTACGACAAGCTTTTCTTCACGATCATGGATTTCAAGCGTGCCACCGCCCACTTTGCCGACCCTGACTTCGACGGCGACCCGGTGCAGGTCTACGAGCCGCAGGCCGACCAAACCGTGGTCCCGCCCGATGACGAACCCAGCCTTGAATACCCGGAGGCCGGCGACGTCAAAGGAGTGGTTCAGAATGGCCCGGCAGATGCGGACGCCCCCGGCTCGCGACGCTACGTCGTGGATGATGTGGAAGTCACCGTCGCCACCGAGCGCGTTCAATACCTGGACGAACACGGCAAGCTCATCACCGAATCGCTCAAAGCCTACTCCCGCAGAACCGTCCGCCAGACCTATGCCTCGCTCAAGGACTTCCTCACGGTCTGGAATATCGCTGACAAGAAGCAGGCCATCCTCGAAGAACTCGCCGCCAAGGGCGTGTTTCTCGACGAACTGGCCGAACAGGTCGGCCGCGAATACGACGCCTTCGACCTCGTTTGCCATGTCGCGTACGACCAGCCCCCGCTCACGCGTAAGGAACGCGCCAACCAGGTGAAGAAGCGCAACGTGTTCGGCAAGTACGGCGCCAAAGCCCGGGCCGTGCTCGAAGCTCTGCTTCAGAAATACGCCGACACCGGCATCACGAGCGTCGAATCGCTTGAGATTCTGAAGGTGGATCCTCTCACCGCCTTCGGCACGCCCATCGAGATTGTCAAGGTCTTCGGCGGCAAGGCCGCCTATCTCGCCGCCGTCCGCGAGCTCGAATCCGCTCTCTACCCCAAGGTTGCATAGCCCATGCCTAACGTCTCCAACATCGTCAAGACCATCCAGGACATCATGCGCAAGGACGCCGGCACCTACGGCGATGCCCAGCGCCTGGAACAACTCGGCTGGATGTTCTTCCTCAAGATCTTCGATGACCGCGAAACCGAGATGGCCCTGGTCCGCGACAACTACCGCTCCCCGCTGCCCAAAAATCTCCGCTGGTCCGCCTGGGCCAAGGATGAGGAAGGCATCACCGGCGACGCCCTGCTGGATTTCGTCAACAACACGCTTCTGCCCAAACTCAAATCCCTCACCGGCGGCGGCGACCGGATCGCCGGCTTGATCCGCATGGCGTTCGAGGATGCCAACAATTACATGAAGAACGGCACGTTGATGCGGCAGGTCATCAACAAGATCAACGGCATCGACTTCAACGCCTCTGATGATCGCCATCTGTTCGGCGATATCTACGAGAAACTGCTCAAGGATCTCCAGTCCGCCGGCAACGCTGGCGAGTTCTACACCCCGCGCGCCGTCACCCAGTTCATCGTCGAACAGGTCAATCCCCGCCTCGGCGAAACGATCCTCGACCCCGCCTGCGGCACCGGCGGTTTCCTCGTGTGCGCGATCGAGCACCTGCGCAAGCAGGCAAAAACCGAGGCCGACGAACGCACCATTCAGGACTGCTTTTCCGGCATCGAGAAGAAGCACCTGCCGCATGTTCTGTGCATGACCAATCTGCTCCTGCACGGCATCGACGTGCCGTCCAATGTCCGCCACGACAACACGCTCGCCCGCCCGCTGCGCGACTGGGGCCCAAAAGAGCGCGTGGATGTCATTGTCACCAATCCGCCCTTTGGCGGCATGGAGGAGGACGGCATTGAGTCCAACTATCCCGCCGAGTTCCGCACCCGGGAAACCGCCGATCTCTTTCTCGTGCTGCTCATGAAGATTCTCAAGCCCGGCGGCCGCGCCGGGCTCGTGTTGCCGGACGGCACGCTCTTCGGCGAAGGCGTAAAGACGCGTATCAAGGAAGCCCTGCTTGCCGAGTGCAACCTGCACACCATCGTCCGCCTGCCCAACGGTGTATTCCACCCCTACACCGGCATCCGCACCAATCTCCTCTTCTTCACCAAGGGCCAACCCACCACGCACGTCTGGTACTACGAGCACCCCTACCCGGCCGGCGCCAAGAGCTACAACAAGGGCAAGCCCATCCGCATCGAGGAATTCGAGGGCGAGCGGGCGTGGTGGGACCACCGCACGGAAAACGAGCGTGCCTGGCGTGTATCCATCGCCGACATCAAGGCCGGCAATTACAACCTGGACCTCAAGAACCCGCACGATCCCGATACCGGCCCCGGCGACGTGGATCATCTGCTGCCGGAATACGAAAAGCTCCTGGCCCAAATCGCGGAGACGCGGAATGCGTTGAAGAGCCAGCTACAGCAAGCCCTCACGCGATGACCGCCGAACCGCTCATTCCTGTCCATGGCGGGTACCGGAAACTCAAGAGTTTCCAGATCGGGCAACTGGTCTACGACTTGACCGTGCGGTTCTGCGACCACTACGTGGATCGCCGCAGCCGCACGCACGACCAAATGGTGCAGGCCGCCCGCAGCGGCGTGCAGAACATTGCCGAAGGCAGCATGGCCTCGGGCACCTCGAAGAAGACCGAGCTGAAACTGACCAATGTGGCGCGGGCCAGCCTTGAGGAACTCCGCCTCGATTACGAAGATTTCCTGCGGCAACGCGATTTGCCGCTCTGGCCCGCCGACCACCCGGCACTGGTGCGTTTCAAGGCCAAGCGTTGCGCCACTCTCCAGGATGTGCGCGTGTGGGTCGCGGAAGAAACACGGACGAGCACGGACTTGCACGGACCAACACAGACAGCGTCCGAGGTAGGTTCCCCGTCCGTGTCGGTCCGTGCAAGTCCGTGCCCGTCCGCCGTCTTGCCCCAGACACTCGCCGCCAACGCCGCGCTTTCGCTCCTGAATCTCTGCTGCCACCTGCTCGACCGCCAACTGGCCACGCAGGCCAAAACCTTCGAGACCGAAGGCGGGTTCACCGAGCGCCTGTACCGGGTGCGCTCCCAGGCCCGAGGTGCCCGCCCATGACCACGCCCCCGTCCAAATCGTCCTCCACCTCCATCGTGTCTGTCCGTGCATGTCCGTGTTTGTCCGCCGCCCCAACCACCAACCGTCTCCCGCCCGCCCTCCGGACCTTCTTCGCCAAGTTCGACCAATTCGCCGACGCGCCCAATGCGGTGGCGAAGATGCGGGAGTTGGTGCTGGGCCTTGCATTTTCTGGCGGCCTGACAGGCGCGGGCCGAAGCGAGGAAGGGCTGCCAGACGGATGGGAGAAACGGACAATTGAGTCTATCGCAACGTCAATTTCGTCCGGCTTCGCTTGCTCAAGAAGTCACCAAGTCGAGGGCGGCCATGTTCACCTTCGCACGCACAACATCTCCACTCTCGGAACGTTGAACTTCGATTTGTTGGTGCGTATTGACCCAAGAATGGTCGATCAACAGAAAGCCTCGATTCGAGCCGGCGATATCCTCTTCAACAACACCAACAGTCAGGAACTTGTGGGGAAAACCAGTCTCGTGGACCGCGACTACAATTACGGTTTCAGCAATCACATCACCCGGATACGCCTGAATGAAGGCATCTTTCCGGGCTTCGTGGTCTTCTATCTCACGTTTCTTCGTAATGAGGGATATTTTGCGCGGCTTTGCACCCGCTGGATAAATCAGGCCGCGGTCAATACCGATACACTCAAGGGACAGATAATCCCCCTCCCACCCCTAGCCGAACAGAAACGCATCGTAGCCAAGGTCGACGAACTGATGGCGGTGTGCGACCGACTCGAAGCGCAGCAGCAGGAACGCGAAACCCGGCACATCGCGCTCGCCCGCGCCTCGCTGGCCCGGTTTGCCGACGCACCCACGCATTCCAACCTCAATCTTCTCTTTCACCCGTCATTTTCCATCCCCCCCGCCGACCTCCGCAAATCCATCCTCACCCTAGCCGTCCAAGGCAAACTCGTGCCGCAGGATCCGGAGGATGAGCCGGCGGAGAAACTCTTGTCACGGATCGTTGCCAACAAACCGAGACTCCGAGATAGATTCCAAGTTACATCCGATCCGATGGCGCCCGAACACGATCTAGCCACCTGCCCAAAATCTTGGGGAATAGTCGAACTGGGGCGGCTGATGAAGATCACTTCAAGCAAGCGAATCTTTGAATCCGAGTATACAGACGCGGGAATTCCATTCTTCCGATCAAAGGAAATCGGCGACCTATCCCGCGGGGAGAATATCAAGACGACCCTCTATATTTCGGTAGAGCGGTATTCCGAGTTGCAGCAGCACACCGATTTCCCCAAACCCGGTGATCTGCTCCTTACATCGGTTGGCACCATTGGCAATACCTGGATAGTTGATGACCGTGAGTTCTACTTTAAGGACGGCAACATCACACAGATAGTACGCGTAGATGGAATCGACATGCGCTATGTCCAACTCTACATCGCAAGTCCACTCTTCAAGGATGCCGTGGACAGAATAGTTGCAGGAACTGCTTACAGCGCGCTGACAATCGTGAAGATTAAGGCACTTTCCTTCCCCCTCCCGCCCCTCGCCGAACAACGCCGGATCGTGGCCAAAGTCGATCAACTGATGGCCTTGGTGGACCAATTGGAAGCGCAACTCGCCGCCTCCCGCGCCACAGCCGCGAACCTCCTCGAAGCGGTTGTGGCCGAACTGACCGGTTGAGATGTCTCACGCGGAGACGCGGAGATCGCGGAGGCAAAAGAATGAGAGGTGTATGGCATTTCAGAACAAAGAGATCCTGCCTTTCTCCGCGTTCTCCGCGCCTCCGCGTGAACCAATCCTTAACCTGTTGCCGCATCATCACATACGCCATGCCGGTCTATGTCGTGACATGGGACTCACGCGGACACCGCGGAGAAACGCTGAGGCAGACAACGTGACAGAATCGGGTGACCGTGATACCACTGTGCATAACCATGAGCACGAGCATCGGCCCACGTCTATCAGCAATCGCCGGGATATAGTGCTAACATCAACCTCGGCCCCCGGACAATGCCGGAGACTAGAGCAAATCGCGGAATGCTTCCGGCGAGAACCCGGCGTCGCGCGCGATCCCACCCATCGTGTAGGAGTTGATCGGATTATGACGGGGGATCGTCACGCGAATCCGCCCGTTTGACATGACGGTGTGTTTGCCTTCGTGAATCACCATGAAGCCGGCCTTGCGTAACGCGCGCAGACAGGCGAGGTAACTGACTCCGGGGATTTTCGGCATGGTCACACCGTGACGGTTTCTTCAACCACGGTGGACACCTCAGACTCAGCAGCGGCTAGCCAATCGCGAATAGCCTCGCGGATATTGTCCATGGCTTCTTCCCGTGTCGCCCCTTGGGACCAACACCCCGGAAGCTCCGGACATCCGACTGCTACCCCTTCATCCGATTCGATTAGGATAACGCGATAGGTCTTCATGTTGATATTCTGGCACTCGGCACCGGCGTCGTCAATGGCCGAGACATTATGGCTTGCCAGTCACCGTGCGGTGAGCAAGGCGAGCCGCTCTGGTGACTGGCACCCCCTAGGGGAGTCGAACCCCTCTTACCAGGATGAGAACCTGGCGTCCTAACCGATAGACGAAGGGGGCTTAGGACAACAAAAGCGGGCGTAATCATACGGATCGCACGCCTGGAGTCAACTGACTTTTTGCCGCAGAACAGAAATCAGCCCGACGCCTTCGGCGCGCGGGCAACCACCCGCTCCAGCACCAGCGCCGTGCGCGCCGGCACATAGAGGCGTACAGCCGAGGCGTGTCCTTCGGCTTCCGTGGTGACGTACTCCTGCCGGGGCGCCAGCCGGCCGTGCCCGCCGAACTCGCGGGCGTCGCTGTCGAGCAGCAGCCGGTATTTCCCCGGCGGCAGCGGGATCGCATAATCCGTGACCGACCGGCCGGGATTGAAGTTGAACACGAACACCAGCCCCGCCCGCTCGAAGGCCAGAATCTGGTCGGCAATGTGCTCGTACCGGAACTCCGGCCCGCCTTTGTCCAGCAGGCGCGTCCGGCCGCTGAACTCCATCATGGCCTTATCGAACTCGGCCAGGAAGTGATATCGAAGTGTGGGGTCGTCCCTCAAATGCCACTGCCGTCGCGCATAGTGGTAGCTCCAGCCGTTCCCCTCGCGCGGAAAGTCGATCCATTCCGGATGCCCGAACTCGTTGCCCATGAAGTTGAGGTAACCGTTCCCCGCCGTGGCCAGCGTGACCAGTCGAATCATTTTGTGTAATGCCATCCCGCGGTCCACGCGCAGGTTGTCCTGGTAAATATTCATCCACCAGTACATGTCCGCGTCGATCAAACGGAAGATCAGCGTTTTGTCCCCCACCAGCGCCTGGTCGTGCGACTCCGCGTACCCGATCGTCTTCTCGTCCTGGCGCCGGTTAGTCAACTCGTAGTAGAGGCTCGCCATGTGCCAGTGCTCGTCGGGCACTTCCTTGATGAGTTTGATCCAGTAGTCCGGCGTGCCCATGGCCAGCCGGTAGTCGAACCCCACGCCGCCCTCCTCGACCGGCACGCCCAGTCCCGGCATGCCGCTGACATCCTCCGCCACTGTCATCGCATCCGGGCGCACCATGTGAATCACCCGGTTCGCCAGGGCCAGGTACACCCAGGCATCCTCATCCACCCGGTCCCCGAAATACTCCTCGTATGGCCCGAACGCTCGCTCCAGACCGTGGTCGAAGTAGAGCATGCTCGTAACGCCGTCGAACCGGTACCCGTCGAACCGGTATTCGTCGAGCCAGTAGCGGCAGTTGGACAACAGGAAGTGCAGCACCTCGGTTTTGCCATAGTCGAAACACCGCGAGTCCCACGCGAGGTGCGAGCCGCGCGGCCCATCGTGGAAATACTGGTACAGCGTGCCGTCCAAGCGGCTCAGTCCCTCCACCTCGTTACGGACGGCATGGGAGTGCACCAGGTCCATGATCACCGACAGCCCGGCCGCGTGGAGCGTATCCACCAGGTACTTCAGATCGTCCGGCGTGCCGAAACGCGAGGACGCCGCAAAGAAGCTGCTGACGTGATAACCGAACGACCCGTAGTACGGGTGCTCCTGGATCGCCATGAGCTGCACGGTGTTGTAGCCCGCCGCGACGATGCGCGGCACGATGCGATTGGCGAACTCGCGGTAAGTCCCCACACGGGGTTCTTCCTGGGCCATCCCGACGTGCGCCTCGTAGACTCGCGGCGCTTCGCGTGGACGCCGATAGCGCTCATGCTTCCACATATACGGCTCAGCCGGCGCCCAGACCTGGGCACTGAATAACTTGGTGGCGTCATCCTGCACGACGCGCCGCGCATAGGCCGGAATGCGTTCCCCTTCCCCGCCTGGCCAGCGTACCCTCAGCTTGTACAAGTCACCGTGCTTAAGGGCTGCGGCTCCCAGCTTCAACTCCCAGGTGCCTGTGGGGCTCGGCGAGAATTGAAATCCCGGCCCGCCCCGCCAGTCGTTGAACGTGCCGATGAGTTCGATCGACGACGCGTTGGGCGCCCACTCACGCGCAACCCAGCCGTCCGCCGTCCGGTGCAGCCCGAAGAATTCATGGCCTGCCGCGAAGTCATCCAACGACAAGCGCCCACCGGTCAGCCGGTACTCAGCGGCCCGCATCTTGTCACCGCGTCGCCGCATCACACCCAGGAACGGCTTCAGCAGCGGGTCGCGTTCCCCGAGGCGGTCCACGTCGGGGACCGGCGGCGGGATGATCTTCCTGCTCATGACTCGTGTTCCTCGTTTCGTGGCTCCCCGTCGGAAGCCGGATGCGTTCAGCCCTTTGACACTTCAAATGTGCGCGACTGCCGGTCCCCGGTGCGGGAGATCCGCACCGTGATGATGCCGTCGCTATCGCACGCGTAGCGTTCCACGGCCTCGGTCCAGCCCAGGTCGTCACGGCCGACGATTTGGCCGACCGTCACCCGCTCCCGCATGGGTATCGCCGGGTCATAAGGAAACAGAATTTCGGACCAGCGCCGCACGCCGGCCGCGGGCAACCCGGCCGCATCCACGCTCGCGCATTCCAGGTACCGCAGATGGCCGATATTGTGGTGCGGCACATAGCGAATTTCCTCGGTCACGGGCGCGCCGCCTTCGTCGGGCAGGCGCAGGCCGGCCTGGAAGATCGGGGCAAAGTATTCGCGCTTGCCGCTATCGGCCAGGCGGATGACGCCGAAGTGGCGCGCCAGCACGTCGTGGACGCGCAGGGTTTCCGCGCTGTGGATGGCCGCGCCCATGGC
This sequence comes from uncultured bacterium, assembly GCA_903895695.1. Taxonomy (GTDB): domain Bacteria; phylum Verrucomicrobiota; class Kiritimatiellia; order CAIKKV01; family CAITUY01; genus CAITUY01. Next base: position 9,967 of record CAITUY010000184.1, read on the forward strand.
GGTGGCCGTGAACGGCTTGTCGGTCGTAATCAAACGTACTTTCGGGAAACGCCTGGCCACGAGTTTGCCTACGACCGGCAGGCGCGAGGAGCCGCCCACGAGGTAGACGGCATCCAAACCTTCGGCGGCTGCGGCGACACCCGCCAGGGTGTCCACGGCCGGCTCAATGAGTTCGCCAAGCCGCTTTTCGAAAGCCGCGGCCGGGATGCTGCAGACCGGCCCGTGCAGCCCGATTTCCTCGGGATCAAGTGTCAAGGTGCGCACGCCGCTCACGCTGAGGCGTTCTTTCTCGCGGCAGGCGCTCATCAATAACAGCGTACGATGGAACGTCGAGAGTTCCGCCAGGTCGACCTTGAGCTTTTCGGCGAACAGGCGCGCCAGCACCTCGTCGAAATCGTCGCCGCCCAGGCTCTCGATGCCGGCCGAGCCGAGCACGGTGTAGTCGGCGCCGTCAATCCGGACGGCCGAGGCATCGAACGTGCCGCCCCCAAGATCGAACACGGCCACGGTCATGTGCATCGCGCGCGCTTCGGCGCGATTGCCGTGCACGAGCCGGTCGGCCAACTCGATCGCGGCCGCCGAAGGCTCATTGAGGGTGGCTGCAATCCGGAAACCCGCATTGCGGAAGGCGACGCGGGTGACATGGCGCTGGGCGCCGTTGGCGTTCGCCGGCCAGGTGAGCACGGCTTCCAACGGTTCGCCGGCCGGCACAACGCCCGAACGCCGCACCGATCCGTAGACGGCCGCCGCAAACTGTCCGAGCAGGTCCTGCATGTCGAGCCCGCCCGGGATGACATCGGCCGCCACGCGCGCGCCATCCACGTAGTCGCGCAACATGCGCTTTAGCGAGCGGATCGGGATGAACCGACTCGCCGCATCAGGTTGGGTCAGGCAACGCTCTGCATCGGCGCCAAACAGACACTCGCCCGACACCCGGTCAAAGGCAATCAAGGACGGGAAAACGTCCCTCACCACATGCCCAATCGCCGTCTCGGTCACATGCGGCACCAGCGGGTAGCGGCCGCGGTCGGCCACCACGACCACCGTATTGGTGGTGCCGTAATCGATCCCCAGGCGCGCCATCTCAGGTCCTCCGGTTCACGGCGACCAGCGCCTTCGCCAGGACCACGCCGCGTGCGGTGCGGAAGCCGGGGCGGAGCGAGGCGGCGATGACGCCTTCGGGCAGATCGGCCTCACGCGCTTCACGACTGACGGCGTGGATCAGGGGATCAACGTGATCCAGCCGTTGCGCGTCATACCGGATCGCGCCCAGGCGGGTCAGCAGGGCATCCGCCGCCGTCAACACCGCCTCGGCCCCGGCCAGTCCGGCAGCGGTGTTACGGAGCCCCACCAGGTCGCGGACAACGCTCTCCAGCCGGCGCTCCAGCAAGTCGTTCACCGTGCGCCGCAGCGCGTCGACTTCGCCGTCCGGGGAGGCGGGCACCGCATCCGCCGGCCGGGTCAACAGGGCCCGAAGCGTAGCCACTTCGGATTTCAGGGCCAGAAGGGCTTCGTCTCGGCAGGGCGCTACGGGACCGTTCTCAGTCTTCACGGACCGGGCGGCAGCCGCGGGCTTGGACTTCGCGTCGGGGCGCAGCTTCGCTGCCAGGGGTTTCTTCACGACGGCCTTTGCGGCTCCGGGTTTCGTTGACTTTGTCTTGTTCGAACTGGCCATAACTTCTCTCCCGATGATCCGGCAGGAGACGGACCCGGCTTGGGCCGGGTCAACAGATCGTCTTGTGTGCCAGTGCACCTTTGCCATATTGTCGCGTCATGTTCAACCGATATCCCATTCCGGTCCTCGGTCCACGCCCTGCCGTCCGCGACGCTGCCGTCCGCTTTCAGCGGTCTTACCGGTTCGGTGCCCGCGATTTCTTCAGGCTTTACCAGGACGAACCCCTGGACCTGACGATCGCCTTTCCCGACGGACCCCGTCCCCGCGCCCGCGTGATGCTGCATACCGATATTGGCGCCACGCCGCCCGGCGAGTGGGCCGAACATGAGTTCGCGACTGAGGATAAGCGCCGCTTCAGCCTGCGGCTTCCGATGCCGCGGTGCGGCTTGTACCGATTCCGCATCAAATACTCGTTGGATGACGGCGCGCACTGGCAATGGGATCGCGTGCCTCACTCGTTTGTGCTCGTCGATCCGCCGTCGCTGCGCACGGTGCGCCTCTACACGCTCATCCCCAGCGCCTCCGGGACGGTCAGCGACTGGATCGCGCTGCTGCCCGGCATCGCCGCCATGGGTTTCGACGCGCTCCACTTATTGCCCGTCACCCGCATGGGGGCGTCCCAGAGTCCCTACTCCGCGGCCGATCTTTTCGCCTTGGATGACCGCTACCGCGACCCGGCGGATCCTCGCGATGGGCTCAGCCAGTTCGAAGCCTTTGCCGAGGCGTGCCGTGCCCATGGACTCCGCCTGTGCCTGGATCTGGTCCTCAACCACGTCGGCATCGACAGCGACATGGCAACGCTGGCGCCGGACTGGATCGTGCCGGACGATGGCGAGCCCGATGGGCTCAAGCGCACGGGTTGCTGGCACATGCAGGAGTGGATCCGCTGGGCCGATCTCGCGGCGATCAATTACGACCACTCGAACCCCCGCACCCGCCGCCAGATCTGGGACTACATGAAGCAGTACGCCCTCTTCTGGGCCAATTGCGCCGCCGCCACGGGCGGCATGGTGCGTTTTGACAACCTGCACAGCAGCCACCCGGGTTTCATTGCGGAGCTCAGCGCCGCCGTGCGCGAGCAGTTTCCCGACATAATCATTCTAGGCGAATATTTCACCGACCAGTTGACGCTGGAGCGGACGGTCCCTGAATGGGGCATCAACGTGGTGCTGGGCAACACGTGGGAGAACCCCTTCGGCCCGCAGTTGCGCCACTATATCGAGTACCTGCATACCGTGTCGGACAAACTCTGGCACCTCTGCCCCATCACCACGCATGACACGCTGGCGCCGGCGCAGTTGTTCGGGTCCGAGCGCTCGTGCCTGCCGCGCTACGCGATCTGCGCGCTCTACACGACGGGCCAGACCGGCCTGGTCCAGGGCGTGGAAGCCGGCATCCGCGAACGGGTTCCGTTTATCGGGCCGCCGCATCGCCTCGACCTGCTGAAGACCGGCTCGGATTTCCGGCCCTTTATCGGGCGCATCAATGCTCTGATCGCCGAGTACTCGGTCCTGCGGCGCGGCGGCAATCTGGCGTTCGTTGACGGCGGCCATGACGCCATTCTGGCCGCCTACCGCCGGCCTGCCCAGCCCGACGAGCAGGGCTTCCTCCTGCTTGCCAACCTGGACACGTCGAACCCGCAGACCGTCACCATCGACCTGCGCCCGCACGACGTAGCCCTGCCGTTAGTCCTGACCGACCTGCTGACCGGGCAGAGCGAGACCCAGTCGTCGCTGGTCTTTCAGGTCTCGGTCGAATCCTGCGGCGTGAAGATATACCGGATGGCTGAAAGGTCAGTGAACAGTTAACACTGAACAGTAAACGGTGAATACAGGAGCGAGGATCTCACTATCTGTTCACTGTTCACTTTCCCACTCACGACGCCTACGGTACCCGGGCAGAGACGGGCTTCCGCAGTCCTGACAGGCGTGTGCACATACCCCAGGCGGCCATGCCCTGCGCTATCTTGAGCAACAATACATTGGAACCCTTGCGCAGTTGCACGGGGACCCGGTCCTGATCGAGCGACAGGCCGCGCGCGACCTGAAGATTCTGCCAGACCGATGCGCCGTTCAGCCAAACGGCCACCCCGTCGTCGCTGCCAATCCGCAGTTCGGCCGCCTGCTCGATCGGCGACTCGATGACCGTGAGGGCATAGGCGAAGCAGTCGGTTCGGGCGCCGAACACCGCGCACAGGTTATTGCCTGGGTTGACAAGATCGAGTTCGACCCGCTGCCAGGCGCTGTCCGGTTGCGGCAGCCGCGCCGTGAAAGCCGTTTCGCCACCGAGGGGATCGGACTCAAAAGGTTTGGGGAACGGCCCGCGCAGACACCACTGCCCGATGAAGTCGCCGTCCTCGACCGGCTCGCCCGGCAAATCCGTGCCGCACGCGCGAACGCGGCAGGTCAGCGCCCCTCGGCCTTTGAGTAGAGTGTCCCGGCCGCGGTCCAGGAGGGGGCTCGCCTTTGCGCCGGCGGCAAGAACCCGGGCGTTGTGGCCCGGCCCGTTGACGCCGTTCAGCGCCAGGTTGCGCCAGATCTTGAAGTAGACCTGGTCCTTTTCCTGCGTGTAGCGATGGACCTGTTCCGCCCGCTGCTGCGCTTCGATCGCGTATTGGTCGAACAGGTTGATCCCTTGTTCCAGGGCTTCACGTGCAAGCGAGGGTCCGCGCGCGATGGCGTTGCGGAAGCTCACGCGGGCGCTTTGAAGCCCATGAAGCCGAAGCGTCAGTTGGTTGAACGTTTCCTGGAACGGCAGGAACGGCAGAACCTTGCGCGCGAGCGGCTCCACGAAGAACGGTAGCCGGTTGAGCAGCAGGTCAAAACCCGCGCCGTGCGCATTAACGCGCAGGCGGCGAATCGCCAAGCCGTCCGAAGCGGTGGCGCGCCGGGCAGGGATATCCACGTCGATTTCCTGGCGCCGGGGCGGCACGCCGAGGGCCTGGAGCAAGCCAAACGTCATGACCAGATGCCCGGCGGGATCAGGGTGCACGGAGTCGGGGACCATGCAGAACTTCGGGTCGGCCGCCTTGGCACGCGCGTTCACCTCAAGCATGAGGGCCTGAAGGTCGCACACCGGCAACTTCTCAGAGGCGGCCAGCTTGAGCACTTCATCCGCCAGCACGCGAAGTCCGCGGCGGTTATAGGCCACCGTTACCAACGCCGGGTTCACGCTCTCGTCGACCATGCCGGGCGTGAGCAGTACCACCCGGACACCCGCGGCGCCCAGCCGGGCAACCAATTCGCGCATCCCCTTCACGTACGTCTCGCGGATTTCGTCGGTGGGTTCCACATAGCGCCCGTCATTCATGCCATAGCAGATCGTGACGACGGTCGGCTTCAGCGACAGCACGTCGCGCTCAAGGCGTTGGGCACCCCCGGGCGCGGTGTCCCCACCCCAGCCGGCGTTAAAGAATGTGAGTGCCAGTTCAGGGTAGCGGGCCGCCAGATAAGTCTCGACCTGGTTGGTGTAGAGTTGCTGCTCAGTAATGGAGTCGCCGAGGAACACAATGCGGTCGCGTTCGCGGAGGAGGAATGGCCTATCAGTTGTCATGGGCTCCTCCTTAAATGCTTTTCAGAGAAAGTGCACGCACTTTCCTGAGAGAGGTCCGTTCATCCCCCTTGCCTGTCGCCTCTTCCTATGTTACCGAGGGTACCGAATTCATTGCATCAGGAGATCAATCATCATGCCGATGACGAGTAAGGAACGCCTGTTGTCCGCGATCCGGTCGCAACCGGTGGATCACGTGCCCATGTCGCTGCGCTTCTGGGCCACGCCGCGGCACGCCCGCGCCACGTGGCGGAACGAGCGGGAGCGCCTGCGGTTCCACGCGGACCGCGGCTGGGATGCGTACGTGACCATGTGGTGCGGCATTCCGCCGGATCCAGCCGTGCGCGGCGAAGTATTCCATGAGCGCGATGCCGGCGGTCCGCTGCTGCGCCAGGTGTGGCACACTCCCGGCGGCACAATCACCGAGCGTCTGCGCGTGACCGACGACTGGCCCGAGGCACAGAATGCCACCGAGCCGATCGGCCTGCTGCACGACTTCCGGACTCCCCGTTACATCGAGGTGCCCTTCAAGACGCCGGATGACCTGGCGAGTCTGCCCTACCTGCTGCCCATCCAGAACGCCGCCGAGGAGGCCGGCATGATCCGCGCCTACCGCGATGCGCGCGCGCTGGCCGACGAGTTCAACGTGGCCCTGATCGCGGATGTCCGGCCCGGGCTCGACTGGCTGGTCTGGCTCTACCCAGCCCAGGAGGCCGTGCTCCGGACCCTCGACTCGCCGGACATGATCGGGCGCCTGCTGGCCCATATCCACGCGGCCTATCAGCGCCGCATCGACCTGCTGCTCGGCCTCGGCGTCGATGGCGTCATCCGCAGCGGTTGGTACGAGTCGGCCGACCTGTGGAACCCTGAGCTCTTCCGCGCCTACGCGATGCCGCAGATCCAATGGGAAATTCAGGCCACCAAGGGAGCCGGCGTGCCCCTCGTCTACCTCATGGATTCCGGCGTCGTACCGCTCCTGCCTGATCTGAACCGCATGTCGTTCGATTGCCTCGCCGGCATCGACCCCGCGACCGCCGGCGGCACCGACCTGGCCGCCATCCGCCGCGCCCTGCCCGGGAAGGCGATCTGGGGCGGGATCAGCGGGCCGCTGCACCTGGGCATGGCCGGGCCTGTAGAAATGGAACAGGCTGTCGAGCGCGCGTTTACCACCTGCGGACGGACTGGCTTCATTCTCGGCCCGGTTGTCGGCTTCCGCCACAACTGGCCGTGGGAAAACCTGGAAGCCTGCGACCGCGCCTGGCGCCGCTTGCGGGGCGCCGGATGATCCGCACGAGGCCGTGCGGCCTCGGTTCTCTTTCGCAATCTGATGACACTTATCCCAAGGAGCGCAACTGACATGCCCGCAAAAACATTCACCATCCAGGAGCATCTGAACCACGAGTGGACTGACGAGCTTGTCGGGTTCGCGTGGCCGGAGGCCCAGGCCCCCGTCGTCGCCGGACCCGACGGAACCAGGCTCGCGAGCCAGGTCTCGGACGGCAAGGTGTGGTTCAAGGTCGACCGGCTTCCCGCCTTCGGTCAGGTCCGTTACGCCGTCCAGCCCGCCCGGCGCGCCGCGGCACGCCCCCGGCCGTGCGCCACGGCCAAACGCGATGGCCGCACCATGGTCGTGTCCAACGGCCGGATCTCCCTCCGCCTGCCCGCGTCGCAAGCGTGCCGGGCGGCCGCGGAAGGCCAGCGCCTGCCGGCGCCCTTGCTCGGGCTGCGACGCGGCCGGGCGGCCTGGATCGGCAAGGGAACGCTCGCCGTCACGCCGGATCTGAAGGTGCGCGAGATCCGCTTCGAGACCCTGGAGGAAGGGCCTCTCTGGTGCGCTTACGCCGTCACATACGCCGCCGGCGAGCATGACTACCGGGTGACCTTCCGCCTGGACGCCGGCGAGTCTCACGTACGCATCGCGGAGCATTCCCGCCTTTGCTTCGAAGCCGCGTGGGAGTTCGACCTGTTCCCGGGATTCCGCCCCACGAAAGCCGCCTACGGCCACCACCGGACGTGGGGCAAGACCAAGGTCCTCGACCTCGACTACTCCGGCAAGATGCACCTGGGCGACGTCCAGGCGCCGGACCAGAGCATCCACTACTTCGTCGATGACTTCGACGCCTACATGTTCCTCAACGGCCGCGACTGCCTCGGCCTCGCCGTGACGCACGACGGCGACTGGACCTTCATCCCCGAGAATCCCATCTCGATGCTGCCCCGCAAGGGACCCTCCCTTGTCCTCCGCGCCGGCTGCAAGGCGGGCATTCGGAAGTGGCTGCTCTTCTTTGCCGACGCCGCGAAGAGCACGCCTGAATCCTACTGGGACTCCCCCGCGGCGACGTTTCGCCGCAAGTACGAGACCACCTTGGACTGGGTGAAGGACCTCGTCCTCGAATGGGACGAAGTCCCCGATAGCCAGCGGCCCATCGCCGCCTGTTCCCGTGAGGACGTCGCCCATGCCCGCGAGCTGTTCCAGACGTTCCAGCCCCTGCGGCGCTACGGGGAGTTCCTGGACCCCGACGCCGAGCTCGTCCAGGGCCAGTTCGACGCGGGCGGCCACTACCCGCTCAACGACGAACACCGCGAGGACCCCATGAGCGCGTGGCTCATGAAGCCCACCGCCAAGACCGCCGACATCCTCAAGCGCGGCATCATCGAGGGCATTCGCCGTCGGGTGGATGGCTTCCTGGGACCGGTGGGCCACCGCAAGGACATCTGCGGTTCCATCAACCTCGGCCGCACGCTCCGCCCGTTCATGCAGATGTACGATATCGTGGCGCCGCACATGCAGCTCACTAACGAGGAGCAGCGTTACCTCAAGGCCGCGGTCGCGTTCCTCTGCTACAAGATCAACGACCGTCACTACTGGAACGCCGAGGCCATCGTCCTGCACAGCGACCACCCCAGGTCGTGCCATCGGACGGCCTGGTTCCCCAGCCGCGAGTCGGACTGGTGCACGTACAATGTCGACACGGCGCCGCACAACTTCCACATCGACCTCTACACCTCGATGGGCTCCGCCGCGATGGCGTTCCCCGGGCACCCGTGCTCGCGGCAGTGGATCGACCAGACCCTGTCGTACGTCGAGCGCGAGTTCGACAACTGGATCTTCAAAAACGGCGCCTTCATCGAGAGCGCCACCTATACGCTGGCGACGCTGGATTGGTGGGTTCCGTACTTTGCCATGCTCAAGCAGGTCCGGATCCGCGACTACTTTCTGGACGAACGGTTCCAGCGCATGTGTTACGCCCTGGCCCGCCTCCAGGGCCCGTACGACCGCCGCATCCGCCGGCACTCGTTCACGGTCATGGGCGACGCCATGTACCCCAGCGGCGGCGGCAACATTCTCGCCTGGGTCGCGGGCCTGGCACGCGAGGACCGCGCTTTTTCCGCCGCCATGATGGGCGCATGGAAGCGCTCCGGCATGCAGCTCAACAACCCCGGCCAGCAGGGGCTCAGCTTCTACGACGCGCTGTTCATCGAGCCGTCGCTGCCGTCCGCGCCGGTGCGCGCGCTGCCGAGCGAGCACGTCGACGGGCTCGGGCTCGTCCTGCGCGACAAGCAGGGAACCAAGGACGAGGTGTTCTTCTTCATCAAATGCGGAAAGATCTACTCCCACTTCCATTACGATGAGGGGTCGTTCTTCCTGTTCGCGGACCAGGTCCCGCTGCTCGATGAATACGGCATCCAGTACGGTTCCGGCACGGACGAGAGCGGGAAAACGGTCAGCGGTTCGGCGCCCCACCTGCACAACGCGATCTCGTTCTCCGGCACGCCCACGGATCGCGAGTGCTACAACCGGGGCTTCGTGACGCGCTTCCTCACCGAGGATTACGCCGACTATGCCGTGTGCGAGATGCCCATCCATCTCCTGCACATGAAGCCGGAGCTGTCGCTCTGGGGCTTCACAGGCGAGGAGGCCCCGTACGGCTGGTGGCGCCGCCACATCCTGTACGTGAAACCACACGGTTTCTTCTTCTACGATGAGGTCGAGACGGAGTTTACGGCCACGCTGGACCTGAACTTCAAGGCCGATGCCTACAAGTCCATCGGCCGCCTGGGCCGCGTCTACAAGGGTCGGTACGGGACCGACATCCCCGTGTGCGTGAACGCCCCGCTCGACGGCGAAGTCCGCGACCGACGCCTCGACATGAAGGCCAACGTCAGCGCGTTCCCGAAATTCAGCACCATGGAGTCCGTCTCCCAGGAGATGAAGGACACGTTCTACAGCCAGGTCTCGATGCACGTGGCGGCCAAGCCGTACACCGACTTCAGCTGGGCCTTTGCGTGGGCGAAGCCCGAGGACCATGCGCGACTCGCGCCGCTCGGCAACCATGCGCCGGGCTCCTGCCTGACCACCCGGAACGACGTCATGCGGGCCGTGGTGAGCGCGGGGCTGAAGGATGCCGTCTTCTGCGCGGACCGCTCGTTCCACTATACCGGTTGGGCCGGGGCCGTGCGCGAGGCCGGCGGCAGCCGGGAGTATATCCAGATGTCCGGGACCTCGATCGGGGTGCCGGGCGGCCTCACCATCGAGGGGGACGGCCCGTTCAAGGCGGTCGAGAGCGATGGCAAGGTCGCGATCCAGGCGTCCGGCCGCGCACGCTGGCTGGTGCTGCGGGGCCGGAAGTGGCGCGCGGCGACGATCGACGGCCGGCCCGCGCCGGCGGAACGCGCCGGCGACAAAGCCATCAGGCTGCTGATCCCCGAGGGCCGCCATCGTATCGTGGCGAGGTGAACGGCAGCATCACTTCTTCGGGGCGTCAGTCTCCAAGGGAATCACGAAGGCGTTCTTCCCGTCAACACTCTGCGTCGCGAGGCCATTGATCAGCCGGCCGTTGAGTTGCACGGCCGGCGGGGCTGCCAACCCGAACACGAGGAGCGCGGTCGCCATGTCCGGGGTGTTCTGCTCCGGCTTGCGGGCGGCGTCAACCCACAACGCGTTGGCCTTCGCACGGACCACCACGCGCGCCACGCTCAGTTTCCCGTTGGCCTGGACGCGCACGCCCCCGGGCACCTCGAGCGACCAGGGGGTGGCATCGGGGAGCGGATTGTAACCGATATAGGTATCGCTCTCCGGGACGGCCTGCAGGTACGCGGTGCGGCCGGCATCGCAGACAAGCACGGCGCCGTTCTTTTCCAGCCGTCCGCTCTTCCCCTGGATGGCCCAGGGCGTATCGCGCTGAATGCCCGCCGGCAGATAGGGCCACTGCCCGTTCACGCGCCGGTAGGGAGTCGGGTAGGTCGAGGGATCATACCCCATCTCCAGCGTATTGCTGCCGCTGGCATAGGTGACTTCGACAAGCCTCTTGGCGGCGTCCCAGTGCGCCGCAAGTTTTGCCGCGGCCAAATGGGCGCGGAAGTCCGCAAACGTCGGGTACTGGGTCCGGTCGCCCATCTCCAGCGCAAAGCCGGCCGTGGGCGCGCTGGCGTTCGTGCTGGCCGCGTTCGTGCCGTAAAGCCGGCTCAGGTCCAGCGGGGTTTCGCTGCGGTAGAGGAAGGCGTGGATCAGGATCGTGGGATAGTCATAGGAAATCTCCACTTCACGGTCGCGCTCGAGCGTGTTGGCCGACATCGGGATCAGGCCCGCGTAGGAGACGCCGTCATTGATGGCGATCAAGTCCCCATCCTTCGCGGTCACGGTGGCGCCGCCGGTCTTCATTCGCTTCTCCCAGTCGTTCGTCGAGGCAGGTTGCGCGCCGGAGAGTTCCTCGATCTTCTTGTTGTTGATCCAAATCTCGCGTTTGGAGACATCGCCCATGGAGACGATCGCCACCGTCGTGTGCAGGGCTTTCGTCGGGACTTTGGGATCCTCGACGTGATCGCGGCGTGGCAGGGCCTTGAGCGCGATCAGAAGGTTGTCGTGTTGTACGACGCCGAATTCGGCCATGCTCAGGGCCGGTTTCGTATAATGCTCGTTCAAACCCATGTTCATCTGCAGCGTCGTCAGGTCCTCCATATTCGTGACCGGCCGATCCTCCCGCCGCCACTGCGCGGTGATGGAGACGGTGCCGTAATCGTGATTCGCGTTGTCGCGCGAGGCCACGGAGTAATCCCGGCTCAGGTAGTCCAGGTGCCAGCCCCCGTGCCGCACGCCGGGCGAGGAGTCGGTGGCGGTCACACGCCAGGGGAACGACTTCCGGTCCACCAGCGTGGCCATGGTCTCGGCCAGATACGTGTCGGTCCAGGGGCTGAGCATGGCAATGCGCTGCGGCGGCGCCTCGTCCCCAAGGATCGACAGGCCGTGGATCGAACCCCAGGTAGTGGGGGTGCTGGTGAGCTGTTTCTTGAGGTCGCCAAGGTGCATCAGTACGCCGTTGGGAGACAGGGTGTGCAGCACGCTGTAGGGTCCCTCCTGGAGCAGCATCTGGTAGGCAAAGTCCCCGCGCGCCATGGGGTGGGTCATGCGGCGCAGGCCCGGGTTGTACATCGAGACCAGCGGCTCGACCAACCGGTCGCGCAGGATAAGCCCCATGACCCGGTCGTAGGGATCACGGGCGAATTTGGCAATCCCCCCGGCCGCCGCCACGGTGATCGCCTGGTAGTAGGTATCGCCGATCTCCTGGTGGGCGCCTTCGGCGAAGACGTGTTCGCGCAGCAGGACGTGTTCAAGTCCGCTACGGGCATCGCGGATCACCCACGGGGAATCGATGAGCTGCCCGCCCAGCAGGGCCCCGGCGACGGCGTTATGGTTGAAATTCATGGTGCCCGGTGAATGCGTGTAGCCGCGGAAATAGGTCGGTCCGCCGCGCCACGTGCCGCCGCCCAGGTTCTTGTCGGTGGAGATCTCGACCTCCGGATGCAGCCAGGCGGCCCAGAAGAGTTTCAGGTGATCCATCACCGCGGGGGGCAGCAGTTCGGGATAGGCGCACGGCAGGTAGGCAAAATCGGTGGTGGTGTGTCCCTGCCACATGCGGGGCGGCATCAACAGGATGTTGCGCATGGCCTTGAAATAGGCCTCGCGGCCGTCGAAGAGCGCGCTGTAGTTGAACGGGATGCCGAGCCCCAGCCCACTCTCGCCCGGGTCGTTGTGCAGGGCGCGCAGTTCCTCAATCCGCGCCCACATCCAGTCCGGCACGCCAGCAGACTTGGCCAGGGCTATGCGCTGGCGGGCCTCAAAATCGTCCGGGAGCGCCATGCTCGACTGGCCCCACCCGCCCTTGGTTTTCAGGTCAGCCGCCAGCGCGGCGACATCCGTGGCGGACGGCAGCGGTTCCGCCGCCGCCTTCGGCCCGGGGCGCAGGGTGACCGCCAGCGTGGGCGGGGCCACCCAGATCTTCATATAGGCGATGGCGACCGCCCAATCGTAGGCGTAGAAGTTCCGGTAACTCATGTCGCGGATTTCCTGCTTCTGCACCTGAAATCCCTGCTCCTCCACGGCCCGCAGACGCGCGCCGAGCGTCTTGCCGTAAGCGGCATCGCTGAGCACGCTGGTCATGTCCAGGCGGGCCTCGGGACTGTTGGTGTTGAGCGGCAGCGGGCCGAATGCCGTGGCTTGCCGGTCGCTCCCATCGCCGCGCGCGCCGCCGTGGTCCCAGAAGGCGATGCCGTTGATCCACGAAGTAAAAGTGGGGCCAAGCTCCGGGTTGTCGACGCTCCAGGGGTGGAGCAGCGGGTAGACCAGCACGTGCCATTGGCCGGGATTGGCGGCGTATTGCTGGTCGGCGCCCCAGTTGCTGCGGCCGCGTTCCGGGTGTTCGCCCTCCTGCTTCTGCCAGCGCAACACGAGTTCGAGTTTATCGACCGTGTAGCCCTTCTGCAGCCATCCATCGACCTTGGCAGCCGCGCCCGGAAACCGCACCAGCATGGGTCGGACGGCATCGAAATACCGTTCACCGGCGAACACCTTGTCCCAGTTGGCAGGGTCCAGCACCGCGGTCTGCGAGGCGTCAATCTCGAGCTTCACCGGTTCCTCGGCGCGGACATAAGAACTTGCGGCCAGCAGCAGGCCGATCAATGGAAGTGATTTCGGAAGTGTACGAAGCATCGCTATTCCCTTCTCTCGTCGGGCCTCTACGGCTTGCTGACCACGCACGACTTCGATCATCATAGGCTTGCCCAGAGGCGTCAATCCACGAAATAGTTGATACCGTCAAGTGATGCGATGTAGCTTTCTCCCCATGCAGTTGATTCCTCCCAAATCCGACTTGGTGTCTGAATCCATCCCCTACGTGGCGGTTTTGGAACTGACCGAAGCGTCCATGAAGGAGCGACTTCACGTCCGACTGGATCTGCATCGCGTGCTGCCGGACGGCCGTCGTCAAAGTTTGGAGTGCGGCGGCTCGACGCCGCTTTTGGGCACGCCACGTCAAGCCGCGGCTATCGACAACGCTGTCAAGCCAGCGTACTCCAAACAAGCAGTCCTCAACCCACCTGCAACTCCAAGCCTGACACTAACGCTCGACAGCCGCCTTCTCGCGCCGGGCCAATACGGCGGCCAGTTTGTGGTCCGGGCCGGCCGCGAAGAACAAACCTTTCCCCTCTCCTTCTACCGGATTCCCGGACCGAAGCCGGCGGACTTCCCCTATGGCATTTATGCCGTGCCGTTCGCCGCCACGCCGGCGGAGCGGGAGCAGACGCTGAAGGAACTCCACGCGGCCGGGATCAACCTCATCTGCAATCACCTGCACAAAGGGCTCGAAGACGACAGCCCGGCCTACGACCAGGCCGCGCGCTACGGCATGCGGTTCCTGCCCTCGCTGGGCCCGGATCGTTCCGTCACACCCGGCCTGGAGTCACAACTGAATGCCTCCGATCCGGCGAAACAGAAGACAACCGCGCCCTGCTATCACCGGTCCATATTCCGCGAAAACTCCAGCCGCCGCCTCGCGGAGCATCTGGCCGGCCTGCAGGCGCATCCGGCGTTCAGCGGCGGCATCTATTACGGCGACGATCTGTTCATGGCCGCCGCCTGCGCCAGCGGCCAGGCCCTTATCTCGTGTTATTGCGAGGATTGCCGCCGGGATTTCCGGGACCGCTTCGGCTTCGATCCGCCCCTGACCACGCCGGCGCGGCGCGGCGTCGTGCCCGTCAACGATCCCTGGCTGGTCTGGATGCGCTACCGCAGCGGCGAAACCTATGGCGGGTTTATCCGCGACATGGAGCGCGTCTGCAACGCCGCCACCCCGCCCGTGGCCCTGGGCTTGTGCCACGGCGCGCCCGACAATTCTTTCGTTCAGCTAACCTGCGGGCTTTACGGGCCCCTGACCCAGCCCGCCCGGATCGTCTCCAGCTACTGCTATCCGCTCATGCGTTCGCCTACGCAGGATTTCATCTGCCACTATGAGATCGGCAAGATGGGCCATCGCGAGGCGGAGGTCTGGATGCTCGGGCTCTATGCAGCGGACGCCACCGTCGCCCCCACCTGGCAGGTCCAGCAGAACTACTGGAACATGCTGGCCGCCGGCTACAAACTGATCGCCTACTTCTCCTGGTGGGACCACAGCAAGATCATGGAGGGCAATGACGACGTCCAGAAGGCCCGGCTCAGGACGAGTTACGCGGCCCTGGCCCGGTGCGGCCGGCATAAGGACTGGATTCTTCCCGCAGCCCGCCACTGGCAGGACCCGGACACGCCCTTTGCCGCGCTCTATTCGTTCACAACCGAGGCCTTCGATGTCGCCCCGGAACACCGGTCGCACACCCATTCCAAGCGCGTCTGCGAGTTCTACCGCCACGCCCTGCGGCGCCAGGTGCCGCTGAAGATCATCTGTGAAGAGGAGATCCGCGCCGGGATCCTCTCGCGTTTCAAGGCCGTCTGCCTGCCCGATGCCCGCGCGCTGCCCGACGACGTGGTCGTCAAGCTATGGGAGTTCGCCGCGGCCGGCGGCATCCTGCTGGCCGACCCGGACTACCTTTACACCGACGGCTGGCACCCTGAGGCCCGGCCCTATATCAAGGGCGCGCTCAATGCGGCCCCGGAGACCGCCGTCGAAATCCTGCGCCAGCAGATGGAGCCGACCGTTGATGTCTCGAATCCTGATGTGACGGTGCGCCGGTTCATCTCCGGAGACGTTGACACCTTCGTGTTCGTCAACAACTACGCCGACCGCTTCTGGGGCATGGACTACACCTACGGCGACCCGAACGAAAATTACCGGCGCGCGGCCCTGGTGCGCGATGAAGCGGTGGAGGCGAACGTGCGATTCCACGCGCAGGACCGCTGGGTGGTCGACCTCTCCAGCGGCGACGTGCTGGGCCCCACATCCGTGCCGCTGTTGATGACCCTGGATCCCTCCTGGGGACGAGTTTTGGCCCTGATTCCATCGCCGAAAGCCGCGCTGCGTGTTCAAGGGCCGGCGCAGGCACAGGCAGGGGCTCAGGCCCACTACGCGGTCCAGTTGCACGGGGAGGATGGGCGCCCCATCCGGGGAGTCTTCACCGTTCGAGTGCGGATCGCGAGCCCTTCGGGGGCGGAGAGTCTATACAGCGGCTATCTTGGGATCGACGGTGTTGCAGGTGAATTCGTCCTGCCGCTCGGAATCAATGATGAGCCGGGTCTCTGGCATCTGACCTTCGAAGGCGGCTTCCCTCGCGCGACCGTGACCCGTGAGCTTGAGGTCCGCGCGTCGACCGGGTCCCCCGCCTCGCTACTAGCGGGCTGCTAGTCCTTACGATGATGTGCCCCCGCGGTCCGCCCTAGCTTGCGCCACTCAACCGCGGTTGGGGCAAGGCTCTGGTCAAGCGTCACGCGGGCCTTGTAGGCTTCCGCGCCGATTTCGGTGGCACGGGAGTGGATAACCCGTTCCTCACCACTGGAAAGTGACTCCGGAATCGCGGGCGCGATGGCCGCCTTGGCGTGGACGAGAAGCTTCTTCTGGCCCGATGTTGCTTCTATGTCTGTGGAGCCAGGCGCCTGAGTGTCCCAGACGGTGATCGTCCAGCCCTTTGCCTTGAGTGCGGCCACCACGGCGGCCTCACCCGCCTGTACGATTTCCACTTGAGTCGCCATTGCCCTTCTCCCCTCCTCACTCGCTCACTTCGACGACATCGCTGATGGCTACGGGCGGTGACTTGTCGTTCAGGAACACACGGAAATTGTACTCGCCTTCCTTCTCGGGCGCCTTCACGTCGTAAACTCGCTTGGTCAGGTTGTTCAGGAATGTGTAGGAAATGTAATCCATGTCCCCCGCGTCGGCTTCGTAGAAACCGATCCAAGGGACGGCATTGGTGACGGCGATTCCCGAGTGAACCACGGCGACCGTCTCGCCCGGCTTCACGAGAAAGGCTCGCAGCTCAAGGGTGGGCGCAACCGGCCGCTTGACCACTGCGGTGTCCACTGCTTCGGTCATTGCCTTGCTGAGGTCCGCCTCGTCACGGCCGGCCATGATCACCTTGCCCATCGCGCCGCCATCCTTGGCCGCCTGCGCCATGTCGTTCAGCATCGCCTTGGCCGTCTGGTTGCTCTCAATGTCATACCCGATGACGATGACATCGATCTTATTACTCTGGCCTGAGGCCGACTGGGCCGACGGCGCCTGCTGCGAAAAGCAGGGCGCTGCGATCGCGAACGCCAGGATCGGTAGCATCATCATGAACTTCGTCTTCATGGGTTGAGCCTCCTCACCGAATCGGCTGGCTTGCCGTTGCAGGTCTCCTCGCCATCCGAAAGAAAGATCAAGGTCCGCCTGGCGCCTTTTCCGTTGCTTCTGACGTACGCGCCCGCAAAGTCGGTCGCCTCGCCCAGGTTCGTATCGCCCCCGGCTGAGATACTGCCTATGGCCGTCGCCAGGACCGACTTGTTGGCGGGCGTCAGCGTCTTGAATTCCGAGATCACCGAAATGCCTCCGCCGCACCCATGGAAGGAAATCACCGCCACTTCGGTCTTTTCGTCCAGGCGTTTGATCTGGGTGACCGCGGTATTCTTGGCGCTTTGGATCTTGGCGCCTTCCATGCTGCCGGACGCATCGATCAGGAAGACGATCGAGTTGATGGATTCGTCGCCCGGCCCTTCCTTCGCATAAACGAAGCTGTTCCTCTGGCCCCGGATTTCCCGCATGGCCTCCTCGAACTTGTCATTGAAGATCAGGTTGCAGAGACGGATCGCATCGCCGCGATCCCGCGGATGAAAGTAGAAGCTCTTTGGCGCGAACATGTAGTCGGCATTCAGGACCTGCCGCCACCTGTCGGCTTCACCGGGCCGCAAGGGCGGGCCGCCTTCGGGTTTGGTCGGATCCCACATGCAGCCGAGCCACACGACGGCTTTCAAGCGCGGCGGGTTCCCGTCCCGGTTGAAGTGATGCCAGAAGTCCTGGAACTTGACCTTGGTGTCGTCGTCCTTGAAGGCGTAGCGACTCCCATGGCAGTTAAAGATGAGGATGTCGCCATCGGCCAGGGACTTAATACCTTCCTCCCCCCGGTCATGGCCCGAATAGACATCCGCGGCCGGAATCTTGTCCTTCAACTCCGGCGGGACCGTGGCCTGGTCCTTCCGATTTCCATCTTTGTCGTTGGCGAAAATCTCGACGGCGACAACCCGTGCTTCGGCTGCGGATGCGCCGATCAGGCAGGCCAACACCAAGGCACCGTGCATGTTGGCGGACCCACGGCAGATGGCCCAAGACGCGCGCAGTTTTCTCATTGCATCGCCTCCTTCGGATCACCCCCATCCTCCGCACTTGTTCTTATACGTCAGGACATGGGGATGCGACAACTTTTTTAGAAGGGCGGCAGGGCTTCACTCGTCTGCCAGATCTAGAAAACCGTTCCGTCATTTCTCACTCTTCACACACCGGCGGGCTCCGCTAGCGTGGTCAGCGTCGTCAGACTCATGCCGGGTAGCACGAGCGACAGTGTCTCGCCGTCCGGCAGGTCAGGCAACCGCTTCACCTCGGGATCGAAATCCTTCCGGACTCCGCGCCACGCCCGCCCGCCGCACCGACCCGGCCACCGCACCGTCACCCGGATCTTTTCCACGGGGTGATCGTTCACCAGCCAGAGGGTTTCGCCCGCCCCTGGCATGACCAGCGCGCCGGCCGCGATGTAGGGCGAAAAGTCCGCGCACTGGACCGTGCACCGGTGAATCGCCGCGCCAGGCCGGTGGTACCGCATCAGGACGGTAAACCCGTTCAGCAGGTTCGGCACGGGCGCGAACCCCTCTGCCCGCGTGCCGACCCAGCCCCACTGGCCATCGACCTGGCCGCCGCTGGTAAAGGACCAGATCATCAGCCCGGCGACCCCCGCGTTGATGGACCGCACCGCGCCTTCCGCCATGACGAGGAACGCGTCGTGGCGCGTGACGCGCGCCGTGCGGGGATCCTCGTTGAAGTACATGGCCCCCACCTCGGTCAAGCTCAGCAACTTACCCAGCCGCCGGGCCGCGGCCAGGGTCGGCTCGAGGTAGCGTTCCATCCCCTCGCGCATCGTGTAGCCAGGCCACCGCTTCGACGGCGGGTAGTAGTCGAACCGCAGCCGCCACTGGTGGCAATCAAGCTCGGCGAACACCCGCGACACGCGTTGGGCGAGTCCCAGGTCCTCGAACATCTCGATGTGGCGCTGGAACATGTTGGCGGAGTTCGGGCCGATCAACCCGAGCTCCGCGAATCCCGCCCGGTCGAGGGACGCGCGCAACCGCTCGTGCAGGTCCAGGTAGTACTCCAGCGGCTCCCGCCCGGCCGGCGGGTAGAAGATGTACGGCCGCACGTCCGCGTTGAACGGCTCGTTGAACAGGCACAGCCGGTCCACCCGGTCACACCCGCGCTCCCGCAACACGTGGCGGACGAGCGGGACGATGTAGTCATCCACGTAGCGCTGGTTGTCGCCGGGCGCGTCGTGAACGCCGCCGCCCTGGAACTCGTCGGGCACTTGCGAGAGTTCCAGCATAATGCGGGCATCGTGGCGCACGGCCCAGGCCTGCAGCCGGTCCAGGCGGCGGAACTGCGAATGCGTACCGTCAGGGCGGCCGCCGGCCATCGCGAAGCCCGGGTGCAGCCAGAAACGAACCCAGCGGATCCCCGCCTGGCTCATCCCCGCGAAAACGCGCGCCCAGCCCGCCTCGTCGTCGTCGGCCGGGTACGCCTGTTCCCCCTGGAAGGCCGGCGCCCAGTTGGCCCCCAACCCGTTAACCAGCACGGCATGGCTTTCCGCGGCCACGTCCACCGCGACACACGGCGGCTGCAGGCACGTCTCGGGCAGCGCGTAGCGCAGATCCTCGTCCTCCCGCACCACGGCGCGCGCCAGCACCGGGTCCACCCCGACTTTGCGCACGCTGGTCCCCGCGATCACCCCGTGCTCCCGCTCCCGGTCGCGACCCTCCACTCGCTGCCTGTCGTCAGTCATAGTGACACTCCTATCCCACCAGCCTCGGAGCGGCGCGGCTTCCCGCGCCGGCCCATGCGGCTCGCGCGGACGCTCGCCCTCCCCTCTGTCAGACAACTTCCAGTTGGTCCCGTGTACCGAGTGCGGGAAATGGCGCATGGGGTTCGGCCTGGTACCAGTAGGCCACGGAACTGATGTCGTCCTGCAGCGGCAGGTAGCGGCCCTCGCTGCGCCAGCCAATCGCCTGGATTGTGACCCGCAGATCCTGCTCGAACCGGATCGGGTCCATGATGTGGAAGCGGTAGAGAATATGGCGGTTGCCCGGCCGGCTCGCTGGCGGCGCATCGGCATTAAACCCGCTGTCACCCAGCGGGTAGCCCAGGAACGGCCCGTTGTAGTTGCCACGGAAGCACCACGCGCCGCCGAAGTAGTCTTCCGTCCCGGTCCCGCAGATTGTCGGGAATTCCACGTCGCCATCCATGAAGAATTTGATCTCGCCTTCCCCCCACCAGCCGGCACTGTTCTGCTGCCAGAACATGGCCGTGCCGACGTAGTGCCCCTGCTACCAACGCCAAGCCGAAAGTGTAGCTGGGTTGGCGGGATGAACATGCGCGGCCGTGGATGTTCTTCGGTTGATTTTCTTTGGCTGCCGGATTCCCAATAGAACATCTTCTTCGCCTGTTGGTTGGCCCTGCGTGCTGA
>CAITUY010000185.1 GCA_903895695.1 uncultured bacterium
CAGCCTGCCCACCACCAATTCCAATGCTATAGGTCCACCCTTTGGGGTGGAAAAAGGAGGGAACAAAACCATAGGAATATCGAGCCAACATTGTATCTTAGTTCAGCCCTGAAGTTGTCCAACTGATGGGGGGAAGCTCACGGGACAGAGACGCAGTCGCGGTCGCTAAGTCCCAGGACGGCTGCGATCTCACAACTTCAGAAGACCCGACGACCTCTGATCATCGACGACTTTCACTATCTCGAGCGATCGTTTCAGGGCAGCATAGTTCGTGCGCTGAAACCGCTCGTGTTTGAGGGTGTTCCTGTCGTGTTGATCGCCATTCCGCACCGAAAGTACGATGCTATCAAGGTCGAGCGGGAGATGACCGGAAGACTTGAGACGATCACCATCCCAGCATGGGAGGAGAATGAACTTCTCGTGATCCCTGACGAGGGGTTTCCTCTTCTGAATCTCGAAGTGGCTCCGACAGTCACTTCCCGACTGGCGCTTTCAGCATACGGTAGTCCACATCTCATGCAGGAGTTCTGCCGGGAGTTGGCGCGGGCCAATGGTGTAGAGGAGACGACGGATGCAAGCAGGGAAATCACAGACGTAAGCGACAGTCTGTTCCGAAAAGTCGCGGCGGGAACCGGAAAGGTGATATTCGACAAGTTGGCTACTGGGCCTCGGCAACGCTCTGATAGGATTGACCGCCAGTTGAAGAATGGCAAGACAACCGATATCTATGGTGTAGTACTCTTCGCGCTTGCCCATCTTGCTCCGGGGCTCGACACGATACTGTATCCACAACTGCGAGGCGCCGTCCGCGACATAATGGCTGGCGATCCCCCAGAAGGTCATGAGATCGGACGCGTCTTGGAGAAGATGTCAGAAATCGCCTCGGGCGACGAGGCATCAACTCCTGTGTTGGACTGGGAAAGGGAGGAGCAGCGACTCCATATCACAGACCCCTTCTTTGCCTTCTTTTTGAAGTGGGGAATGGACGAGGCACAACTAGGCGGCGGACTCGTACGGTGAACCCTGAGGGGTCACCGCCGGTCACCGCCGCCGTTAGCCGTGAGATGATATGAAGTTCGAACTCAAACCATACAACTACGGCCTGAGTGATAGAGAACTGCTAGGCGACATTCAGCGCGTTGCCAAGGAGTTGGGCAAGGACTACGTCACCAAGGCTGAATACGACAAGTACGGTCGTCTCTGTTCCTCGACATTTCAGAAGAGATTTGGCGGGTTCGGAAAGGCCCACGAACTGGCTGGATTGAGACGGATTCGAAATCATCAAGCGACGGCGCAAGATTGCATGGCGGACCTACGGCGAGTCGCACAGACTCTTGGCAGCGACTGCATCAGTACGGAGGACTATAAGGCCAATGGCAGGTACAGTCTCCGCGTGATTTCTAGCCGAGTGGGATCATGGAGGCAGGCCATTGCTGACACGGGTCTTCGACTTTCTTCGCAATTTCACGAGACCATTTCCGATGAGGACCTGTTCGAGAACCTCGAACAACTCTGGGAGAAACTTGGGCGTCAGCCCAGCAAGAACGATTTCGTCAAGCCACACTCTCGATACTCGTATGCCCCCTATCCAAGGCGCTTCGGTTCCTACCGGAAAGCCCTAGAGGCTTTCGTCGAAGCAGTGAATTCAGAGGGGGGCACTGCCCACCATCCTGATGATGCCTCGCCGCAGCCACTGCACAACGAAGCAAACCAGCGGTTCGTCCACAGAACGAACAGGACCCCCTCTTGGCGACTGCGATTCCTAGTCATGCGGCACGATAACTTCAGATGCGTACTGTGCGGTGCCGTCCAGAATCCGGACGGTGGCATCACACTTGAACTTGATCACACCGTTCCTTGGAGCGACGGAGGCGAGACAACGATGGCCAATCTCCAGACGCTCTGCAATTGGTGCAATGGTGGCAAGAGCAACCTCACTCTGAGTGAGAACAAGAAAGGTTAGCACCGCTGCGCGGCACGGCTCGCAAGCTCGCCGGCCGTGAGCGGCATCGTTGGCCATGAGGGAGGAATGAAGAATGCCGGATGAACAACCATGCTGTTTCGTTATTCAGGAATTCGATGAGGGCGGTACGTTTGACCGCCGCTATTCGGAAACGGTCGCACCGACCCTACAGAAAGTCGGTGTGCGCCCGCAACGCGCCGACCAGATTCTGGGTCTTCAGCCTGTCGTCGAGAAGATAGAATCGGCCATTCGGGGCGCTCACATTTGCGTAGCTGACGTCAGCACCGACAACCCTAATGTCTGGCTGGAAGTTGGTTACGCGTTGGCCTTGGATCGGCCCACGGTCATCCTCTGCGACAAAGCAATGCGCAAGCGCCTCCCCTTCGACATTCAACACCGTCCAGTCATTTTCTACCGAACTGACTCCCGAAGCGGTTTTGACGAACTCGAAAAGGAACTACTGAAGAACGTTAAGAATGAACTGGACCGTTCGTCGCGGATTAGACATGCGCCAGTCCTGAAGGCTGGCGCGACCACACTTGAGGACTTGAAGGATTACGAGGTGGCGATGTTGAGCACGCTGCTCGCACTTTGGGCGACACCGAAGAACGGTGGAACGCACTCTGACCTTCAAGGAAAACTGAATTCGATGGGACTTAACGATGTCGCACTTGCACTCGGAATCACCAAACTGACGCAGAAGGGTTACGTGCAGAAGCAGACAGTGGAGGAGCAGGACTCTTGGGGAAACTCCTGGCAGAATGAAGTCTTCCAGATTACGCCTGACGGGATCGCCTGGATTCAAGCGCATGAGGATCAGATAGAAATCAGGGAAGCCAAGGAACCTACATCGTGTCATACTTCTGTAGATACTGCGGATACTGACGATTTGCCATTCTAGGCAACCGTTCGTGGGGTCCGCGGGCGGTTATGCACTAGCCGGGTCGCATCGCGACAAATAACAATTGCAATCCCGGCAATCACCATGAAGACGGCACCAACCAAACTCCAAATGCGCAACAGTACCGCCGAGTTTTTGATCTTCGCCCGGCCGGCGGGGGATAACGGGGTTGATGTACGGGTGGAGGATGAGACCGGCCAATGACGGACTTGGGGCATGGCCTGTCGAAGGACAATCTGGAATTCGTGCACCGTTTGCATCTGACGAAGGCGGGTCAGAGATGTCGGATTACCCAGGCGGTGTCTGGGCAATTTGCGAGGATGCCGATGTATAGGAACGTGCTTGAAACAGATTGGACACGGTCCGGGAAGAAACACGCCTTCACAGGCGTGGCTACGTGGCCGCCGGTGTGAACCGGTGGCAAGTCCGTGTGCAGCCTATTGTGAGAACGTTAGTAACTGTGATGTCATGAAGCGCGATCGCCCGCAACCGAATGACCGAATGGGTAGGGCGTGGGCGTCCTCGCCCCGCCGAGACTGGAACGCGACAGTCACGGTGCGGCGAGGACGCCGTCGCCCTACCAAATTTGTGGAGAGTCGTTTGGACTACGGCTCGCGTTCGGCGGGACAAAACTGGAAGCGACAACGGCTCCGTGCCGTAACAAGTAACAATTGGCAGTCCAGATGACCATTATGAAATTGGCGGCGACCGCAACTTGTAAGGACTACTTACAGGTTCGCTGAAGAGGCAACCGACCATGAAGACGGCACGAACCAAACTCCAGATCCGCAGCAGCACCGCCGAGTTCCTAATCTTCACCCGGCAGGCGGGTGAGGATGGGATCGAGGTGCGGGTGGAGGATGAGACTGTTTGGCTGACGCAGAAGCTGATGGCCGCGCTGTTTGAGGTAGATGTTCGGACGGTCAGCGAGCACTGTAAAAACATCTTCTTGAGCGGCGAGTTGGAGGAAGATTCAGTTGTCCGGAAGTTCCGGGGTACTGCCGTTGACGGCAAACAGTACCTGACTGGATTCTACAACCTAGACGCGAGTATCGCTGTGGGCTTCCGTGTCAATTCCGCCCGGGCCATTCAGTTTAGGCAATGGGCCACCGGGGTGCTGCGTGACTACGCCATTCGCGGGTATGTGCTCGACAAGGAACGACTGAAGAATGGCGCGTTCTTCAGCAAGGAGTACTTTGATAACCTGCTGTCCGAGATCCGCGAGATCCGGGCGAGCGAGCGGAAGTTCTACCAGAAGATCACCGACATCTATGCCACGGCGATGGATTACAGTGCCGATCGTCGCCAGTGGCGTCCGGTTACGGCGGCGGCAGGATCGTGACGGTGACCGAGAGCGAGCCGGTGTTGTTGGCTCGGGTCTTGGCCGTCGGCGCCTCGTTGATGTCGAGTTGGAGGTCGCCGGACTCCTGGGCCGTGGTGCGGAGCAAGTGTCCCACGCCGGCCGCGCGGCCCTGGGGACCGATGCGCCAGATCAGGGCGCCGTAACTGGCACCCGGGGCCTGACGGGGATAGTCAGCCGGGTTCATGTAGATCTTGTAGTTCGCCTCATTGTTCGGGTACCCTTCGGGCCCGGACGGGGCGCCACCCATGCCGGACCACGTCCCCTCGGTGTCGATGGCCAGCCGTGCCCCGGCCTTGACCTCTGCCACGGTAACCCAGTTCGTCGTATTCGCCGGCACGGTGAGCGTTTTGCGCACGATGCGGGGATCGGGCTTGAAGGTCCACGACAGGGTGTGGCTGGTCTGCAAATCCTGGTTGGAGAACACGCCGTCAACGTACCCGGGCAGACTGACCCGAAGCGTCTGACTACCCGGTGGAAGGCGCAAGCGGCACGGCGTGCGGAACTCCTTGACCGTCTTCCCGTCGACGGTCACGGTGGCGCCTGCGGGTATCGTGGCGACCCCCAGGATCACCGGGACGACGGGGGCCGCCGCCACGGCGGCCGTATTGGTCGGTCCAACCGTCTCGACGGCCGCGCCGGAGAAGAGGGCGGCGAGGAGGGCGTCGGGACCGCTAATCTGCACTTCAAAGCCATGGGGACAGGGCAGCCTCGCGGACGGTCGGGTTCGAACCTGCAGCGTGAAGTTGTTGCGCGGCTGGGGCCAGTCGAGGATCTCGACGCCTTCGCATTTGGGGACGCGCTTTAGGCGGTAGACCAGGCCGGTGCGCGCGGGCAGGGGATAGAGCGAGACGTAGTCGATGACCGACGACTGCTGGCTGATCGGGTTGAATTGGTCAGTGCGGTTCGTGCCCGCCGGCCGATTGGCGAGCGGGATTTCCAGGACGTCCATCCCCATCATGTCCGCGTGGACACGGCCGGCCGTGACCCAGCGGGTACCCGGGCCGGATTCCCCGAGGATCTCAGGCAATTCCGCCACGGCGGCAGTGTTCGTCGCGATGGCGGCGGCTCCATTGGTCGCGGTCGCGGCTGGGGCATTGGTTGGTGGCGGGGGCGGGGGAGGCGGAGCCGCCGCTCGCTCCACCAGTTGTTTGAACGCGGCGCCCAGCGCGGCTTCGTAGCGGGGATCTTTCGCGTCCGGTAGAGACTCGGCCACGGCAGCCGCAAAGCGCTCCTGGTGCGCTTTCAGGAGTTGCGCCACTTCATCCGTGAACACCGCCTCTATCTTGACTCGCGCGGCGTTGTAGTGGGCGACCGTTTCCTCCAACTCGCGCCGCACCTTCTCTGTGACTTCGCAGGTGCCGGATGCCGCCAGGTTCGTCAGCGCCGACTCAAAGATCTGTTTCTGCTGGTTTCCAACGGCGATGCCCGTGACGTTCCCCGTCTTCTTTTTTTCCGCCAGCAGCCCCTCGGCCTCGTCAATCTGCACCTGGATCAAGCGGCGCAGTCGGTCGCGCCGGGCTGCATCGGCCGCCTGGCGGGCCTTGATGAAGGACTCGGCAATCGAGCGATACCCGGGGGTCGCGAGGTCGAGACCGGGCAGGGTGGCGGCCGGAGCGGGCGTGCCGGCGTGCGCTCCTGTCGCTGGAGCGATCGCCAGGGACAGGGTCACTAACGTCAGGGCAGCCGCGCGCCAGCCGTTCATGGTTTGGCGGGCGGCACCGAGTTGGTGGACTGAGCGGGGGCGGTGTCGTCGAACTTCTGGAGTCCGTTGGCCTTGAGGTCGAGAGCCCATGCCTTACCCTCCGTGGTGAACGCGGTGATTGTGATGCGGGATATGGACACGGGGGCGTTCGTATTGAAGGCCGTCAGGCCGAACATGTCGCGCAGTTTCGCGTGGCTGATGGGGACGCGGAAGCTGATGTGCGTATCGAGATCGTCGACGAGTTTGATATCCCGCCTCCGGTAGACGAAGGATTCGGGCTCGTGGACCACCTGGGTGCCTTGCGATGCCGTTGCCTGGCTGGCAAATTCCTGGTGGTAGATGCACTCGAAGAGCATCTTATCGTAAACGCGGGTTTCCCCGGGCGTGATGCGGATGGTGAAGATCTGCTGGTCGCCTTGGACCGGGTCGGGCGTGATCTCGACTTCGCGCACGGGACCCGCCGTGGCCACAACCGCGCACGACGACAGCAACACGGCGGACAGGCGAAGCATTATCGTCATCGTTGACTCCGGGACCCGACGGGCGGCGGGCACGTCAATCCATGCGCGTGACACGCCGGCAACGGCCTTTATATGTCTCGGCCAGCGTCTTCAGGAAGTCACCGCCTTCTTTATCGCTGCCGTAAATAATCGTGTACAACACAGGGAGCTTCTTGCCCTTCTTGACGTAGAGTGTCTCGTGCAAGATTCGGAAATGTTGCAGGAAATCGTTCATGGTCCAGAGCCCCGGATCGAGGGCGGGCGGTTGCGGGCGGGGCGGTCCGCCCTGCACGTTCGTTCGCACTTCCCAGTGACCTGCCACGGCGGGGGAACCCTGGTCGGGCTGCTGGCCTTCCTTGAGAGGCCCCTTGGACGGCGCCCGGGCGGGGGTCGGCGGGATCCAGACCCGTACCGCCGTCGCCGGCGCCGCCACCGCGGCGGCTTGCTGGGCTTCCCACTGCTGAATGTTGCCGGCATTGGCGGCCTGCCAGCGCGCAACCTCGGCGGCATGAGACTGGGCCATCTCAGGCGTGATCCCCTTCTTCACATTGGGCAGCCCATCGCTGATGATCAGGATGGTGTCGGCCCCCTCCTCGAAGGCGGCGGTAAGGGCGAGATCGAGGCGCGTCGTGCCGCCGACGGCCGGGATGCCGATCGCCGCAGGCTGAAGATTCCCGCTGGTGAGGCCGTAGTTACCCGCCGTATTGAAACCGCGCAGGAACTGCTTGGCCTTGGTCTTGTTATCGTCCGTGCCGACCACGAGTTCCTTGCTGAACGCGCTGGCCGCATCGGCAAACACAACGACGTTGAACAGCGCCGACTCCGAGAAGGCGTCGATGACCTTGTTGACTCGATTTCGGACGGCTTCGTAACCTTTGGGGCCGCCTTTCTCGTCCTCGACCATCGAGACCGAGACGTCGACGAGGATGACGATCTTGTCGCCGCGCCCCCGGATCCCGAAGAAATCAAAGGCCGACACGCCCGCGCCGAACCCGCCCAACCCGTAGCCGCCCCCCAGGCCGTTGCCCAATCCGGTGCCGCCGAAAGCCTTGAACTTGGGCTGGAAACTGGTCTTCACGGCCTTCGCGTCCATTTTGATTTCGGGCAGGGCCACGTTGGCGCTCACCTTGGTCGACACCATGCGCGGGGCCATGGACGGGCGGCTTGAACTGCGCTGCTGCTTGGAGACCTTGACCTTGAACTCGAGTTTCTTGGGCTCGTAACTCTTCATGGGCGGCGGTTGCCCGGTGAAGGTCGACTCCCGGTTGTAAAAGATGTGGCTGATGACAAAGACCGCGGCGATGACGAGCAGGCCGGCGTGGAACAGCAGGCTGGCATAGAAGCTACGGCGGATGACCATCGACTGCGAAACGCGCCGTCCTGTCTTCTCAACCCATGTGCGGAACCAGTTTTTCACGGCGTGGATACTCCTCAACCGGAACCGAAGGTGACATCCTTGATGCCGGCGCCGGCGCAGGCATTCATCACGTCGATGACCCGTTCATAGTTGGCGCCGTCCTCGGCCTGGACCGTGATCATGTATTTATTCTTGGCGGCCTCCGAAGACACGCGGTAGCGGCCGAGCGTCTGGACCAGGTCGGGCATCTCCTTGCCCGCGTAGACCTTGCCATTCAAGACCACCGTGCCCTTGGCGTCGATTTCGATGATCTGCTCGTCAGGCATATCGACCGGGCCGCTGGCATCCGAAAGGCCGGGCAGCGTGATCCCAAGGTCGGTTTCAGTCTGGCCCAGCCGTGTGGATACCATGAAGAAAATGAGCAGGAACATGACCGTATCGATCATGGGTGTCAGGTCGATGTGGGCTTCTTCAACGTCTGATGAACCGGAGATCTTCATGGTGTCAGTCGCCTCCCGAATAGAGATCGCGAACGTAGGTGGCAAAAATCACATCCTGCACGCCCGCGGCGGCACAGGCGCCCATGGCGCGCTTGATCGTGCCAAACTTCACGTTGCGGTCGGCGCGCAGGTACAGGCGCAACGTGGGCTCTTCTTTGAGGCGCGCTTCCATGACTTTCGTCAGTTCTTCCTCGTTCACGAGTTTCCCGTAAACCATGAACGGACGTTGCTCGGTAGCAATCTCGTTTTCAGGCGTCCGCTCGCCCACCGGGATGACGTTGACTGTGCCGCGGCGGCTGGGGTCCTTCTGTTCCGCGGCGTTCGCGGCGATCGGGAGTTTGACCGACGTGGGTGCATCGACTTTCGACATCGTGGCCGCGCACATGAAGAAAATGAGGAGCAGGAAGACGCAGTCAATGAGTGGAACGAGTTCCACCCGTGCCTCCGGGATCTCCTTCTCTTTTTTAATCTTCATACACTTTGCCCTGGTTCTCGCCGATGGCTGCCGTTACGCCTTGGGTTGGACCTGGGCTTCGCCGGCCACGGCCGGTTGTGAGAACGCGCCGCCGCTCCCCGTCAGGGAATCCAGCACCTCCGTGAAGTGCCCCTCGGATTCCTTCATGACCGAGTTGAGTGTATTCCGGAAGAAGAAGTAGAAGCCCATGGCCGTGATGGCGATAAGCAGGCCGGTGGCGGTACAGATGAGCGCTTCGCCGATGTTCTTGGCCAGGATCTCGGGCTTGCCCATGCCGCCGGAGCCGATCTTGGAGAAGGCCCCGATCATGCCGCTGACCGTGCCCAGCAGTCCCCACATGGGCGACATGGAGGTGAGCAAGGCGAGGAAGTTGACGAAGAAGCCGTAACGCGATTCTTCACGGCCGGCTGTTTCCGAAATGGCTGCCTCGACCTTGGGGCGCGAGCCAACAGGGTCTTCGGGGTGGATCTGGCGCAGGCCGGCGGCAAGCGTGCGGGTGAAGAAAGTGTCGGTCGAAGTCGAGAGATTCCAGACCTGCTGCAAGTCGCCGGTACTCGCCGCACTCTTGATCTGGGCGACGACGACATCCGGGATCATCTTCTTCGCGCTGACACGCTGGAAGTTGACAATGACGAGCCAGACGACGACAACCGAGCAGGTTCCGAGCGGGTACATGGCCCAGCCGCCCGATTTGATCATGTCCCACAGCGTCGTCCGGCTTTCCTGCCGCAGGGCCGGACTCGACGCGGCGCCGGCCGTACCGGTCGTTTGGGCAGCCGCACCGTAGCTCATGCCCATCAGGATTGCCATTACCAAGAGGAGCCAATACCGTTTCATCGTCCGCATGATCGTCCCTTTCGTTACTCAAGTTCTGCCGGGCTGTCCCGGCGTCGCGTTCATAGTAGCATCAATGCTGGGTGCCCGTCTTCGAGTGATCTGTCTTGTGAGGTGCCGTCGACGTATGGGTCGGCGTGGCCTTCGGCGTAACAGTGGCGGGGGGCGCGACCGGGGCCGCGACGGGGGCCGGGGGCGGCGGGGGTGCTTCGGGGTTGCCGTCATCATCGGTCTTCTTCTTCGCCGCGGGCGCATCGTCGTCCTTGCCATCCTCGATCGAATCGTCGGTGGGGGCCTCGACGGCTTTTCCGTCGACACCTTTGAGCAAGGCGTTGGCCTTGCTTTCCATGTCCTCGTCGATGCCGAAGAACACGTTTTCGACGGCTGAGACTTCCTTCGTCTTGGTGAGTCCGCGATCCATGATCGACTGGAGCTTCTGGCGGGCGGTGGTTTCCCATTCTGTCTGGGGGAACAGCCGGGCGACCTCATAGTAGACATCGCGGGCGCGATGGAACTCGAGCAGGGCTTCGTAGCAGCGCCCGGAGAACATCAGGGCATCCGGGAAGGTTTCGATATCCTTGTCCTCGAAGACCAGCGATTTGACCACGGCATCCATGGCCGAGCGCGTGTTGCCCCTGGCAAGGCGCAGGTTGGCCTCGACGAACCAGTAGAGCCCGTATGCGTTGTCCCCCACGTCGGGCGAGCGCGCCTCCTTGAGTTCGCGGGTCGCCTCCTTCAATTCGCCCATGGCAATCAGGCATTGGATGGCGTGCAACCGCGCGATTTCCGCGCCTTGGAACCAGGCCGCCCCGCTGACCGCGACCAGCACGCGACGCGCCTCGGCATACAGGCGATTCACTTTGTTCGTGTCTGTACCCTTGGCCAGGGCGGTCTCGCCCGCCTTCATCATGGCGGCTCCCAGTTCCAGTGCGAAGTCGGCCGCATTGTTTTCCTTGAGGTCCACATACGGGAGCAGGGGCACGATCGAGGGATAGAGCAACGCCGCGACCGAGGACCAGTTGCGCGTAACCCGGGCTTGATTCAGGGCCGTATCGTCAAAGTGCAGGTCGAAGTCGACCTCCTGCAGCGTCGCCAGGTTCAGGGTGGTGGACGCTTCGCGGGGGCCGCCTTGCTGGCGGTAGAAGAGTTTGTCGCCTTCGCGGCTCACGAATTCGACGTCCTTGGCTTCGCTGCCTTTTTCGTCTACACGGATATGCGCCACAATCGACGGCGCAGCGTTCGTGGCGGGGGTGGGCGACGGCGCCGTCGCGGGCGCCTGGGCGAACGTGCCTGCGGGCACGACCAACCAGGCCGCCGTGGCGGCCGCGAGCAGACCTGCATGGACAAGGCGGTTCATGTCATTTCTTGGTGCCGAGTTCGTTCAGACGCTGTTGCGCTTCCGCGAATTCCGGGAAATCCTTCATTTCAGGAATATTGACGAACTCCTGCAAGGTTTCGCCCGCCTTGCTGTAGAGCTGCATGAGCGTCAGGCATTCGGCCCGCGCAAGGTAGGCTTTGGCGCACCACTTGCGCGACCCGGCATACATGACGTAGATGCGCTCATAGTAAGCGGCGGCTTGTTCGAAGTTGCGCTGCAGCCGGGCACACTCGCCGCGGCCGTACAGGGCGGCCGGCCAGAGCGGACCGCGCCATTCGCGGACCGCTAGGATCGATTTGTAGCACTCGTCCGCTTCTGCGTACTTGCCGGTCTTGACGTAGATATCGCCGAGCATCAGGAGCGCTTCGGCTGCCTCGGAACTGGAGGCGAAGACTTCCTTGACGATGAGCAGGTGCTTGATGGCGGTCTTATAGTCGCTGCGGCCGATGGCCACCTGCGCCAGGAACATCCGGGCCGAGAGGGCATGGTCGGTTTCGGTGAAGTCGCGGATGGTCGCCTCGGCCACGGCCACGGCCAGGTTCGTGTCGCCCCGGTGCCTGGCCTCGTCCATCATGATGTCCAGCACGCCGGGACTCGCGTTCGTGATATTCTCGCGGGCTACGATTCCGTCGATGAGTTCCTGCTTGCGCTCTGGCGTGATGCCGGGCTGGAACGTCAGCACGCGCCGCAGGCGCAGCGCCAGGGCCGCTTGGTTCTCCTTGGTGGCCTTGGTCATCATGTCCTCCAGGCTTTTCCAGGCGGAGGCGGCCACGTCCTTGGGGGCGCTGCGTATCTGGCCGACCCACTCCTCAAGGATCAGGTCGATGCCGAGCGCCTTGCGGTCTACGCCGTATTTCTGGACGCCTTGCATGAAGTAATCGAGCGCGCCGCGCTGTTCCCCCATGTTCCACATGGCCATGCCGGTCCAGTACATGGCCAGCGGGAAATTGGACCCTTCGCGGTTGCGGGCGACGTACTGTTTGAAATGGGCGATGACGCCCTTGAAATCCCGCATCTCGTTCAGCATCTCGCCGGCGCGGAAGGCCGAGTAGTTGTAGAACTCGATGTTGACGTCGTACCGGGGCACCTGCTGATAGCAGGCGACAGCGTGCGGCAGGTCGGCGCGCGCCCCGGCGGTGTCGCCCAGCATCATGTACCCTTCGCCGCAGAGTTTATTGGTCGGGTAGCGATCCACGAAGGCCTGGAGGCGCTTCTCGGCCAGCGGGAAACGGCTGGTGCCGAAATCGCACACAGCGCGGCGGAACTCAGCGTCGGCCAGGTAAGGCGTGTTGGGGAAACTGTGCAGGATGGCATCGAAGGCCGGGATGGCTTCGTCAAACTTCTGCTGGAACATCAGCGACATGCCGATCCAGTAGGTGCCGTCGGCTTCGCGCGGGTTGCCGGGGTAAGTCGAGTTCATCTTCTTGAGCCACGTCACCGCGCCTGGGAAGTCCTCTTCCATGAACGAGGCGTAGCCGATCAGGAACATGCACTCCGCCGCCTGTGAATGCTTGGGGCTGATTTCCAGGGCCTTGGTCAGGATGGCGATGACGTTGGGCCAGTCTTCAAGCTTGGAGTAGATCTGGCCCACCATGATGGAAATATCGTCGTAGTACTCGCCGCCCGGGTACTGGTCCATGTACTGCTTGCCGATCTCGATCGCCTGGTCCCACGGCTGAAGGCGGGCGGCGCACTGGAACGCAAAGAAGAGCGCCTCGTTGGCCTTGGGCTCCTTGGCTTGCTCGTGCAGATAGAGGAACAAGTCACGCGCTTCCCGGAAGCGGCGGATTTCCATGTAGGAGCGCGCGATGCGGAAGGAGAGTTCGATGTCGTAGTTCTCGATGGTGGCGAGAGCCTTGATCTCCTCTTCCAATTCGCCGATGCTCTCCTGGACGCGCATCAGGTAACGGGGATTCTCCGTTGATTTCTTGAGCCGTTCGGCCTGCTTGTTCAGGTACTCGAGGTGTTGCGTGCTGCGAGCCTCGAGGACGTCGTGGGGGTACACCAGGCGATAGATCCAGAGGGCATCGCGATACTTCTCCTCCCCGAATAGATTATCGCCGGCTTCCAGGGCGGCCATGTTCAGCGCGACGCTGCGCGAGGCGAAGGAGTTGGGGAGCAGCAGGTAGGGCATCAGGCGGTAGACGTTGTCGACCTGCATCTGCTTGAGGAAACCGGCCGTCAACAGCGTCGCCGCCCAGTTGCGGCGCTGGAAGTCGGGCGCGATCTGGCAGAGCCGCTGCAGGATCGGCATGGCCTTGTCCCACTTGTCCTGCGCGAGGTAGCAGCGCGCCATGGAGGCGAGCACGTCGGCTTTCAGTTCCCCGCTGAGATCGTATTTTTTCATGGCCTCGCGGTAAGCCTTGAGCGCGTCGGGTAGGTGTTGCTCGAACCGGTAGCAATCGGCGATGTAGACGGCCACCTCCTGGGCGTGCGGGCCGGTGCGGTACTTCTTCAGGTAAGTGTTGAAGACTTCGCGCGATTCACTGAACTGGCCGAGGAAAAAATGGCAGGTGCCCAGGCTGAAGAACACGTTCTCCATCTGGACCCGGGTGTCCTCCTTGGCGCTTGCGCCGAACCACTCGACCAGTTGCTGGAGATAACCGACGGCGTCCGAAAACGCGCCTTGGTTCAACGCGCGCTGGGCTTTGTCGCGTACTTCGCGGGGGGTGTCCTGGGCGGCGGCCTGCTGGAGAACGAGCGCCAGTGCGAACGCCGCGCCCGCCAGTCGCCGTATCCACCGATTCCCAATGCTGCAATATGATCCGGGCATTGTCTTGTGCTGCACCCGCGTTATTTTTGGCACGAACCCGAAGTGATTTACGACGCAGGCAGGCGTCTAATATAGGGCAACGGGGCCGTTGAACACAACTGTTTGTTTTGGTATCCTGACCTTCAGTTTTGACGAAAAGGAGCATGCCGGGTGGAAGATTCGAGCCAAAATCCAGCACGTCGCGAGGGCCGGCCGCTGCCGCCAATCGACCGCGGCATGAAGCCGGTCCGGCGGGTACCCCTTTTCGGACGACCGGGTGCCCCGACGGTTAATCCCCCTGGTTTTGGGCCGAACGTACCCGCTGGCCCCAAGCCGGCCATAGCGGCCGCGCCACCGGGAAGCGTCGCCCGGCCGGCAGGTCCCCACCCGGTAGCCAGGCCGCCGCGGCCCGCGGCGGCGCCGAAAGCGGTGCGCCCCATCACGGGTATCGTGTATGCCCGTCGCTACAAATTGGAGGAGGCGATCGGACACGGCGGACGGGGCACGGTCTACAAGGCCTGGGACACGGTGTTGGGGGTGCATGTGGCCCTCAAGTTTCTGCCCCCGGGGGCGGCGTTGAAATCCGAGGCGGTCGACGAGATCCGCCGGGAAGCCGTCGTGACGATGCGGCTGTCGCATGCGAACATCGTGCGCCTGCACAATATCGAAATGATGGGTAACCAGTTCTTCCTGGTCATGGAGTACGTTGACGGGGAGAACCTGCGCCAGATCATCGATCGCCTGGGTTCCCTGGCGCCGTCCACGGTGAGCGAAATCGCCCGTTCCTGTGCCAGCGCCTTGGCGTATGCCCACAGTGTCGGCGTCATTCATCGCGATATCAAGCCCGAGAACCTGATGATCGACAAGGATTCGGTACTGAAGATCGTCGATTTCGGAACGTCCGTGATGGCCCACTCGCCGGGCCTCGACGAATATCTGGAAGGTACACCGGGCTACATGAGCCCGGAGCAGATCCGGGGCGGCGGGTCGGTCGATGCCCGGACGGACATCTACGCGTTCGGCGCCGTGATGGCCGAGTTGCTGACGGGCAAAGCGGCTCTTGTTTACGACGGCGATGTGAACCATCTGCTTGAAGTTCGCCCGCAGGGGTTGGAATCGCTGCCGCCCGCCGTCGTCGCCGCGCTGGTCAAGGCCATGGAACCGGATCGAGACGCGCGGTGGGCGTCGGCGGTCGAGTTCTGTCGGGCCTTGACGCGCGCCCTGGAGGGAGATCGCGCCGGTGTCTGAGCCGGAGTCCGTCGAGGCCCTGACGCGCCGCTGGCATGGGCTCGAGGCGGCCCTCCCGTTGTTGCAGGCGATCCAGCGTCAATACGGTTACTTGCCGGCCGATGTGCTGCGCGAGGCCAGCCGGGGAGCCGGCATTCCCCTGGCGCGCTTGATGGGCGTGGCCACCTTTTACCCACAATTCCGGCACCGGCCGGTGGGAAAACACCTGATCCGCGTCTGCGACGGCACGGCGTGTCATGTTAAGGGATCCGAGCTCGTGCGGGACGCCTTGCGCCGGCATCTCAAGCTCGAAGGCACGGCCGATACGGATGCCGCCGGCACGTTCACGCTGGAAACCGTGGCCTGCCTGGGGTGCTGTACCTTGGCCCCGGTGATCCAGGTTGACGCCATGACGTACGGGCACCTGACGCCGGGCCTGGTGCCCTCGGTCCTCGATGAGTTCCTGCGCGGGGCCGCCACCCGGTCGGCGGCGCTGGCGGCGGACGGCGCGCGTTCCACCGGAAGTGGAGAAGTCCGTGTGGGGCTGGGCTCCTGTTGCATGGCCAAGGGCAGTCGCGAGATCTTCGAGGCCGTGTCCCGGACGCTGGCCGAGCTGGGTGCGGGCGCCCATGTCAAGCGCGTGGGGTGCGTGGGCATGTGTTCCCAGGCCCCGCTCCTGGAGATTGAAGTCCCGGGCAGCCGGCCGGCGCTTTATGCCCGCGTGCAGGCCGCCGATGTCCCGGCCATTCTCGGCCGGCATTTCAGGGCCCGGGGCGGGCGGGCGGTCCGCCAGACGACGACCCGGTGGCTCACGACGCTGCTGGCCGGCCGCGAGCATCCGCAGGCGGAGGCCATCGCCCGCGACGGTGGCGAGACCGCGCCCTTTTTCGAACACCAGGTGCACATCGCCACGGCCGACAGCGGCGTCATGGATCCGACCGATGCCACGGAATATGCGGAGCGCGGGGGTTTCGTGGCCCTGCAGAGCTGCGTGCGGGATCGGACGCCCGAGGCCGTAATCCGCGAGATCCAGCACAGCGGACTGCGGGGTCGCGGCGGCGCGGGTTACCCGACCGGCCTGAAGTGGGCCAAGGTGCGGCAGGCGCCCGGGACCGACAAGGTCATCATCTGCAACGGCGACGAGGGCGATCCCGGCGCTTTCATGGACCGCATGATCATGGAGTCGTACCCCTACCGCGTTATCGAGGGGATGGCGATCGCCGCCCACGCGGTCGGGGCCCGCGAAGGAGTGCTCTACATCCGTTCCGAGTACCCGCTGGCGCTCGATCGCATGCGCGAGGCGTTGGCCCGCTGCGAGGAGCGCGGGTGGGTGGGCGCGGGCGCGGGGGCGGCCGGTTGCCCGGTCGTCCTGCGCGTGTTCGAAGGGGCCGGCGCCTTCGTGTGCGGCGAGGAGACCGCGCTGCTCGCCTCGGTCGAGGGCCGGCGCGGCATGCCGCGGCTGCGGCCGCCGTACCCCGGCGAGCGGGGCCTGAACGGGCGGCCGACGCTGGTCAACAATGTGGAAACCTACGCGCTCGTGCCGTGGATCGTGCGCCACGGCGGCGCGGCATTCGCGGGCCTCGGCACGGCCGAGAGCAAGGGGACCAAAGTGTTCGCGCTTGCCGGCAAGGTCGAGCGGGGCGGCCTGATCGAGGTGCCCATGGGGCTGACCCTGCGGCAGATCGTCGAGCAGGTCGGCGGGGGCATTGCGGGCGGCCGGCGCTTCAAGGCTGTGCAGATCGGCGGGCCCTCGGGCGGGTGCATCCCGGAACGGCTGGCGGACACGCCGGTCGACTACCAGTCGCTCGCCGGGCTTGGCGCGATCATGGGGTCGGGCGGCATCGTTGTGCTCGACGACGCGGATTGCATGGTCGAGTTGGCGCGCTATTTCCTGGAGTTCACGCAGGGCCAGTCGTGCGGCCGCTGCACGTTCTGCCGGATCGGCACGCGGCGCATGCTGGAAGTCCTGGAGCGCTTGTGCGCGGGCCACGGCAAGGTCGAGGACCTGGGGGAACTGGAGCAGTTATCCCACCAGATCCAGGTGGGCAGCCTGTGCGGGCTCGGGAAGACGGCGCCGAACCCGGTGCTGACGACGCTGAAGTATTTTCGCGAGGAATATGAAGCGCACGTGGCGGGCCGGTGTCCGGCAGGCCGGTGCCGCGGGTTGATCCACTACACGATCACGGACCGCTGCATCGGGTGCACGCTCTGCGCCCAGCATTGCCCGGTCGACGCGATTCCCATGACGCCCTACGAGCGACATGCGATTCTGCAGGACAAGTGCATCCGCTGCGGCACCTGCAAGACGGTGTGCCCGGCGGAGGCGGTTAGCGTAGAGTGAACAGTGAACGGTAAACAGTGTTCGGTGTTCAGGATTCGTCCTTTCTGAACACTGAACACCGAACACTGGATCCGTTGAGTCTTGAGTGAGACACGTATGGTACGAGTAACAATAGATGGCCGGAAGGTGGAAGTTGCGGAGGGCGCCACGATTCTCGAGGCGGCCCGGGCGGCGGGCATCGAGATCCCCACCATGTGTTATCGGCCTGGCTGGGAGGCGTCGACTTCCTGCATGGTGTGTCTGGTCCGCGTGAAAGGCCAGCACAGTCTCCAGCCGGCCTGCGCGGCGCCGGTGCGCGACGGCATGGAGATCGAGAGCGAGACACCGGAGGTGCACGGGGCGCGGCGGACGGCGGTGGAACTGCTGCTGAGCGATCATGTCGGCGACTGCCGGGCGCCGTGTCAGTCGACCTGCCCGGCGGGAATGGATATCCCGCTGATGATCCGTCATCTCACCCGGCACGAATGGCGCGAGGCGGTGGCGACGGTCAAGCGCGACATCGCCCTGCCCGGTGTGCTCGGGCGTATCTGTCCGGCCCCGTGCGAAAAGGCCTGCCGGCGGGCCGCGTGCGATCAGGCCTTGTCGATCTGCCTTCTGAAGCGGGCGGCGGCTGATGCCGACCTGGCGATGCCGGTGCCTTTTCGTCCGGC
This sequence comes from uncultured bacterium, assembly GCA_903895695.1. GTDB lineage: Bacteria > Verrucomicrobiota > Kiritimatiellia > CAIKKV01 > CAITUY01 > CAITUY01. The sequence continues at coordinate 17,944 of CAITUY010000185.1, forward strand.
CTGCCGGCCGGACACGGGCCGGCGCGTGGCGGTAATCGGCGGCGGGCCGGCCGGCCTGGCCGCGGCCTACCACCTCCTGGAGGAGGGCATCCGGCCGGTGGTGATCGACGATCGCGCGCAACCCGGCGGTCGGCTCCGCGAGCGGATCGATCCGGCGCGCCTGCCCGGTTCGGTGCTGGATGCCGAGGCCGCGGTGATTGCCGGCCTGGGGGCGGAGTTCCGGATGAACACGCGGGTCGGTCGCGATATCGCCTTTGCCGACCTGGTTGCCGGCCATGACGCTGTGGTCCTGGCCGTCGGCGAGTGGGCGGCGCCAGAGGGGTTTCCGGCCGGCCTGGACGTGACCGGCCATGGCCTCGCGGTCAATCCGCGGACCGGCGCCACCAACCTGCCGCGTGTTTTCGCCTGTGGCGATGCGGTCCGCAAGACCGAGATGGCGGTGATCGCCGTGGCGGCCGGCAAGACGGTCGCCCGGGCCGTGGCCGAGTTCCTGCGGACCGGGAGCGCGCACGGGGCGGACCGCGCGTTTTCCGTGCATATCGGCCGCGTGCGGCCCGAGGAGCGGGCGGTCTTTCTGCAGGAAGGGGCGCCCCGTGCCCGCGTGGAGCCGGCCGGCGGCTTGGCGACGGGGTTTGCAGAGGACGAGGTCAAGGCGGAGGCGCAGCGGTGCCTGCATTGCGATTGCCGGCGCACGGCCGATTGCCGCTTGCGGGAACTGGCGGTCCGGTATGGCGCCAAAGCGAGCCGTTACAAATCTGAGCGGCGCGCGTTCGAGCACGATCTCGGCCACCCCGACATCGTGTACGAGCCGGGCAAATGCATCCTGTGCGGCCTGTGCGTGCAGGCGGCCGAGCGGGCGGGGGACGAGCCGGGCCTCACGCTCGAAGGGCGCAGTTACGACGTGAGAGTGCGCGTGCCGTTGGCCGGCGACATCGCCGGGGCCCTGGCCAAGAGCGGCAAGGCTTGCGTAGCCGTCTGCCCGACGGGTGCGTTGGCGCTGAAGGCGTGAGTGGATTGACTTTGGTCCCGCCGCCGCCTAGACTGTTGTGTGTTTCCCGCCATCCGAAGATGCCGTGCTGCATGACGCCGGGTGAGGAGTACGTGCGGATCACCCATCCAATGGAGCAACGACTTTATGACGGCTTTTGATGATTCTGGACTGGCGCCGGCCTTGCTGCAGGCCATTGCCGACCTTGGCTTCGAGACACCCACTCCCGTGCAGGCCAAGGTCATCCCCGCGTTTCTCAAGGGAACGCGCGATATGGTGGCCCTGGCCCAGACCGGGACCGGCAAGACCGCGGCCTACGGCCTGCCGTTGCTGCACCTGACGGTTCTCGCGAACGCGGTCCCGCAAGGGCTGATCCTGTGCCCGACCCGCGAACTGTGCCTGCAGATCGCCAAAGATCTGAATTCCTTCGCCAAGCATATGCGCGGCCTGAAGGTTCTGGCCGTCTACGGCGGCGCCCCGATCGACACGCAGTTGCGCGCTCTGCACCGCGGCGTCCACATCATCGTCGCCACCCCGGGTCGCTTGAACGACGTGCTGCGCCGCAAGCGGGCCGACCTCACGGCCGTGAAGTGGGTCATCCTGGACGAAGCCGACGAAATGCTGAATATGGGTTTCCAGGAAGACCTGGAAGCCATTCTGGGCGCTGCCCCCGACACAGCCCGGACGCTGCTATTCTCGGCCACCATGCCGCGCGCCGTCGCGGCCATGGCCGGGAAGTACATGGACGATCCCGAGGAAATCCTCGTGGGCCACCGCAATTCCGGGTCGGATACGGTCCGGCACGAGTGCTACGTGGTACACGCCAAGGACCGCTATCCCGCCCTCAAGCGAATCATCGACTGTCAGCCGTCGCTCTACGGCATCGTCTTTTGCCGCACCCGGGCCGAAACGCAGGAGGTGGCGGCTCACCTGATGTCGGACGGGTATAATGCCGACGCGCTGCACGGTGACCTCACCCAGGTCCAGCGCGACCGGGTCATGCACGCTTTCCGGACGCGGAAGCTGCAGTTGCTGGTGGCCACGGACGTCGCGGCCCGCGGGCTGGACGTGAACGACCTGACCCACGTGATTAATTACAACCTGCCGGACGATGCGGATCTCTACACGCACCGCAGCGGGCGGACGGGACGGGCGGGCAAGGAAGGTATTTCCATCGTCATTGCCAACATCCGCGAGGAATACCGGCTGCGCTCGCTTGAGTCCGTGGTGCGAAAGCGTTTTACCCACAAGCCGGTTCCCTCGGCTCGCGAGGTGTGCCAGTCGCAACTCGCGACGGTGTTGGAGAAGATCAAGGGACTCAAGGTCGATGAGAGCCGGCTGGGCCCGTATCTGCCGGCGATCGATGCGGCGCTGGCTTCCATGTCACGCGAGGAACTGGCGCGCCGCCTGGTGGCGCAGGAGTTCAACCGGTTTCTCGAGTATTACTCAGATGCGCCCGATTTGAACGTGAGGACGCAGGAGCGGCCAGCGCGGTTCGAGCGGCGCGATGGCGACGGACGGTCGCCGCGGCCCGTGAATCGCGATGGAGAGGGACGTCCGCCGCGGCCGGAGTTTCGGGACGGGGGCGGTCGGTCCGACGGCCCGGTCACCCGCCTGGTCGTCAATCTTGGTCGCCGCAATGCGTTGACGCCGCCCACGTTGATGTCGCTCATCAACCGGGCCACCCGGGGCCCGATGTTGCGTATCGGGCGGATCGAAATCGGGGAAGACACGAGTCTGTTCGAGGTGTGCGGGGCCGATGCGCGCGACTTGATCCAGACCATGAATCACACGCACTACGAGAATCGGCAGGTGCGCGTCATGCCGCAGGGTCGCTTCTACGACGGCCATGGCCCGCGCGATGCCGGCGGCCGGCCCAACCAGGTCCGTCCGCCCTTCCGCGGCGCGCGGCTGGGTGGGGCCGTGCAGCACTAGGCGCGCTATGCCCTCGTGGCACGGGCGTCCCGCCCGTTGCCGGCTACGGGCGGGACGCCCGTGCCACATTGGTTGCGCGCGAAGCCGGCGTTCCTTTTCTGTCTGGGCGTCGAGCCCTGCCTGAACACCGAACACTGAACACTTTTCTTCACCCCATCACAACGGGCTGATCGGGGAGTTCGTTGTTGGCGGATTTGCCTGTGGCTGGATATTCGCGGGCAAGGATCTCGGTGACAGCCTCGATGCCCTCGAGCACGCCGGCTTCAAACCGTCCGGCTCGGAAAGACACTTCCATGCGCCGGCAGATGGCTTCCCATCCGGTGGCGCCGGTGCGCGCATGCACGCCGCGATCGGCGACGATCTCGACATGGCGGTCGGCGAGCAGCAGGTAGATCAGCACGCCGTTATTCTCCTCGGTATCCCAGATGCGCAAGTGCGCGAACACATCGCCGGCGCGGGCGGAGGCCGACATCCCATGGAACAGGGGATGCACCTCCAGCGCGCTTTCCACGGCAAAGCGGATCTGGCCGCTGTGCCGCGTTTCGCTCAAGCGGATGGCTTCCCCGATGGCGCGCATGGACGAGGCAGGAAACTTCCACTGCACCGAGCGGTGCGGCGTGCAAAGATGGCGTAAGATGCGTCCGATGTTCATGGATTCGGTTTCCTCTACCAACGCCCTGAGGCGCCGCCGCCGCCAAAACTCCCGCCGCCGCCGCTGAAGCCGCCGCCGGAGCTTCCGCTGCTCCATCCGCCGCCGCCGAAGCCGCTTCCGAAACTGCTCCCGCCGCGGTGGTAGCCCCCTGTGCCGCCCATGCCGCCGGCGATGAACAGGGCCACGAGGATGGCGACCACGATAATGAGCACGAGCGGCGCGCCCAGGAACCAGGCGATCGCCGCGGCCAAGCCCGCCCCGGCCAGGCCCGCCCCCAGACGGCCGATCAGCGCGCGCAGCAGCGCACCGGCTACGAGAATGGCGAAGAACAGCAAGGGGAAGAGGCCGCCGAAACCTTTGAAATCAGTGAAGGCGTGTGAGCGCTTCGGCGCGGGCAGGGGTTCGCCGTCGACCACCGAGATCATCCGCTGCACGCCGGCCGCGATGCCTCCGGCGAAGTCGCCGCTTTTAAAGGCCGGCACAACGATTTCGTTGATGATGCGGTTGGCGATGGCATCAGGCATCACGCCTTCCAGGCCGCGGCCCACTTCGATGCGCAGGGCGTGGTCGTCCTTGGCAACCAGCAGCAGGGCGCCATCGTCCACGCCCTTGCGGCCCAATTTCCACTGGTCGACAACGCGGATACCGAACTGTTCGATGGTTTCCGGTGCTGTGGTGGGAACGACTAGTACGGCGAGTTGCGCGCCTTTGCGCGTCTCGAACGCCGCGAGCTGTTGCTCGAGTTGCCCCGCCTGACCTGCCGAGAGCGTGCCGGTCAGGTCGGTGACCCGGTGATTCAACGTCGGCACCTGGACCGTGGCGGACGCCATGGCGGCCCAGCCGATGCCGACGGCCATGGCTGCGAGGCGGAGCCAGCGTATGGCGGCATTGCTTTGATCAAAACTCACTTGAGCATCCTCTTTGGTAGGGCGACGGCGTCCCCGCCGCGCCGTGCCTCTCTCGCCTCTGTCACGTCACTGTCTCGGCGGGGCGGGGACGCCCTCGCCCTACCTATTTGAAATCCACGGTCGGCGGCTTGGCGAGTGCCTGTTCGTTCTCAACGGTGAACGTCGGCTTGGTCCCGTAGCCGAACATCTTGGCCGTCAGGTTATTCGGAAACGTGCGCACGGTGACGTTATAGCTCTTCACCGCATCGATGTAGCGATTGCGCGCCACGCTGATGCGGTTTTCCGTGCCTTCCAGTTGGGCCTGGAGGTCACGGAACGCGCCGTCGGCCTTGAGATTCGGATAGTTCTCCGAGACGGCCAGCAGCCGGGAGAGGGCGCCAGTGAGCTCGTGTTGCGCGGCGATGAACTTCTTGAAGGCCACCTCGTCCTTGAGCAGTTCGGGCGTCGCCTGGATGGCCCCGACTCTTGAGCGGGCCTCGGCCACCTGGGTAAGAATATCCTTTTCGTGCGTAGCATAGCCCTTCACCACGTTGACCAGGTTCGGCACGAGATCGGCCCGGCGCTGGTACTGATTGAGCACCTCGGCCCAGTTGGCCTTGATGTCCTCGTCGGTCGTCTGGATGCGGTTGTAGCCGCAGCCCGTCAGCCCCAAAGCCAGTCCCGCCGCCATCACGCCCAGCATCGCACGTTTCATAGGAGTTCCTTTCGAAATCAGGCGGCATGTTCCAGTCCGCGCGCCTTGGTGTCAATAGTTTGCTTGGGCAGGACGACTGACTTGCCTGATGGCGGTGCATGCGCTACAAGTGAGCCATGCACGGCAACACCACGGGGATTTCACGCGGAATGCGAGCGCGACCATGAGCCGCCGCGAACCGCAGGAGTGGTTGCGCGGCGAACTCGCGCAGTGGCAGGCCGAAGGGCTGATCGACTCCAACCAGGCGGGCCGGATCGCGGCGCGTTACCCGCCACCGGAGCCCGCGACGGCGTGGGGCACGATCGTCTTCTCCGGCATCGGGGCCGTGGTGCTCGGGTTGGGCGTGATCCTGTTGTTCGCCTATAACTGGCAGGCGATCCCCAAGATCGCCAAACTCGCCATCGTGTTCGGCGCCGTGGGGATCACCCATGCCGCCGGCATTGTGCTGCGGGCCCGGGTGCCCCGATTCGCGGCCGTGGGCGAAAGTCTCGGCGTGCTTGGGACCATGCTGTTCGGCGCCGGGATCTGGCTGGTAGCGCAGATCTACAACATCGACGAGCACTTCCCGCGGGCCTTCCTGATGTGGGGCGGAGGCGCATTGCTCATGGCCCTGGCCGTGCCGTCCGTGGCGCAAGGCGTGCTGGCGGCCGTACTCCTGACTATCTGGGCCGGCTGCGAACGGCTGGCATTCGATACGCCGCAGTGGCCCGCTCCAGTGATCATCGGAGTGGTCCTGGGTTGGCTGGCCTACGCTCAGCGGTCGCGTGTGCTGGCCGCCGTGGCCGTGCCGGCCTTTCTGATCGCCGCGGGCTTCACCGTCCCGGACGATGCCGCGCAGCCCTGGGTCGTGCTGTCCGTGCAACTCAGCCTCGCCGCGTTGCTGATCGCCAAGTCCGTCCTGGCGCGCCGGCATGGCGGATTTCCCGAGGTGGCCCCCGTGCTGGCGTTCTACGGCTGGGCGGTCTACTTGGTCATCCTCTACCTGATGAGCTTTCCCGAGATGGCACATCAGCTTTTCGCCTGGGAGAAAGCCGAACTCCACGGGTGGGCGGTGGTGTACTGGTGCCTGCCCCTGGTCGCCGCGATCGCGTATTGGGTCTGGGTCGTGGTCGAGTCGCAACGGTCACCGGCCGGGGCGCCGGAACGGATACGTTGGGAACTCTATCTCGTGCCGCTTACCGTGCTGTTGGCGCTGGCGGATGTCTTCTATCTGCGCGACCTGGGCGGGTGGCCGGTGGCCGGGCCGTTCAACCTGGTGCTGCTGGGGCTGGCCGTGACGTTGATGGCGGACGGCTGCCGCCAGGCCCAGTTGAAGTCGACCGCCCTTGGGTCGGTGCTCCTGGTGGCCGTGGTGACGGCCCGCTACTTTGACCTGTTCGAGAGCTTGTTCATCCGGGGCCTGACCTTTCTCGTCATCGGCGGCGTGCTGGTCGCGGAGGGCGTGCTCTATACCCGGGCGCGCCGTCAGCGGCGGCAGGAGGGCCAGCCATGAGGATGTGGCTTGTCGTAGCCGTGGTGGCCGCCCAGTTGGGCGTCCTGGCGTTCATGGCCGGCTCCCGCGAGTGGATTCGGCGCTATGGCCGTACGGTCTACCTGCGCACGGCGCCGGTCGACCCGCGCGATGCATTCCGCGGCGATTACGTGCGGCTGGATTACGAGGCCGGCCACGTGCGGACGAACCTTTGCCGCGACGTGCTGCCAACCGCCGCGCAGGGCCGGGTTCGCCGGGGCACGGAGGTTTACGCGGGCCTGCGGCTGCGCGAGGACGGCACGGCCGACGTGCAGTCCCTGACGACCACCCGTCCGGAGACCGGGTTATTCCTGCACGGCCGGACCGACAATTATTACAGCGGGCGTCAGGTTCCGGTGCGGTATGGCGTGGAAGCGTATTTCGTCCAGCAGGGCCAGGGGTCGGAACTGGAGCGGGCCCGACCGCGTGACGGGGTCCAGGTTCCGCTGGAGATGGAACTCGCCGTCAGCCCGTCCGGCACGGCCGTGATCAAGGGACATCGCTGGGGGCCGCTTGGAATTGGGATTGCCCTGCAGGCGGACACCAACCGCCTGACGCGCGGCGTAGTGGTGACGCTACAGAATGCCTCCACCCAGGCGTTGTCGATTGTGGACTTGCCGGCAGGCCGGTCGTTCCGGTTGGAGCCGGATGCGCTACGGGAGTGGGGTAACGACGATTGGCGTTGGGTGGGAGCCGGGGAGCCGCGGCCCGCGCCTGACGCGAGTGCGCTGCGGGTGCTCAAGCCGGGCGAGAGTTGCACGGTGACCCTTGATTTCACGCAGCCCGAATGGTACGTCGTCAAGGCTGGCGACAAGCCGAAGCCGCTGGCGGGGACGGGATGGTCGGGGTGGTTCCGTCTGGTGTATGCGCCGCCTACGGCGGCCGAATGCGCGGCGCTGCAGCCGGCGGCGCCCATATGGCACGGCGAACTGCTGTCGCGCGCGTTCAGCGGCGGCCGGGTCGACTGACCTTTTTCGGAGCTTATGCGCGCTGTTGCATGTGTCTTGGGTAGGGCGACGGCGTCCTCGCCGCGCCGTAAACTGGCACGTACCGAGCACGCCACTGTCACGGCGGGGCCGGAGGCCCACGCCCTACCTGTTGGGTTGATGGCAGAGCCTGCATTCAGGGGCAGGGACGCGTTTCGTTGCGTCCGTTTTGGGGGTGTCCGATGGTGATCATCTATGTTGTGGCGGCCGCGTTGCTGGGCGTGTTGGTGGGCGCGGCTTTGGCGGTGTGGCGCGGGCGGGCGTCCGAGGGCCGGCTGGAGGCCGAACTGCGGCAGCAACTGCAGGAACGCGAGACGCGGCTCACGGCGTCCCGGGAACGCGAGACCGTGCTCGTCGCCGACAAGGCGGCGGCCGAGGCGGCGCGCGAGGCGGCGCAGCGGCAGCTTGAGGAAGCACGGAGCCTGGCTGAGGCCGCGGGCCGGCTGCAGGACGACCTGCGGGGCCGGCTCCAGACCGAAAGTAACGTCTCGGCCAAGGCGCAAGCCGACTTGACGGCCGCCCGCGGCCTGCTGGCCGACAAGCAGGCCTTGTACGAGCAGCGGCTGACGGAAGCCCGTGAGGCGCAGGCCAAGGCGCTGGCCGATCTCCGGGAGGCGTTCAAGGCCCTCAGCGCGGACGCGCTCAGCCGGCAGGCCCCCGAGTTTCTCCGGCTCGCCGGGGAGTCCTTTGCCAAACTGCAGGAGGCATCGAAGGGCGACCTGGCTCGCCGCGAGGAAGCGATTGCGGGGTTGCTGAAGCCCATGGAGGAGCAATTGCGCACCTACCAGCACCGGCTCCAGCAGAGCGAAGCGCAGCAGTCCTCAACATTGGGCGAAGTGCGCAAGCAGATGGAGACCCTGACGCGTCAGAGCGAGTCCCTGGCCAACGAGACCGAGCGGTTCAGGATGGTGCTGCACTCCAACCAGGCGCGCGGCCGCTGGGGCGAGGAAACGCTGCGGCGCGTGGTCGAGGCGGCCGGCATGAGCGTCCATTGCGACTTCGTTGAGCAGACGATGGAAGAGGATCGTAAGCCCGATATGGTCGTGCGACTGCCCGGCGACCGCGTGATCATCGTCGACGCCAAAGTGCCGGACCTGGAATTCCTGGCCGCGCTCGACAGCGCCGATCCCGAGAAGCGGTCGGTCTTGCTGCAGGCCCACGCCAAAAAGCTTAAGGACACGATCCGGGCGCTGGCCGACCGCGACTACCCGGCGCAATTCGCCAACGCGTTGGATTACGTGGTGCTGTTCCTGCCGGCTGAATCGCTGTTCAGCGCGGCGCTGGAAGGCGACCGCGACCTGATCGTGTGGGCGGCCAACCGGCGGATCATGCTGGCCACGCCCGCGTCGCTGATCGCGCTGCTGCGGTCGGTGAGCGTTAGTTGGCAGCAATTCGCTCAAACGGAAAATGCGCGCGCCATCGCGGACGCGGCACAGGAACTCTACGCACGGGTGGCGAAGTTCTCCGAGCATTTCGAGCGGATCCGGGGCGGCCTGGTCAAGGCCAACGAGGCCTTCAACGACGCGGTCGGAAGTTACGAGCGGATGGTGCGCCCGAGCGGCGAGCGGCTGGTCAAGCTGGGCCTGGATGCCGCGGGCAAGAGCCTGGCGGAAGTGAAGCCGGCCGAGGCGACGTTGCGCTTGAGCCCAGGCGAGGGGGCGGCGGGGTAGCGGCCGTTGCACCCGAGGCGGCGCGCGGGGGAGAGGAAGGTTTCAGTGTTCAGGTTTCAGTGTTCAGGGGCGGACTTGGGGTTCAGTGGCCAGTGTTCACTACTGGGGAACAGTTCGCTGAGCGGCGATGATGTGTAGCCAACAATGAAACCTGAACACTGAACACCGAATACTGAAGCCTTTGACTGGAGTACGCATGTCATACGACATCATTTGCGGGCGGCAGCCCGTGTTCGAGGCGTTGCGGGCGGGACGACGCGAGGTGCGGCGTGTGCTCATGGCGCGCAACGTGCGGACCGAGGCGTCGATCATTGCCCAGATACTCAAGCAAGCGGAGCGGAAGGGACTCAAGCTGGAGTCCTTTGCGCTGGCCGACCTGGACCGGATCTGCCACGGCGGAAACCACCAGGGTATTGCGGCAGAGGTCAGCGAGTATCCGTACGTTGAGCTGGACGTGCTGATCGAAGGACCGGGCGGGCGGGCGCCGTTGCTGTTGCTGGTCGACCATGTGCAGGATCCCCAGAATCTCGGGTCCATGCTGCGGACGGCGGATGCGGTGGGCGTCACCGGCGTGGTGATCCCGCGCGAGCGGGCGGCGGAGGTCACGGCGGCCGTGGTGCGGGCCTCATCGGGGGCGGCGGAATACGTGCGCGTGGCGCAAGTCACGAACCTGCATCAAGCCATGCTGCGGCTCAAGGACCAGGACGTGCGCCTGGCCGGCCTGGAGGGGACCCCGGAGGCCACGCTCTACACGGCGGCCGACCTGAAGGGGCCGCTGGGGTTGGTGGTCGGTAGCGAAGGGCAGGGGCTCAGCAAACTCATTGCGGATACCTGCGACGCGCTCCTGCGCATTCCCATGGAAGGGCGGGTCGGATCGCTCAACGCGGGCGTGGCGGCAGCCGTGGCGCTCTACGAGGCGCGACGGCAGCGGGCGGTGTGATAGGCCGCGGTGAGCAAGGGCTTATACCGAAAACCTTTCTGTCTCTTCTGGGAGCGGCGCGCCCTTCCCTGAGGGAACCCATTGCCTCGCCTTTGGATTGGGCTGGACAGCAGCGTCACATCCGGCGACAGTAAGGATAGATATACAGGAATGACGGTAGGAGGTAAGGAATGACAGGGATCATGACATCCAAAGGCCAGGTTACGATACCGGTTGAGGCCAGGACGCGATTGGGACTTCACGCGGGGAGTCGGCTCGAGTTTATCGTTACTGACGAGCATCACATGGAGATCATCCCGCTAAGCGGATCGGTTACGCGCTTGAAGGGCATGGTACCGAAACCCAAGCGCGCCGCGACTCTGGAAGAAATGGACGAGGCGATCGCCAAAGGAGCGGCTCGATGATCGGTTTGGACACCAACGTCCTGGTTCGGTACATCGTCAGGGACGATCCGAAACAGGCGGCCGTTGCCACGGAGGTGATCGAGAAACGCTGCACCCTTGAAACTCCGGGCTGGATCAATCTGATCGTGGTCTGCGAGCTGACGTGGGTCCTGCAACGCGTCTACAACCTCCCCAGGGGCAGCATTGCCGGCGTGCTGGAGACTATTCTCACGTCCAACGAACTTAAGGTCGAATCGGCAGATACGGTCTGGCAGGCCCTCCGCAAGTTCCGCAAGGGGCCTGCGGACATGGCGGACTACCTGATTGGCGCCAGGAATGCCCTGCACGATGCAGGCCCCACGTTTACGTTCGACAAGAGAGCGGCTGCCGACCCGGACTTCCACTTGCTCGCGACTTGACCCTTACGCCGGGCAGAGGCCGTCAGGGCTGCGGGAGGTGCTCATTCCGCAGGAGCAGGCAGTCTTTGGGGCAGACTTCCACGCAGTACCCGCAAACGATGCACGCGTAGTGATTCACGGCCCAGGTCTTGGGGTCGCGCGTGACGTTGATGGCATTCGTGGGGCAGCGTTTCTGGCAGGCCCCGCAGAAGATGCACTTATCGATCTCGATGTCGAGATGGCCGCGCGTGGTGGTCGGCAGTTCGCGCTTCTCGAACGGGTAAAGACGGGTGGCCGCCTTGCGTCCGAGGTTCTTCATGATGTTGGAAAGCATGGTGGCCATGGTTATCGCTCCGTGCAGCTGATGCAGGGGTCAATCGAGAGGGCAATTACCGGGACGTCGGCGAGCTGGCAACCCGTCAGCATGTGCAGCAGGGGCGGCAGGTTCGCGAACGTGGGCGTCCGGACGCGGAAACGCTCGAGGTTCCTGGTGCCGTTCCCCTTGATGTAGAAGTTCAGTTCGCCGCGCGGTTGCTCGATGCGGGCCAGGACCTCGCCCGTCGGGTTCCCCTTGAAGGGAACGGCGATGGGGCCTTGGGGCGCCTTTTCGAGCGCCAGGCGGGCCATGCGGATCGACTCGGCGATTTCCTTGACGCGGACGAGGGTGCGGGCGTAGCAGTCGCCCGCCGTTTCCACGACCTTCTTGAACCCGAGGTCAGGATAAGCGGCATAACCTTGTTCGCGGTAATCCATGCCGATCCCGCTGGCGCGGGCCACCGGGCCGACGGCGCCCAGCTCGTGGGCCTTGTCGCGGGGCAGGACGCCGACGCCGACGGTGCGCTGCTTCACGCTGTAGTCGTTCAACAGGGCGGGCAGGATCTCATCGCATTCCTTCTGAACCTGGTCGAGCTGGCGCAGCACCACGGTGGCCTGGGCGGAGGAGATGTCTTTGCGGACGCCGCCGATGCAGCAGGTCCCCAGCATGACGCGGCCGCCGGCTGTCTGCTCCATGATATCGAGAATGATCTCGCGCGTGCGCCACAGTTGCATGAACAGGTTCTCGAAGCCGAAGGAATCGGCCAGGAGCCCGAGCGCCAGGAGATGGCTATGGACGCGGTGAATCTCGGCCCAGATCGTCCGCAGGTAGCGGCCGCGGTCGGGCACGGTCAGGTTCATTAGCGACTCGATGCCCTGGCAGTAGTTCTGCGAGTGCATGAAGCTGCAGATGCCGCAGATGCGTTCCGCGAGGTACACGTCCTGGATGAAATCCTTCTTCTCGGCAATCTTCTCCAAGCCGCGGTGGATATACCCGATGGCGGGCAGGGCCTCGATAATTTTCTCGTCTTCCATGACCAGGCGAAGCTGAATGGGCTCCGGGAGGACGGGATGCTGGGGGCCGAACGGTATGGTATTGCGGCGAATCATGACGCCTTGCCTCCCTCCGCGACCGGTGCTTTCGCGCGGATGTCGATGCCGATGCCGATGGGCTTGTTCAGCGGAGCCACCGGGGCCCCCTCGGACAGTAAAAAGCGACCCTTGTAATCGACGACCATGCCGGCCACGGTCACGCCGAACAGATCCTGAATCTCGTTTTCGACCAGGACAGCGGCGAAGAAGAGATCCGTAATGCTGGGCAGCGATTCGCCGCGCGGGAGGCGCAGGCGCAGGTGCTTCAGCGTGTAGTCCTTGTCGAAGTGGTAGAGAATGTCATGCGCGTCGCCCAAGTCACAGCAGGTCAAGGTAACCAGCCGGTAGCCCTGCTGCTTGAGCGCCCACACCTCGCCGTGAAGCTGGGTGACGGGGATTTCCGTGACGTTGGTCAGCATGGTTGGGGGATCTCCTTCTGGGGAATCGCGGCCGCGGCTGCCGGCGCGGCGGACGGGGTCCGCACGACGACCGGTTGCCCGGCCTGCACGGCCTTGGGATTGCGGCGCTTGGCTTCGAGGATCACGGCCGCCTTGACGATGCCGTCCATCATGGCCTCCGGCCGGGACGCGCAGCCCGGCACGTACACGTCGACCGGGATGACCTTGGCGATGCCGCCCAACACGTTGTAGCCGTCCGCGAAGATGCCGCCGGTCGACGCGCAGACTCCCATAGCCACCACGACTTTGGGATCGGGGATCTGGTCGTAGACGTTTTTCAGCACACGGGCATTGCGGTGGTTCACGGATCCGGTGACGACGAGCACGTCGGCGTGTTTGGGATTGCCGACGTGGACGATGCCGAAGCGCTCGACGTCGTAGTGCGGCGTCAGCAGGGCCAGGAACTCGATGTCGCACCCGTTGCAGCTATTGCAGTTGAAGTGCACCACCCATGGGGATTTGCTTAGTTTGGGAGTCGTACTCATCGGGATTCCCTCGGGGTTCAGCGGAAGTACAGCCACAGGATGTTGGTCAAGGCCAGCAGCAGGGCGCCGGTCCACATGAACCGAAAGACCCACATCGTCGTCAAACGGGCGAATGCGTTGTCGATAAGGACCATCAGGAAGAAGCTCGCGCAGGCCAGCACGAAACCGATGGCGAGATTCGAGGCCCAGAAGAGCATGACGAAGTAGAACAGGATGGCGATTTCGTAGAAATGGGCGATTTCGATGAGGGCCAGATACGGGCCCGCGTATTCGAGAGTCAGCCCTTTGACGAGTTCCTGGTGGGCGTGGTGGGAGGTGGCGATGTCGAAGGGCGATTTCTGCAGCTTGATGGCCATCACGACCAGGAAGGCCAGGAAGAGCAGGGGCAGGGCCATCAGCAGGGGCTTGGCCGCGACAAAGGGCGAGCCGAGCAGGAAACTGCCGTTGGCCTTGTAGATGCCGATCATGAGCAGGATCAGGATCGGTTCGTAGGCCACCATCAGCAGGATCTCGCGCTGGCTGCCGATGCGGCTGTAGGGCGAGCGCACGCACATGCCGCCCAGGACGAGCGAGAGCGTGGAGAAGGCGAACACGAAGAGGAACATCAAGCCGTCCTGGCCGAGCACGAGCAGGAGAAACGCCAGGACCATGAACGCCAGATGGAGGTAGGCGTAGACGACCTGGATGCGGTTGAGCACGATGGGCGTCTTGCGGAGGAGTTTGAGCGTGTCGTAGAGCGGCTGGATGACCGGCGGCCCGATCCGTCCCTGCGCGCGCGCCGTGAGCTTGCGGTCGATGCCCGAAAGCAGGGCGCCCCAGAAGGGGGCAATGAGCGTGAGCAGGGCCAGGAGCATGAGGGGGTGGGATGTAATCATGGGACGATCACTCCGAACAGGGTGATGATGATCATCACCGCCACCGGATTGCTCCAGGCGGTGATTTTGCCTTCGCCGAAGACGGGGGACAGGTAGTAGCTGTTCAGCATGGCCGTCTCGGTCCCATCGGCGATGCCGCGGAACTCGTAACTTTGGGCCCCGCCCTCGACGTTCTCGCCGCACAGGAACGGCAGGCGCAACTGGCTGCACCGGAAGAACAGGGAGGATATGACGATCGCCAACAAGACCACACCCAGGACCACGAAGATCGGCCACGTCACGAGGCCGTCCACCGATTCGAGCAGCGTTCGCATGGTGGCATCGCCCACCTGGCCCACCATCTGGAGGCTTACGGGCTTGGCGATGTAGTGGTAGAGGGGCATGGCGGCAAGCGACCCCAGGATCACGGCGACGACCATCGTCAGCAGGACACCGATCTGCCAGCCGCTGACCTTCTCGATCGTGTACGTTTCATGGTAGGAGGCGGTGGTGATGCGGCCGATCCACTTGGCCCAGAAGAAGACCGTGAGCGCGCTGCCGATGATGAAGAGAATCAGCACGGCGGGGGACTGGGTGGCGGCCTCGATAGCCATCCACTTGCCGATGAGCATGCCGAACGGCGGGACCATCATGGATACCATGCCGACGATGGCGACGCTGGTGGTGAGCGGCATCTTGAACAGGATGCCGCCCATATCCTCGATGTGGCGGCTGCCGATGGTCTGCTCGATCGTACCCACGCAGAGGAAAAGCAGGGCCTTGGAGACGGCGTGGAAGATCAGGAGCATAAGGGCCGCGGCATAGGCGAGCGGCGTGTTGAGGGCGGCGCAGGAGGCGATCAGACCGAGGTTGGCGATGGTGGAGTAGGCCAGCACCTTCTTGCCGTTGCTTTGGCCGATGGCCAGGGCGCACGTGACAGCGAACGTGAAAGCGCCCGCCACGGCGACCACCGGCGCCAACTGCCCCAAGTGGGGGGCGATGCGCAGGATCAGGTACGAGCCGGCCTTGACCATGGTACTTGAGTGGAGCAGGGCGGAGACGGGCGTCGGGGCCACCATGGCGCCGAGCAGCCAGCTCTGGAAAGGCATCTGCGCCGACTTGGTCATCGTCGCCACGGCCAGCAGGGCGAGCGGGATCAGGGCTGCCGGGCTGGCCATGGCGGCCGACAGGCTCTCGGAGCCGGTGAGGCGGAGGGCCAGGTAGCCGCCCAGGCCCATCATCAGGCCGCCGAACACGTTGATCAGCAGGGCGCGCCGGGCGCTGGTGCGCGCTTCGTCCGTGCCGTCGTGGCCGATCAGGAAGAAGGAGCAGAGTGTGGTGCCTTCCCAGAAGATCCCGAGCCACTTCAGGTGGTCGACCAGGACCAGGCCATTCATGAGGCCCAGAAACGCGATGATAAAGAAGAAGAAACGGTTGGTGGAGGCGGCGGTGGTCGGGGCATGGTGCTCGTGTTGCCGCATGTAGCCGATCGCGTAGAGAGCGATCAACGACCCGATCACGGAGACGATCAGGACCAGGATCGTTGAAAGCGGGTCGATTCGGATGACGGTCGCCACCGTCTCGTGTCCGCGCTCGAGCAGGTAACCGGCGGCTGCCAGGGCGAGTTGTATGACGGCCATGCCCATGACCAGCCAACTGCGGACCCGGAAGCCCAGAAAGAGGACCGTGATGATGACCACGGGCTCGATGCCGGTAGCGATTTCGGTCACAAGAGGCGGCAGAGTGAGCGTAGCCGAGCCCTTAAGGGCCAGTTCTACGCCGGCGGCCATGGTGGCCAGCGCGGCCACGACAACCAGCCCGTCGCGCCACCAGCCCCGGGGGCCTACAAGGATCAGTAAGGCCAGGGCCAGGGGCCCCAGTACCAGTGCGCCGATCAGCCATTCCTGTGTCATGCTTCAACTCCTCGTCGTATGCCTGGGCCACATCGGCCACCAAACACGCCCCCGCGTCTGGTCAGGCAACCCCGAAAACCTATCGGCCAAAAAAGCGGGCTCAAACTATGCCCGAAGCAGCCGCCGCGCGTCAACGGCAATCTGGCCCCAGTACCGCCACATTTTGTCCTTCTTCCCAAGGCCTTCCCAAGGGCTGTTTGACATTCGTCCCGTGGTGGGGTAAGGTATGGCTGCTCTGGTGAGTTACGCAAGCCTGCGCTGGCGTCCCCCCTGAAAGTTAATATGCATCGTCCTGATTTGATTCGAAATGTCGCCATTGTGGCGCACGTTGACCATGGCAAGACCACGCTCGTGGACAAGTTGCTCAAGCAGAGCGGCATGTTCCGCGACAACGAGTTCGTTGCCGAGCGCCTGATGGATTCGATCGACCTCGAGCGCGAGCGTGGCATTACGATTGCCTCCAAGAACGGATCCTTCCAGTACGGCGAGCACACGATCAACATCATCGACACGCCCGGTCATGCCGACTTTGGCGGCCAGGTGGAGCGCGTGTTGCAGATGGCCGACGGCGCTCTTCTGCTCGTCGACGCCCAGGAAGGGCCCATGCCGCAGACGTTCTTCGTACTGAAGAAGGTGCTGGCGCGCAACCTCCCCGTCATCGTGGTCGTGAACAAGATCGACAAGCCCGCGGCACGGATTGATTGGACGGTCAATCAGGTGTTCGACCTGTTCGTGAAGCTGAATGCCCCGGACGCAACCCTCGACTTCCACACGCTCTATGCTTCCGCCACCGGCGGGTTCGCGTCAGCCGACCCTCACCAACGGGGCACGGACATGCGGCCGCTGCTCGACGCGATCATCAAATACATCCCCATGCCCGGCGGCGATCCTGCGGCACCCCTGCAACTGCAGGTCAGTTCCATTGACCATTCGCCGTTTATGGGCCGGCTGGGAATCGGCAAGATCACCTCGGGCTCCATCAAGACCGGAATGCCGGTGGTGGTGGCCAACATGGGCGGCAAGCTGGATCCCACGCGCATTACCAAGCTTTATCGCTTCGTCAGCAACCAGAAGGTCGAGACGGAGGAGGCCGGCCTGGGTGAGGTGGTCGCTGTAGCTGGTCTGGACACGGTGGCCATCGGCGACACCTACACCGATCCCGAGTTTCCGCGGCCGGTCGCCTCGATCCCGGTCGATCCGCCCACCGTTTCGATGAATTTCATCGTCAACAATTCTCCTTTTGCCGGTACTGAGGGCACGTTTTCCACGTCCATTCACGTTGCCGACCGGCTGAAGCGTGAGGCCTTGAGTGATGTGGCACTTGAGCTCGAACCCCTGGGCGATGGGACCGGGCACAAGGTGTCCGGCCGCGGCGAACTGCACCTCTCCATCCTGATCGAGAAGATGCGCCGCGAAGGTTATGAATTTCAGGTCAGTTGCCCTCTCGTTATCTACCGGGACAAGGACGGCCAGACGTTGGAACCCTACGAGGAACTGACCGTCGACGTGGCCGAGGAATACATGGGCGCCGTCATTGAAAAGCTCGGGCTTCGCAAGGGTATCATGCTCGAGATGGAGAAGGGGACCGGGACAGGCATGAACCGGCTCAAGTACCGGATTCCCACGCGCGGCCTGCTCGGGTTCAAGTCGGAGTTCATGTCGGACACCCGGGGGATGGGCGTCCTGACTTACATCTTTCTCGAATACGGGCCGTTCGCTGGCGAGATGCGTAAACGTCGAAACGGCGTGCTGGTCTCAATGGACAGCTGTTCCACCGTCTCCTATGCGCTTTTCAACCTGCAGAAGCGCGGCAAGCTGTTCATGGGGCCCGGGATCCGGGTGCAGAAAGGGCAGATCGTCGGCGAGCACTGCCGCGACAACGATCTGACCGTCAACCCGGCCAAGGGCAAACAGCTCACGAATATCCGCGCAGCGGGTTCGGACGAGAATATCATTCTCACGCCCCCGACACGCATGAGCCTCGAAGACTGCATCGCCTATATCAACGAGGATGAACTCGTTGAGGTCACGCCGAAGAACGTCCGGTTGCGCAAGGACCCTAAGGTCCGCAAGACGGCGGCATAGACGGTGAACTTGCCAGTGAACAGTCAACAGTGAACGGTGCACGCGCCTTTTGAGAGTCCTTCTATCGGCGGGGCCGGAGCCCCTACCTGCTTGCATCGGCGCCTGCATCACCCTGGCGCTGCCGACGCAATAGCTCCTCACTTCATCCGCTTGAGCAGGTCTTCCTCGGCGCCGACCATGGCCTGCATCATGCCGGCCGCCGTCTCCGCCTGCCGTAGCTCGGTCAGCATGTTCGTGTTCTGATACAGCGAGCAGAGCCGGGCCAGCGTATGCAGGTGGATCCGGTCGTCCTGGCAGCAGACCAGGAAGAACAGGTCGGTTGAGGTGCCGTCCTGGGCGCCGAAGTGGATCGGCTGCAGGGTCCGGCCGAGCGCGATGAACGAATCGGCAAACATGTAGGGGGTGTGGTGGCGGGGGTGGAGCAGGGCCAGGCCGCCCGGCAACGCCGTCGAGCAGAGGCGTTCCCGTTCCTCCAAAGTCTCGAGCAACTCGCGCGGGTCTGAGACGAGATCGGTCGACTCCGCCAGCGCCACCATATCGCGCTGCACCGAGGCCTTGGTGCGGGAATGCAGTTCGGGATCGATACGCTCGACGGTCATCAGTTGCGGGAGCAGCGGCCCTTGCAGTGCGATGGCATGCACGCTGGCGGACGAGATGGCGTGATAGTCGTGCAAGGCCTTGAGCGGCAGGCCCAGAATGCGCTGGGATGCCCAGGCGTCGATGTCCTTCCGCCGGAACATGACGCGCGACCCTTGGTGCTCGGCCGGGATTTCATCGTGTTTGACGAGTCGCTCGACGGCGGCGAGTGAAAGATGGAGATACTCGGCCGCTTCGGGCATCGTCAACATTCGGTGAGGCATGGTGGTTCCCTTACCGCACGAGCAGTGCGGGCAGCGCCGAATCTGCCAGAATGCGCAAGGTCGTGCAACCGACAAACCATTCGCGTACCCGGCTGTGACTGTGTGCGCCCATGACAATCAGGTCCGCCTTCACTTCGCCCGCAGTCGCCACGATCGCCTCCGCAGCATTGCCGTCGCGCACGAGAGGCGTCACTCCCGGCAGACGCGTTCTGGCCGCCTCGGCGGCGAGTTCGGCCACCTTCCGTGCCGTGTTCGCGTCCGTCTTCTCGGCTACAGACAGGACGGTCAGGGAGGCACCGAGGCGCACGGCCAGATCGGCGCCGGCATCGACAGCTTTGGCGGCGAGGGGACTGCCGTCGGTAGCGGCCAGAATGGTCGTGATCGGCTTGAAGCTGACGGGCGTCACAAGGCACGGCACGGCGGCACGGCGGACGACCCGTTCGGCGATTGAGCCGACCAACTCGCGTCCGAACTCCTCGTTTTCACCGCGTTGTCCCAGGACCAGCAGGTCCACGCCGGCGTGCCGTTCCAGGATTATGTGCAGGGGGTGCCCTGTCTCGACGGTACAGGTCGCCTCGACCCCCTTTTCGGCGGCATGTGCTGTGAACCACTGGCAGACGGTGCGGCCCTTTTCCTCCATGAGATTCCGGAAGTTCGGCATGCTCGCGAAGTATTCCGCCGCGCCGATCATGCCGGACACATCAGCCAGGAGAGGGCCTTCGATTACGCGGACGTCCAGCACATGCAGGGCCGTGAGACGGGCGGGTAGGGCTTTGGCCAGGAACAGACCGTACTCGCACGCCGTTTCTCCGTACGGGGAGCCGTCAGTACAGACAAGGAGTTGGGTGAACATGGCGCACCTCCCGGACGGCGGGCTAATGCTCTCCGTCCAACTCCATACTAGCGCGAATCGGGCGCGTGGCAAGTGCCTGCAGCAGTCGTTACCGCTTGCCCGGGCCGGCGGGCTTGGTATGATGCCGGCCCTTTTACGCGAAGGAGACCCATGAAGAGCACGGCACTGCGATTGTATGGCAAGAGCGATTTGCGGCTGGAGACGTTCGAGCTACCCGAGCCCACGGACGACGAGATTGTGGCGGAAATCGTTACCAACTCGGTATGCATGTCGGACCACAAGGCGGCGTTGCAGGGGCCGGACCACAAGCGCGTGCCCAACGATGTTGCGGTCAACCCCACGATCATCGGGCACGAGTTCGCCGGTTATATCCGCAAGGTCGGCAAACGTTGGGCGAAGCAGTTCCGGGCCGGCCAGAAGTTCAGCATCCAGCCCGCGCTCGGATACAAGGGGTCGCTTGACGCGCCGGGATACTCTTTCCGTTGGATCGGCGGGGACGCCAGTCACGTGATCATTCCTTCGTGCGTGATGGAGATGGACTGCCTGCTGCCGTACGAAGGCGATGCGTTCTTCAAGGCGTCACTGGCTGAACCGATGTCCTGCATCGTCGGCGCCTGCCACGCGCAATATCACACGAAGTACGGCAGCTACCAGCATGTCATGGGAATCGTCGAGGGTGGGGCGTGCGCGATCCTTGCGGGCGCTGGGCCGATGGGCATGGGCTGCATCGACTACCTGGTGCAGGGCCCGCGCAAGCCGGGACTGATCGTGGTGACGGACATCGACCAGCCGCGGATTGACCGGGCGGCCAGCCTGATGACAGTGGCCGATGCGGCGAAGCACGGGGTGAAGCTCGTCTACCTGAACACGGCCAAGGAGAGCAACCCCGTGGCCGCCATGAAGGCCCTGGCGGGTGAGAAGGCGTTTGACGACGTGTTCGTGTTTGCCCCGGTGGCGCCGGTCGTCGAGCAGGCCGACGCGATTCTCGGGCGGAACGGGTGCCTCAACTTCTTCGCGGGACCCACCAAGACCGACTTCTCGGCGCGTTTCAACTTCTATAACGTCCATTACGCCGAGACGCACCTGGTCGGGACCTCGGGCGGCAACACCGACGACATGCGCGAATCGCTGCAACTGATGGCGGCGGGCCGGATCAATCCGGCCGCCATGATCACGCACATCGGCGGGATCACGGCAGCGCGCGACACGGTGCTCAAGCTGCACGAAATCCCGGGCGGCAAGAAACTCATCTATACGCACTACGATTTCCCGTTGATGGCGATCGACGATCTGGCCAAGTCCGCCGACCCTGTATTCCGCACACTGGGCGAGTACTGCGCCAGTCATCAGGGCTTGTGGAATCTCGAGGCCGAACGTTACCTGATTGAGCACGCTCCCAAGTACGAAGGGTGAAGGGGTCCCCGTGCTTGGCACGGTGTGCTTGGTTGGTCAAAGTGCCCCACGTGACTCGTTGGATCACTGCGACAGTGCGACAATGCGCCTGTCCGGACGCGCCAACAGCGCGACATTGTGACCCTTTTATTCTGTGGCACCACAAGGACCATTCTGCAACAGATATTTTGTTATGATTTTGTATTGCAATGAGTTGTGCTGTGATTCCCTGCCCAGCTGTTTTGTCATGGCACGATGACTGCTTACTAACGAACGCGTTGCCCGATTACTCGGGAACAGGGCGTTTAGGACAAGCCGGCGGTGAGCCGCCGTTACGAGGATAAAGCCATGGCAAAAGTACTTGGA
The DNA here is from genome assembly GCA_903895695.1 of uncultured bacterium. Lineage (GTDB taxonomy): Bacteria > Verrucomicrobiota > Kiritimatiellia > CAIKKV01 > CAITUY01 > CAITUY01. Next base: position 39,681 of record CAITUY010000185.1, read on the forward strand.
ATCGACTTGGGAACCACCAACTCGTGCATGGCGGTGATGGAGGGCGGTGAGCCGGTGGTGATCCCCAATGCGGAAGGCATGAGGACGACGCCGTCCGTGGTGGCCTTCACGAAGACAGGCGAGCGGCTCGTCGGGCAGGCGGCCAAACGGCAGGCCATCACCAACCCGCACAACACCGTCTACTCGATCAAGCGGTTCATGGGCCGTAAGTATGACGAAGTGGCCCACGAGATTTCGTTGGTGCCATACAAGGTGATCCGCGCGAAGAACGGGGACGCGCACGTCCAGATCGCCGACAATGTCTATTCCCCGCCTGAAATCTCCTCGATGATCCTGCAGAAGTTGCGGGCGGATGCCGAGGCCTACCTGGGCGAGAAGATCACCCAGGCGGTCGTCACGGTTCCGGCCTACTTCAACGACAGCCAGCGCCAGGCGACCAAGGATGCGGGCCGGATTGCCGGTATCGACGTGCTGCGGATCATCAACGAGCCCACGGCCGCGTCGCTCGCGTACGGGCTCGACAAGAAGAAGGACGAGAAGATCGCCGTGTACGACTTGGGCGGCGGCACGTTCGATGTTTCCGTTCTGGATATCGGTGAAGGCGTCTTCGAGGTCAAGGCCACGAACGGCGATACGCATCTGGGCGGCGACGATTTCGATGACGCGATCATCAAGTGGCTGGCCGCGGAGTTCAAGAAGGACGAAGGCATCGACCTGTCCAAGGATGCCATGGCCATGCAGCGCCTCAAGGAGGCGTCGGAAAAGGCCAAGTGCGAGCTATCGAGCGCCCAGCAGACCGAGATTAACCTGCCGTTCATCACGGCTGACGCGAGCGGTCCGAAGCACCTGAACAAGACGCTGACGCGCGCAAAGATGGAGCAATTGGTTGAGTCGCTCGTCGAGCGGACCACCAACCCGGTGCGGGCGTGCATGAAAGATGCGGGCCTGAGCACGGTCGACGAGGTCGTGCTGGTGGGCGGCATGACGCGCATGCCGAAAGTGCAGGATATGGCGCGGCAGTTGTTCAACAAGGAACCCCACAAGGGTGTCAACCCGGACGAAGTCGTGGCCGTGGGCGCGTCGATCCAGGGCGGCATTCTCAAGGGCGAGGTGAAGGACGTGCTGCTCCTCGACGTCACGCCGCTGACCCTGGGCATCGAGACCCTCGGCAAGGTGTTCACGCCGATCATCGAGCGCAACACGACCGTGCCGACCAAGAAGACGGAGATCTTCAGCACGGCGTCGGACAATCAGCCTTCGGTGGAGATTCACGTGTTGCAGGGCGAGCGCAAGATGGCCGACCAGAACAAGACCATCGGTCGCTTCCACCTTGACGGCATCCCGCCGGCCGCGCGCGGCGTGCCGCAGGTTGAGGTCACCTTCGATATCGACGCCAACGGCATCCTGCACGTGTCGGCCAAGGACTTGGGTACCGGCCGCGAGCAGAAGATCACGATCACGGCTTCGAGCGGCCTGAACGAAAAAGACATTCAGGACATGGTCAAGGACGCGGAGTCGCATGCCGAGGAAGACCGCAAGTGGCGGGAGGCGGCGGAAGCCCGGAACATGGCGGACAATCTTGTCTACCAGACCGAGAAGCTGCTCAAGGACCAGGGCGAGAAGATCGCGGCCGACAAGAAGAAACCGGTGCTTGACGCCATCGAGACCGTGAAGACGGCCCTCAAGGGCGATGATGCCGATGCGATCAAATCCGCCATGGAAGGCCTGAACAATGCCATGCAGGCGGTGTCGTCCGAGCTCTACTCGCAGGCCAAGACGGCCCACGGGGCGCCGGGCGAAGCGGCCGGTGGCGCCGGGGAAGCCAAGGGCGGCGAGAAGGCGGCCGGCGGCAAGGATGGCGACGTGATCGACGCCGATTTCGAGATGGTAGACGACAAGAAGAAGTAGACAGAAGTGTCGCTCGGTCCCGGCGGGTTCCGGGACCGATTGGGTCGGTACACTAGTAAACCGTTACGAGAACAGTGAGAAAGGAGCAACGCGATGATGAAGGTTAAACCGTTGGCTGATCGAGTGCTGGTCGAGCCCAAGAAGGAAGACGAAGTGAAGAAGGGGGGAATTATCATCCCCGACAGCGCGAAAGAGAAACCCATGCAGGGCACCGTGATCGCGGTGGGCACCGGCAAGCGCGATGAGGACGGCAAGTTGATCCCGTTCACCGTCAAGGTGGGCGACACGATTCTGATGCCCAAGTACGGCGGCACGGAAATCAAGATCGACGACAAGGAATACCAGATCATGCGCGAGGAAGACATCCTCGGGATTTTGGAATAATCCCCGGAAACGCGCCAAAAGACTAACATAAGGAGATACCAATGGCAGACAAAGGCAAGATGTTGAAGTACGACAGCGATGCGCGGCAGGCCATGCTGCGCGGCGTGGAGAAGCTGAGCCGCGCCGTGACCGTGACCCTCGGCCCGTGCGGCCGTAACGTCATCCTCGACAAGAAGTTCGGCTCGCCGACGATCACCAAGGACGGCGTGACGGTGGCCAAGGAAATCGAACTGCCCGACGCGTTCGAGAACATGGGCGCCCAGATGGTGCGCGAAGTGGCCAGCAAGACCAGCGACACGGCCGGTGACGGCACGACGACGGCCACGCTGCTCGCGGAGAATATCTACCGCGAAGGACTGAAGAACGTGACGGCGGGCGCCAACCCGATGAGCCTGAAGCGCGGGATCGACAAGGCCGTCGAGGCCATCATCGAGGCGATCGCCAAGCAGGCCAAGAAGGTCAAGGAACACGCTGAAATCGCCCAGGTAGCCACGATCTCGGCCAATGGCGAGACGGCGATCGGCGAGATCATCGCGGACGCGATGGACAAGGTCGGCAAGGACGGCACGATCACGGTCGAGGAAGCCAAGGCCATGGAGACCACGTTGGATGTGGTCGAAGGCATGCAGTTCGACAAGGGCTACATCTCGCCCTACTTCTCGACGAACATGGAAGCGATGGAGGCGATCCTCGAGGACGTCTACGTCCTGATCCACGAGAAGAAGATCTCGAGCCTGCAGGATCTGCTGCCCCTGCTGCAGAGCGTGGCCAAGACCAGCAAGCCGCTCCTGATCATCTCCGAGGACGTCGAGGGCGAGGCCCTGGCGACCCTGGTGGTGAACCGTCTGCGGAACACGTTGTCGGTCTGCGCCGTCAAGGCGCCGGGTTTTGGCGACCGCCGCAAGGCGATGCTCGAGGATATCGCGATCCTGACGGGTGGCAAGTGCCTGACCGAGGATCTCGGCATCAAGCTCGAGAACGTCAAGATCGAGGACCTGGGCCGCGCGAAGCGCGTCACGGTTGACAAGGAGAACACCACGATCATTGAAGGCGCCGGCAAGGCCTCCGCGATCCAGGGCCGCGTGGCCCAGATCAAGCGGCAGATCGAGGAGACGACCTCCGACTACGATCGCGAAAAGCTGCAGGAACGCCTGGCCAAGCTGGCCGGTGGCGTGGCCGTCATCAACGTCGGCGCTGCGACCGAGACCGAGATGAAGGAGAAGAAGGCCCGCGTCGAGGACGCCCTGCATGCGACCCGCGCTGCGGTTGAAGAGGGTGTGGTTCCGGGTGGTGGCGTGGCCCTGCTGCGCTGCTACGGGGCACTCGACAAGATCGAGGCCACGGGCGACGAGAAGATCGGCGTGGACATCATCCGCCGCGCTCTCGAGGCGCCTCTGCGGACACTCGTGAACAACGCCGGCCTGGAAGGGGCCGTGGTGGTTCAGGAAGTCAAGAAGCTGAAGGGCACCATGGGCTTCAACGTCGCCACGGGCCAGTACACCGACCTGATCAAGGACGGCGTGCTGGATCCGGCGAAGGTGACGCGCCTGGCCCTGCAGAACGCGGCCAGCATCTCCGGCCTGTTGCTCACGACCGAGTGCATGATCACCGAGATCCCCGAGAAGGATAAGCCGGCTCCGGGCGGCGGTGGCATGGGCGGCGGCATGGGCGGCGGCATGGGCGGCATGGGCGGCGGCGACATGTACTAAGACAGTCACCAACCGTAACAACGGTTGACGACGATAAGCGGGGCGCGTATACTACGCCCCGCTTATTTTTTTCTACGGAGGTGGACAATGAACGCGGAATTCATCGAAAAAGCAAAGCAGAAGGTGGCCTCGGTACCGCTGCTCGTCAATATGGTATCGCGCCGGGTGCGCCAGCTTAACGCCGGGATGCGTCCCTATCTCAAGCCGCTGAGCCCCAGCGAAGAACGCGTCGACATCGCGCTGCGCGAGATCATCGAAGGCAAGTTGACCGCGGAAATCGGCTTCTTCGAGCCTGTCAGCCCGAGCACCCCGAAACCGTCGATCTGACCCGCCTGGGCGCGCCCATGGCCGCAGCCGATACCCAGCAGGCGGGCCGGGTGGCCTCCAATCGCAAGGCTTTCCACGATTATGTCGTGCTCGAAAAGCTGGAGGCAGGAATTGAACTCCAGGGTACGGAAGTCAAGTCCGTGCGGGCCGGGAATGTCACCTTGACCGGAGGGTACGCCCGGATTGAGAACGAGCAGGCGACCCTGTATGACGTCCACATCGCTCCCTACGAGTGTGGCAACCGGTTCAACCACGATCCGCGCCGGCCGCGCCGCCTCCTGCTGAATCGCAAAGAGATCGATCGCCTGACCGGCCTCATTCAGCAGAAGGGCTGCGCCCTCGTGCCGCTGACGCTGTATTTCCGGAGGAACCGCTGGGCCAAAGTCGAACTCGGCATCTGCAAGGGCAAACAGGATGCCGACAAGCGCGAAACGTTGAAGCGCAAGACGGCGGACTTGGAAGCGCGGCGCGCGATGCGGCGGATGTAGAAAACGCCGCGGCGGCTTACAACGCCACGACCGACTTGTGCGCGGCCCGCTCGATGGTCTTCAGGGCGTCTTCGATTTCGCCCTTCCACGGCGTCTTGGGATGGGCGGCCAGGAAATCCTCGTAGGCCGCCCTGGCTTCGTCCAGGCGACCCAACTGGGCCAGGCAACGTGCCCGGCCAAGGGCCGCCAGCGGCGCGACGAAACTGTCCGGGTATTTCTCCCCAAACGCCTTGTAGGCCGCCATCGCCTCGGCGGCCTGGCCCATGGCCTCCGTGCAGTGGATCTTGCCCACTTCCGCCACGGGCGCCATCGGGTGCTTCGAATTGTCGGACAGGAAGCCCGAATACGAGGTCATTGCGGCGAGGTAATCGCCACTGTCATACTGCGCCTTGGCAATCTGCAGCAGAGCCAGCGTAGCCGCCGGGGTTCCGGGGTACTGGGCGCGGATGGCCGTCAAGGCCTGCACATTGCGTGCCTCGCCGAGCATGCGATTGGAAATGGCCTCCTCGTTGGCCTTGTGCGACCGGTACAACATAAGGCCCACGAGCACGACGACGACGACGGCTGTGGATCCAAGCCAGTTCTTCCACTGATCCCAAGCGATCTGTTTCGCTTGCTCGCTCTCGGGAATGGCCGCTTCGGCCTGGGCGTCGGTGTCCTGGGTTTCGGGAGTTGTGTCCTGAATATCCATGCGCTTGATCCTTCCACCATCTCTTGAACGTGGCCTTTATGAAGGAGTGGGGGCGCCTCAAGCAAGTGCAAAGTTGATGGTTCCTTGATGCTGGCCCCAAAACCTGTACCATCCCGGGGCATGAAGGTAGAACTCCTTGCCGTCACGCCCGAGCCCGAGCGGATCATCGAACTCGCGGCCCGCACCTGTTACCAGAGCGGCGACCGCATGACGCCTGAGACCCTGGGCGAACTCCTGCCGAAGCTGATCGCCATGGGTCACGAGTCGCCGTTCGAGCATGCCTACGCGACATTCCGCCTGACCGGCGTGTCGCGTGCCATGACGCACCAGCTCGTCCGCCACCGCCTGATGGCCGTGTCGCAGAAGAGCCAGCGGTATGTGTCGGAAGCCAGCTTCGATTGGGTCGTGCCGCCCTCGGTGACGCCAGGCCGCAAGGCTGAGTTCGATGCCGACATGGAAGCGATCCGCGCCCTTTATGCCAAGTGGAAGGCGGCCGGACTGAAAAATGAGGACGCCCGGTTCGTGCTGCCTAATGCCTGCACGACGGAACTGATCGTGTCGGCGAACTTCAGGGAATGGCGGCACGTGTTCCGCGTGCGCTGCCATCCCCGGGCACAGTGGGAAATCCGGCAGGCCTGCCTGGCCATGCTGGGCGAACTGGGCCGCCACGCGCCGCACGTGTTCGCGGACCTGATGAAGGAATGCGGGCCGCAGAAAGCATGACACCATGAATAGAACGCTTCGAATACTCGCATTCAGCCTGGTCGGCGGCTTGACGGCTGCCGCTGTTGAACCGGCCGCCACTAACACGAAGGACGCGAAACAGACCATGTTGCCACACACACAGAAATGCATCGCCGCGAAACTACCGCTCCGCGTCGTGATCTACGGCGACTCGATCAGCGAAGTGAAGACCGGCTGGGCAGGCGGGGCCAAGACGCCGGAGGCGAACTGGGGCGCGCAGGTGGTGAAGCGGCTGGTCGCGGAGTATCCGGATTCGGCGGTCAGCGCGGTGCCCTTCGGTATCGGCGGCCAGAATACGTACGAGGGGCTGGGGCGCCTGGACGGCCTGGCCGCGTTGAAGCCTGACCTGGTGCTGGTCTCATTCGGCGCCAACGACTGCTGCTATCACTACCTCCTGCCTGAAGAGACGCGGCTCGCGACGAGCACCCTGGCGACCGAGATCCGCAAGCGATTTGGCGCCGACGTCGTGCTGCTCGGCACCGGCGGCGACAACCCGCTGAAGCCGTTCTTCAAGCACCTGGACGATACGCTGGTCGCCCAGCGTCAGGCGGCCGCGGATGCCGGCGTCCCGTTTGTGGACATTCGAAAAGCGGTGCTCGCCGCGACGGCGAACGGCCAGCGCTGGGCGGAGTTCCATCTCCTTCCCGACAACTGCCATCCCAACGACAAAGGGCATGTGGTCTGGGCCGAGGCGGTCGTGGCCGCGATCAAGGGAGCCCTGACACAGTGAGTTCGTCGTTGCACCGCCTCACCCCACGGCCGCCGCTGGGCTGGAACAGCTACGACAGCTTCGGTTGCTTTATCAATGCGCATCGCGCGCTGGCGAACCTGCGCGTCTTCGTCGACCGCCTGAAGCCGCACGGCTACGAGTATTTCGTGCTCGATGCCGGGTGGTTCCGCCAGTACGAGCTGGGCGGCCGGGAGTTCCCTGGCAAGGACGATTCGTACGTCGTCCGGCACGATTCGTTCGGTCGGCCGGTTCCGGCGCCGTGTTTTTTTCCCGACGACCTTGCGCCGGTTGCCGACGCCTGCCATGCGGCTGGCGTGAAGTTCGGTATCCACATGATGCGGGGTGTCCCGCGCGCCGCCGTTGCCGCCAACACGCCGATCAGCGGAACCTCGCTGCACGCGCGGGACATCGCCAACACGGCCGACACCTGCTCGTGGTGCCCGGATAACTTCGGCGTCGACATGACCCGCCCCGGCGCCCAGTCTTACTACGATAGTGTCGTCGGGTTGCTGTCAGGGTGGGGCGTGGACTTCATCAAGTACGACGATATCGTGCCGTCGCCCCCCGAGGTCGATGCGGTGGTCAATGCCCTCGGGCGCTGCGGCCGTGAAATCGTGCTCAGCCTTTCGCCGGGCAACGGGCACAACACGGACGGCTGGCAGTCCTACTTTCAGGCCAACATGATCCGCACCAGCGGCGACATCTGGGACGATCGCGAGGATTTTCGCTGGGTTTTCGAACGGTGGCAGCAGTTTATGCCTCTGGCGGAGCGCCTGCCGCCGGGCTGCTGGTTCGACCAGGATATGATTCCGTTCGGCGAGTTGCAGGTGTGGAACCCGGCCCAGGGCGAGCAGGTCGGCCATATCCTGATGAACGGCAAAGGTTCGCGTCGCATGAGCGGGCTGAACGAGGCGCAGAAGCGGACCTTCATGACCATGCGGGCGCTGGCGGCGTCGCCCCTGTTTATGGGCGGCAACCTGCCGGCCACCGATGACTACTCATTTCACCTGCTCACGCATCCCGGCATGCTGGCCTGCAACCAGAATGGGGTGACCGGCAGGCTGGTGACCTACACCGACTGGACCAGCACCTGGCAGACCCCTCATCGCACCGAGGCCGGCGCCGGCTGGTTCGGCATCTTCAATCGCGATGGCGCCAACCCGCGCGCCGGCAATGCGACCCTGGAAATCCTCGGCATCCCTGCCGCGGCGCCATTGGTCGATGTTTGGACGGGGCGCCCGCTTGCCGCCATCGACCTGCGGCGGGAGTTGCCGCCGGACGAAGTGTTGTTTGTGCGCTACGGGTTGGCGTAACCGACGGCTGTTTTCCGGCATTCGTACCGGGCCTGTCATATAGGCGCGCCGGGAAAACGACCAATCCGTGTAAGAACAATAACGCCAGGTACGGAGTGAGCCGATGGAGGACGCCGAACTGCGGGTGCAGTTGGAGCAGTATCACACGTTAGGCTACGGTTGGGCGCTGACGTGCTGCTCGCGCGACCGTGCGGAGGCCGAGGACGTGCTGCAGACAGCGTACTTGAAGATCATGGATGGCCGGGCCAACTACGACGGCCGGGCCAGTTTCAAGACATGGCTGTTCGCCGTGATTCGTAACACCGCGGCCGACGAACGCCGTCGGCACTGGCTGCGCCATTTGCGGCTGGATGGCTTTGCCGGGGAACGTGAACACGATTCACAACCCGCCGAGCGCGGCCAACGCTTGGAGCAGTCAGAGCGGAGCCAGGTGTTCCAGCAGGCGTTGGCTAAACTGTCCCGGCGGCAGCAGGAGGTCCTGCACTTGGTTTTCTACCAGGACTTGACCGTGCAGCAAGCGGCAGCCGTGATGGGCGTGGGCGTCGGTTCGGCGCGGACACACTACGAACGCGGTAAACATCGACTTCGTGAAACATTGAGGCAGACCAATCACTTCCATGAATACGAATGGGACCGACAATAAGTTCCACCAGCTCTTTGGAGAGCTGAAGAGCCACGACGAACAAACCGCCCCGGCGTTCGGCCGGCTGACGCGGCCCGCGTCGCCGGTACGGTCGATGCCTTGGCCGTGGTTGTTGCCGTCAGCCGCGGCGGCGGCGCTGCTGGTCGTCGGCCTGTCGGCTGGCCTCTTCTACGCCCGATCGCACCGGCTGGCATTCGAGGAGCAGCAGTGGGCCGCGTTGTCGAACTGGCAGGCGTCCACGGACGTGCTGTTGACCTCTGCCGAGTCGTCCTCCGCTTCTGCTGTTCCTGACGGCAACGCAACTAACCCACAGGGGATCCCATGAAGTTGACCGTGCATGTTATTGCCGCGCTGGTGCTCGCGGCCAGCACTGCCGCCTGGGCGCAAGACCGCGCCGCACAACCGGCGAGTGAGCGAAGGGGCGGCGAGCGACCGGCTGACGCTGCGCAGCGTCCGTCGCGGCCTGCGCGGTCCGATCCGATGCTGGAGAGCTTTTACGCACCGGAAGTGGTGATGCGGCGCCGCGAGGACATCGGGTTGAAGGATGACCAGCAGGCCGCCCTCAAGGCGGAAATGGACAAGACGATGCCCCAGTTCCAGCAACTCCAGGAAAGACTTCAGGGCGAGATGGAGAAGCTGACGCCGCTGATCAAAGCCGACCATGTGGACGAACAAGCGGTGCTCGCCCAGTCGGACAAGGTCACCGGGCTCGAGAACGAGATCAAGCGATTGCGCCTCGTGATGTTGATCAAAGTGAAGAACATTCTAACCGCCGATCAACAGGCGAAGCTCCGCGAACCCGCGAAGCAGGAGGCACCCAAGGCGGCAACAACGGGACTGCGCAGTGATAGGGGAACAAGATGAGGAACAAACTGAGAAAGGAAAGCAAGATGAAGAGCGAACTGAGAATAATGGCTGGTGTGGTTGGTATCGGCGTGGCGTTGGGAGTGTATTCGGCACTGGCCCAGGACCGGGTGCCGTCGACGGTTCCGCCGCCTCCGCCGTCGGGCGAACGCCCGAAGGGTGACTGGAAGAAGCCCGACATGGTCGACCTGACACTCACGGGCAAGATCATCAAGGGAGAGAAAGAAGGACGGGGCGGCGCGATGGAGGCCTTCTACTCGCTGTCGGAGACCACGGGCGGCACGATCGTGCTGCCAGCCATCCCCAGGCACTCCCCCAGCCGCGGCGAGACGCCCGGCGCCGTCGTCCCCGCGCCGGAGGCCCCCGCGATCAACTATGAAGACTTCGTCGGTAAGGACGTCATCGTCACCGGCAAAGGCTATACGGGGGAACGCGGTGGCATCAAGAGCACGCACCTTGAGCAGGTCATGAAGATTGAAGTCGTCGCCGCGCCGGCCGGAGCGAAGTAACGCCGGGCGAAGTGTTGTGAGTGCAGCGGGCGGTCTCCGGTTTGCCCCGGGGCCGCCCGCCTGCTTTTGAGACGTTTCGTGTTGAACGTCCCCTGCCGCACAAGGTCACTGGGGTCCAGGCTACGTCTCGTGGCAGCGATCTTGAGATGCAGGCGGCGGAGTGGTAGGGTCGCCGACTCGATGCCGCCACCCATGGCGATGGGGAGCATCCATAGCGAAATGCGGAGGAAACGGTAATGAGCAAACTGCTGCGTGTGATTCAATCGATTGGGGTGGCGGCCATCTTCGCGGCGTTTACGCCGGCATTGCGCGCCGAACTGGTCATGCCCGCGGTGTTCTCCGATCATCTCGTCCTGCAACGCGACGTCGAGGTGCCGGTCTGGGGGTGGGCCGCCCCGGGCGAAACCATCACCGTTGAGTTGCAGGCTGAAAAGAAGACCTGCACGGCGGGGGCTGACGGCAAATGGCAGGTCCGGCTGGACAGGCATCCGGCGGGCGGGCCGTTTGAAATCACCATTGCCGGCCAAGACACACGCCGGCTGCAGGATGTCTACTTCGGCGAAGTGTGGATCTGCTCCGGCCAATCCAATATGCAGATGCTGTTGGGAAAATCGGAACGGAGCTGGATCGCCGGCGGTGTGACCAACTTCGAGAAGGAGATCGCCGATTCCGACTACCCGCAGATCCGTATGCTCACCGTTCCCTTTGACGACAAGACCATGGTCTTTGAACCTAAGAAGGACAGCGGCGGGAGCTGGATTGTGTGTAGCCCGAAGACGTCCGGGAAGTTCGCCGCAATCCCGTTTTTCTTCGGTCGCGCCCTGCATTACGAACTGAACGTGCCGATCGGTCTCTTGAACGTCACGCTCGGAGGTTCCTGTGTCGAAGCCTGGATCAGCAATCAGGCCGCCCGCCGCGAACCGGGCATGAAAGACGCGATGACCCAATGGGATGTGACGTGGGCCGCCTATCGCAACGCCACCAACACGCCGCCGCCCGCCAACCCGATTAACCATCGCAGCACCCCGTCGGTCCTCTTCAATGGCATGCTGGCGCCACTCATTCCTTACGCCATCAAAGGCGCGATCTGGTATCAAGGTGAGGCCAACGCTGCCAAGCCGGAGTCGTATGCGGATCATTTCCAGGCGATGATCCGCGATTGGCGTGAGCAGTGGGGCGGAGGCGCCCATTCGACAGGCTCAGGGCAGGCATTCCCGTTCCTGTTCGTCCAGTTGGCGCCGATGGGCGGCGAGAGTTACTCCCGTTTGCGCGAGGCGCAACGCCAGTCCCTGGCCACGCCCAACACCGCCATGGTCGTATGCACCGACACCGATACGGGCCTGCATCCGATCATCAAGCGGCCCGTGGGCGAACGCCTCGCGTTGGCGGCGCGCGTCCTGGCCTATGGCGAGAAGCTTGAATACTCCGGTCCGCTGGCCAGGGATGCCGTTGCCACCGGGGGCCAGGTGCGCGTGCGGTTTTCGCATGCCGGAGAGGGTCTGGCATCATCCGACGGCGGCGCGCTCCAAGGCTTTGCGCTGGCCGGTGCTGACGGCAAGTTCGTGCCGGCCGAAGCCGGCATCGAGGGGCAGGTCGTTGTGGTGTCCTGCGCCAAAGTCCCGCAGCCGGTCGCGGTGCGCTACGGCTGGCTGGACGGCCCGCCGCGCACCCTTATCAACAAAGAGGGTCTGCCGGCCTCGCCGTTTCATTTGGAGATTGGTTCCGGGAAACAGTAGGGTTCAAGCCCGTTGCAGAAAGGTGACCAACCATGACGAAGCGCGTTGCGGCAGTTTTCGAGTGGCGGTCGTGCCTTTGGATCTGGGCGCTGGCGTGCCTCCTGGCGCCCCGTATCCACGGCGCGGAAGCGGCTTGGGACGAAGAATTCCTCGGGCCGTTTTCGACCTGGTATGACCTGAAGAGGGACTTCGGTGCGGTCGGCGACGGCAAGGCCGACGACACGGCCGCCCTCCAGAAGGCGCTCGATAGCGTCGGCACGCCCGAACTGAAGCGCAATGCGATCTGGGTGCCGGCCGGCACCTACCGCATCACCCAGACACTGGTGCGGACCGGCGTCTCGGGTGTCCTTCTGATCGGCGAACACCCCGACACCACCGTGATCCGCTGGGACGGTCCGGCCTACGGCGGCGAGCCGCGGGTGCCGAAGTGGAACTCAGACGAGTGGAAGGCCTGGGATGGGCGGCATCCGGCGGAAATGTTTTGGTTCAACGGGCGGAACAGCCGGTTCGAACGGCTGACATTCGATGGTGCCGGCAAAGCCGCGTCGGGATTTGCCTTCAAGTGGAATAGCAACGGTGACAAATCAGGCCAGGGCCCCAGTCACCGGATCAGCTTGGCCGATATGGTCTTCAAGGACATGGGCATCGGGTTTGACGGCGGCGGCAAGCAACTCTGGCTCGACTCGGAGGTCCTTATGCAGCGCTGCCGGTTCGAGCGCTGCTCGCAATTCGGCGTCGGCCTGCACCACTTCAACTCCGTGGACTACTGGCTCTGGTACTGCACTTTTACCGACTGCGCCGTCGGCGTGTCGAACGAACCGAAGCCGCACGGCGGCGTGGTGCACGTTTACGAGAGTCTGTTCCGCGGGTCCAAGGAAGCGGACTTCACCATCTGGCACGCCGGCTTTTTTGGCCTGCGCAATAACACTTCCATCGGTTCGCGCCGTTTCGTTCATGCGAAGAACAACGGGCCGAATGGGGCGCTCATCGACTTGCAGGGTAACCATGTGGTCGATCCGCAGGAGCCCGACGCCATTGTCCTGGAGACCCAAGGCAACGTACACCTGATGGACAACGTGGTGGTCTCGCGTGCCGGGGCGAAGGGGCCGGTGGTGCGCGCCGGAGTGTCGCAGGCTGGGGCGCCGGCCTGGGAGGGCAATTCCACCAACTTCATCAACGGCTGGGCCGCGATGGGCCTGAGCGCCATTGGCAACGCGTTCAGCGTGCCGGGACCGATCCAGGTGCATGGGCAACTTCTTGAGCTGAACACGCGCATCGCCAGCCGCGAGGAGTTGCTGCCGCTTGCCAAGAACCCTGATCTGCCCGGCGTGTTGGCGCGGCACAACCGCCAGGTCTTCGAAGTTCCCGCCGGGGGCGATTCCGCCGCCATCCAGGGCGTCATCGATGAGGCCGCGAAAGTCGCCGCCGCGAAGCCCGACGCCTGGCCGGTGGTGCACCTTCCGCAGGGCAACTACCCGTTGAAGCAGACCGTGGTGATTCCGGCCGGGGCGCGCATCCAGGTCGCGGGCGACGGCTGTTACACCGCCGGCACGCCCAATGGAACTCTGTTGCAGTGGGTCGACGAACAGGCGGCCGGCCCGGTGCTGCTCATCAAAGGACCGGCTCAGGCGCGCCTCCGGGACTTTGGCATCATCACGCCGACGCCTTGGCAACGCACGAACGAGAAACTGCGCACCCCCGGCATGGGCGGGCTCGACCACGTCCCGGCGCCTTCCCTGGTCGACGCCATTCTTGCGGAAGGGATCGACCAGGCGGGCGGCCGGGTCTATCTGCAGGAATGCAATCCCAACGGACTATTCGGCGCCGGCATGCTCGTCGAGGGACTCGATCGCACCTTCGTTGAGATCATCGCCTGCGAAGGCACCGGTTTGGAGGGCGGCTGGAACCGCAAGTGGGACGGCCAGGAGCGCAGCGATCCTTGGGCGCCTTATCCGGCCCTGCGCGTGGTCGGCGGGCCGATCGCCAAGGCTGGCAAGCCGGTGCCGGGCGTGCTCATTCAGGGCGGGGACACGGGGCGCTGGGATGTGCAGGCGGGTGGCAAGCTGGTCGTGCGCGATTGCTGGTACGAAAGCAACTGGGCGCCATTCCACATGTTCCTGCGCGGCAACGGTCGCCTCACTCTCGATTCCTTCTATGACGCGCAATACACCCACCCGAGTCTGAAGGGGGTGGGGGTCAGTTATGCCTTCGATGGTTGGCATGGCCGCTTCGTCGCGCTGAATATCGGCGGTGCCTACACCAAGGATAACCCGGTCCTTTCTTTCTCCGGTGACTGCAAGGGTGCGCAAGTCCTCTTCCTCGGCGCCGGTAGCGACGAGGGATCGCCGGCGCCGCAAGCCGGCGCAGGCGCCTGGCTCGGCGACTTCAACCGGCGCATCGGCAAGGTTTTCCAGGCCAATCCGGCGGAGTTGCCGGCGGTAACGCTGCGCGACCTGCTGAGTGACGCCCGCGAGACGCGCTTCCAGCCGCTGACACCCCTGCCGGCCGGTACCACCGATCTGCGATTCGCGCGCATCTGGACCTGGAACGGCCGGGTCGGACTGCACCTGAAGGGCGAGCCGTGACCCCTGGCACGCCGTACCTGATTTTCATTCTTGTAATGGCAGTGGCTTTGATCCCACCTTGCCGGATCGCAGGTGAACCAATCCAGGAGGATGTCATGCCGTTGCATATGATCGAAATCAAACCGATAGAGGGTGACAACTCAGCAACGATCCTCGCCGCCCTCCACGAATTGCGCGACGGCGGCCGGCTGGTACTGGCCCGGGGCCGCTATCGGTGCCGTGGCGGCGCGCTGCAAAAGAATGGTCGCACCCGCGAGCCCAGCGTCGCGGTGCAAAACCTGAAGCGCGTCACCATCGAGGGGAACGGGGCCACGCTGGTCGGCCAGGACATCGCGGGTTTGTTCCATTTCACCCACTGCGATGGCATCACGATACGGAATCTGACCGTGGATTGGGATCCGCTGCCGCACACCGCCGGCAAGGTCATGGCGCACCTCGCGGATCAACATGCCTTTGACATCGCGCCGATCATCCCGGCCGACCCGCCCTCCGGCCGTATCGTCCAGGCGATCATCGCCTATAACCCGGCGTTGCACCGCATGGGGAATTGGGAGATCTACCAGACCCAGGGCGAACGCGACGCCGAGCCTTCGGTCCGCCTGACCAACGGCAATCTGCGGATCTTCCAGCGGCGCCCCGGCGGCGCCTACAGTTTCAACGACAAACTGCCGGAGGTAGGCTCCCACGTCATCGTCCGCCATCAGGTCTATGGGTATGACGCGTTTGTCTTCAGGAGCTGTGCGGACGTGCGGCTGGAGGATGTCACCGTCCATGCCGTCCCGGGAATGGCGGTCATCGGCTGGCAAAGCCGCGACATAACCATCCAGCGCATCAAGGTGACTCCCGCTGCCGGCGGCTGGATGTCGGCCACCGCCGACGCCATGCACTTTGGCGGCTGCCGGGGACTCATCACCGTGGAGGACAGTGAGTTTGCGGGCATGGGCGACGACGCCATCAACATCCACGGTATGTACGGCCTGGTCACCCGGCGTGTCGACGACCACACGGTCGAGGCCGGCCGCGCGCGTATGAACCCGTACTACGACACCGAGCGCACGACCTGGGATGAACCCCAGCCGGGCGACCTCATCGAATACGGCGGCGGGAAGGAGCCGTTGCTGCCGCAGGGGCAACTCACGGTTGCCGCCGCCCACCAGGACGCCAAGGCTCGCCGTGTGGTGATTCGGTTCAAGGAAGCTCTGCCGCCAGGCATCGGCGAAAAGACCGTCCTGACGAACGTCTCCAGCAATCCCGGCGTGCGCATCCGCAACTGCTACGTCCACGGCAATCGTGCCCGCGGCATGTTGATCCAGACCCGTGACGTCGTCATCGAACGCTGCCGCTTCGAGGACATTACCTCTTCGGGGATTCAGCTCTGTACCGACGCCTGCGACTGGTGGGAGAGCCTCGGCGTTAGGGATGTCACCATCACGGGCTGCGTATTTCGCCGCAATTGCTTCTGGTGGGGCGGCGCCGCGATCCAGATCTTCTCCGACATACCCGGCGGACACTCGGCCGCCGGCGTTCACCAGCGCATCCGCATCGTTGACAACGTGTTCGAGGACCATGCCGGCGGCTCGGCCATTCACGTGGGTTCGGCCGAGGACGTGGAGTTGTCCGGCAATAGATTTACCGGACAAAAACTCCCGGCCGTAACCATTCACAATAGCCGCCAGGTCCGGATCAAAGATGCCGGTGACTGGGACATCGGTCACGGCATTGAGATCAGCGGCAGTACCGACCGGTCCACGATCTCGGTCGTGCGCGACGCGGTTAGTTCGAAGTAGTGAAGCACATTACAGGAGGATGACGCATGGTTGCGCAACGAGATCCGATGGAAGAAGGTGGACGGCAAGTGGAGGAACGGGCGAGCGTTCTGATTGAGGAGTTCCGGGAGCACTACCAGGACTGTGTCCGTCAGCATCCCGATCAACACGGACACGACGGCCAGCGACTGATCTTCGAGGGCTGGATGATCCAGAAGATCGCAGGATTGCAGATCGCTATCGAACAGATCGCCCTGCGGTTCAATGCCCACGTGGATGGAAAAGTGGCCGGTCCGTGACCGGGTTGCTCGTCCTCACAGCGTATCCATTGGACTCACCACGCCCATCGGTCCCTTGTTCAGGACGTGGGTGTAGATCATGGTCGTCTCCACGTGCGAATGGCCCAGCAACGCTTGCACAGTGCGGATATCCTGGCCCGCCTCCAGCAGGTGAGTTGCAAAACTATGGCGAAAGCAGTGCGGCGTGAAACGGATGGTCAGGCCGGCGTCCCTGACGGCGTCACGAACGGCTCGCTGGAGATGCTGCTCATCGACGTGATGCCGCCGGATGTGGCCCGAACGAGGATCTTCTGAGAAGTCGTCCGCCGGAAAGATATACTGCCACCGCCATTCCCAGGGTGCGTTGGGGTACTTCAGCGCGAGCGCGCCGGGAACCTCGACTTCGTGCCGGTTCTGCGCCTTGTCGGCGGCAAAAAGGTTCTGGCGCTGCCGCAACCATTCCTTCATCTCCTCCACGCACTTCGTCGGCAACGGCACATACCGGTCCTTGTCGCCCTTGCCCCCGCGTACCATCATCCGGTTCTGGTCGAACTGCACATCCTGGACGCGCAACCGCAGCAACTCGTTAATGCGCATGCCCGTGCCGTACAGCAGCGCCGCCATGAATCGCTCCCGGCCCGACAACCTGTCGATGACCGCCTTGATTTCCTCGCGGCTGGCCACCACCGGCAGCCTCAAGCCACGCCGCGCCCTCTGAAAATCCGAGAAGTCCCCAATGTCCTTCTTGACGGCATACTTGAACAGGAACACGACGGCATTCAAAGCCTGGTTTTGTGTCGTTGAGGCCACTTGCCGATCCATGGCGAGATGCCGCAGGAACTCGCGCACGTGCCCGGCGTCCATGGTGGAAGGCTTCCGCCCTTGATGAAACGCCACGAACTTCCTGATCCAACCCAGGTAGGTCTGTTCGGTGCGGTAGGAATAGTGCCCCACGCGCAGGCACTCGCGTACGCGATCCTCCAGGGCTCGCCAGTTCGTCTTCCCGCCCGGCGGACTCTGGCGGCCGGTTAGGGGCGACTTGACTTGAGGCGAGACCGGGTTTCCGACAGTGCCTACCACTGGGCTGAGTGGCTGGGGCGAACCTGGCGGTTCACGCCTGTTCGCGTTCGTCGCCGCAGTCGGTGTCGGCCGTGCCAAGGCACCCTCGACCCGCGGCGAAATCGCCGGCGGAACCCGGTTGACAGACGGCGCGGGCGCCTGATACGGTTCAAGCTGTTTACTGACCGGAAGTGGGGATGGGATTGTTTGGTCGGGGGCAGGCGGGTTGCCAGCCGCCACCGGCGATACCCGGGAGTCAGGGGATGTGGAAGGCATGCCATCAGGGCGAGGCGCTAACGCGAGGCCGCGGAACCGTTCGTAATACAGTTCCAAGGCGTCGCGGGCTTGCTGCACTTGCCAGTTGGCGATATCGCGCCGCTTGGCGGTCTCGCTCAGGAACGTCTCGATTTCCACTCGGCCAAGGCTGCGCCGACTGCGGTCGGGAAACCGCTCGAAGAAGCGCCGCACCCAGGTGGCATAGAATCGCAGGCTTTTTTCCTGCGCTCCCGTCTCTCTCAAAACCGCGAAATATCCCTCGGGCCACTGGGGGTTCTCATTTAGCGGGGCAACCCCCGGGCGCAGCGCTTGACGCATATCGAAGGCCCTTTCAACTTTGCTATCCGTCAAGATACAAGCATAAGTCCTTAGAAATAAAGCGAATTAATGACGGTTTCGCTAAAAAAGGTTAAAATTGTTACTGGTATGCGTGACGGCTATTAATATGTTCGGCATGAAAATAGATGAATATACTTCTTCCAGTCATCATCTTCGTGGCATGGCTGACGGCAAGTGTCGCGCCGGCAGGTTCGAAAGCAATTGAGGATGCGAAGCGTGGTGTGCCGGAAGACAAACGTCAAGGCACGAGCATCATGCCGCTCTTCCCGGTGCTTCCCTTGATGATGTGGGGGATAGCTTGGCTCATCAATCAAGTCGCGTCTCCTTGGGGGACATGGGGGATGCTTTGGTCCCATCTCGCCATTCTGTTGGTGTCACTGGCAATCATCGTGCGTGACATTGTAAGACTGAAAACGATTAAAATGAGCAGAGCCGAACAAGGCGGCGGACACGTACGGTGAACCCTGACGGGTTCACCTCCGGTCACCGCCACCGTTCGGCAGAAGAAGACAAAATGAAGACCACCCGGTTGCCAATCTTGCGAGGACACGCAAACTGTCCAAAGTGCGGCCTTCCAACTGATGACTTCAGCATGTTCGAGAGTGGACTGGGTGGTGATTTCGAGACATTTGTCGGGGCTCAATCTGGAAGAATCTATCGCCTTGATCTCGGAAAAGTCCATTATCAGGGACAATCCCGATCCGATCTCATGGCTGATGCGATCAAGAAGGAGGGCCGGCTCTTCGCCGTCCCGAGAGATATTCAATGCAAGATTTGCGGCACGGCCCTTGGATCACCACCGGTTTCAGTCGCCATCGTTGGCGAAGAGACCGTGGACGCATGGGAACTCTGAAAAAGAAACAGCCGAACCACGCCTCGCTCCGTATTGTCAACCCTGGCGGGTTGCCAAACGGAGAAGGCGGACGTTGGCGCATTCAAAACAAGACAAAGGAGAAAAGAGCATGAAACACATTGGCGTGATCAAGTCGGCACTAATCGCAGCAGTCCTGACAACCGCGGTACTGGGTTGCGGAGGCGGCGCGCGGACGTTCTCCACAACCGATTTCAAGGAATCCGAGGCATGGGCCAAGCAATTCAAGTCCAAACTTCTCAGCGTGGAAAAGCAGGGGAATAGCATCATCTACAAGGAAGCCCTTGATGCTGCGGAAAAGCAAGTCGCGAGCGTCGTTACCGTCGGGACCAAAATTGCATGGCAATTTCATGTCCGTTCTGTTGACGGCGATGGCATCAAGTTTGAGGAAGTCGGGCCGATTATATTCATGTTCAGACAAGATGAGAGCATAGAAGTAGAATTCAAACCCGAACCAAGGTATTCCGCCGAACAATTGCGCGCCTTACGGAGTGGCCAGACAGTTACAGTCTGTGGCACCATTTCAGAACTCTGGCTCAGTCAATTTCCACAGGGAATCAGCATTAGACTCAGCGATGTTACGCTTAAATGAGAATATGGTGATCCGTGAACGGAGCAGCGCCAACAACGCCTCGCACCGTATTTTCAACCCGCGCGAGCGCGGGTTGAAAATCGGTGAAAGCGGGCGTTGGCAGAGAACCAAAGGAGATGGCATCATGAGAATGTTGGCGGAATTCAAATGGAGGAAACAATGATAAGAACAATACTGTTACCAATCGTGACCGCATTCTTTGTCTGCAGCCTTATGTATGTCACCGGCTGTGGATCACTCTCAGTGCATTCATATATCATTACACATGACAAAGGACACATGTCATTATCTGATGTTGCCATAGTGATGGTGGATAATGTCAACATAATATCAATTGATGGAAACTCCGAAGTCACAGCAAAAGGAATAAATACATTTCATGACTCAGAAGACGTGATCGAGCTCCTACCCGGTGACCACATTTTGTGCGCAACTATACCACCAACAACACCCGGCCTCATCGACGCAATCGAGGGTAGATCATACAAGAGCGCAAACTCGTTGACCTCGCTTGTTCATGCTAAGTCGGGTCATGTGTATAGGGCGACTAAAAATGTGTATTTCCCTGGGAACACATTCTATGAAGGTGACGGAGTCCACGCGTATTGGAAATTCGTCATATGGGATGTAACAGATCACGACAGCACCAAGGAATGGATGGATATGATAAACCGAAAGAGGATGGCGCGGTAGGAGGGACAAACAACAAAGAGGAGAAGGCGATGAAAGCACGACAACTAGTGACGGTATTGTGAGCTTCCCCCCATCAGTTGGACAACTTCAGGGCTGAACTAAGATACAATGTTGGCTCGATATTCCTATGGTTTTGTTCCCTCCTTTTTCCACCCCAAAGGGTGGACCTATAGCATTGGAATTGGTGGTGGG
>CAITUY010000186.1 GCA_903895695.1 uncultured bacterium
CCGCCTATCGCCAAAAACGCCGCCAGCAACGCAAGTTGCAGCGCATGGTGCACCAGCAGGAGCATCCGGAATTCAGCAGCTTGCTGAACTCCCTGATGAACGAACCCTCCACCTGAACCGGCCCCGCGGCGGACGGCTTGCCCTCGCACCGTCCGCCGCGCGATCCCTCCCCGGCCAGGGCACTCCCCAGGAGCCACGTGTGAAACAAACAGTCGGGCTTACCTACGATTTGCGCAGCGAGTACCTCGCCCTCGGCTACCCCGAAGAAGAAGTCGCCGAATTCGACGCGGATGTCACCATCGCCGGAATCGAGGGCGCCATCCGGGAACTGGGGTTTGAAACGGACCGCATCGGGCACATCCGGGCCTTGGCGCAACGTCTTGTCGCGGGTGACCGCTGGGACTTGGTGTTCAATATCGCCGAAGGCTTGAAAGGCCGCAGCCGGGAAGCGCAGGTTCCCGCCCTGCTGGAAGCTTACGATGTTCCCTGCACATTTTCCGATCCGCTCGTGTGTGCCGTGACGCTGGACAAGGCCGTCGCCAAGCGCATCGTCCAGTCGTTTGGACTGCGGACGCCGGGGTTCCACGTCGCGCAGCGCGAAACCGATCTCGACCTCGTGCGGCTTCCCTACCCTTTGTTCGCAAAGCCGATCGCGGAGGGCACCGGCAAGGGAATCGACCGCCTGTCATGTGTGAAGGATCCGGCGGAACTTCGAGCCGTGTGCACGACGCTGCTGGCCAAATTCCGCCAGCCGGTCCTGATCGAGGAGTACCTGCCGGGCCGTGAATTCACCGTGGGCATCCTCGGCACGTCCGCCGAA
The DNA here is from genome assembly GCA_903895695.1 of uncultured bacterium. Taxonomy (GTDB): domain Bacteria; phylum Verrucomicrobiota; class Kiritimatiellia; order CAIKKV01; family CAITUY01; genus CAITUY01. The sequence continues at coordinate 821 of CAITUY010000186.1, forward strand.
GCGCGCGTGCTCGGGACGCTCGAGGTTGCCATGCGCCCGCATGCCGGGACCGTGATCTACACTTATGAGATGAAGGAAAAGTGCGACGACTACGTTGACTACTCCCGGCCCGAGCGTACGGCTGTTGTCGAGGCGGTCGAGACCCTGGCCCTGGAGTCCTACCGTGCGCTGGAACTGCGCGACGGCGGTCGGGTCGACGTGCGGCTGGATCGCGACGGCCAGCCCGCCTTCATGGAAGTCAATCCCCTCCCCGGCCTGAACCCCGTCCACTCGGACCTGCCCATGATTGCGCGCCAGGAAGGGATGGCCTTCCGGGACCTGATCGGGGCCATCGTCAACAGCGCCCTCAAGAGGGTCGCGCCGCGATGAAGCCGTCTTCGGAAGCGGTCCTCATCCTCCACCATGCCCTGCCGGCCACCCCCGGCTCGCCCAGCGCCGAGAGCGACGCGGGCGTAATGGCCGAGGTCGTGGTTGTGGCGGCGGCTCTCGATCGGCTCGGTGTGCCCCACCGGACCGTGGCGATCGCCACCTTGGGCGATCTCACGGCTCACCTTCAGACCAGTCAGGAGAAGACGGTCTTCAATCTGGTCGAGAACCTGCTCCCGCAGACGGCCGACGCCGCGCTGGTGCCGTCGGTGTGCCACGCCTTTGGCAAGGCGGTCACGGGCAACGACACCGCGTGCCAGACGCTGTGCCTGGACAAGTGGCGCACCAAGGCGGTGCTGGCTACCGCCGGATTGCCCGTGCCCGCGGGCGTTCTCGTGGCGCCGGGTTCGCACCCCCCGGCGCGTGGTCTGCCGCGCGGCGCGTTGATCGTCAAACCCCTCTTCGCCGACGCAAGCGAAGGAATTGATGCCCGTTCCGTTGTCAAAAGGGCAGGTCCCGGCCTTGCCCGGGCCGTGGCCCGCGTGCACCGCCAGTTCGGACACCCCGCCCTGATCGAACAGTTCTTCGGAACCCGCGAACTCAACGTCTCGGTGCTGGAGCGCGACGGGCAGCCCGTCGTGCTCCCGGCGGCCGAGATCGAGTTCCGCGGCTTCGGGACCCGTCTGCCGCATATCGTGGACTACAAGGCCAAGTGGCAGGCGGACTCTTTCGAGTTCCAGAACACGGTCCGCATGATTCCGGCCCCACTGACGTCCCGGAAGGCGCGCCAGGTGGCCGACATGGCGCGCACGGCGTGGAAGGTTGCCGGTTGCCGCGGCTACGCCCGGGTTGATTTCCGGATGACTGCCGCCGGCGAACTCGCCATACTGGAGATCAACCCCAACCCGGATATCTCGCCGGATGCCGGCTTTGCGGCGGCCTTAAAGGCCGCCGGCATCTCAGTCGATGATTTTATACAGGGCCAGTGTCGCACGGCCAGAACCTATGCCGCGCCGCCTTCGCCGGTCCGCCGTCGATCGCAGCGCGCCCGGACTGCCCGGCGCGCCTTGTCCGACGCCACCATCCAGTGGACCCGGCCTGAGGACCGCGATGCGATCATCGCGCTCGCGCGCGAGACGGGGTTCTTCCTTGAGGCCGAGCTGACGGTGGCCACGGAGGTCCTCGACGACTCGCTCAAGGCAGGCGAGAGCGGCCACTACCAGTCCTATACGTTGCTCGCCGACGGCAAACCGGCGGGCTGGGTGTGCTTCGGTCCCACGCCCTGCACGCTCGGAACCTACGACATCTATTGGATTGCGGTCTCCCCCCGGTGCCAAGGCCGTGGGTTCGGCCGTGCCCTGCTCGACCATGCCGAAGCGCTCATCCGGCGCGCCCGAGGTCGCGTCGTGCTGCTCGAAACATCCGGCCGGTCCTTGTACCAGGGCACGCGGGGGTTCTACCTCGCGGCCGGCTACGACGAGGTGGCCCGAGTCCCCGAGTTCTACATGCCGGGTGACGACCGCGTCATCTACGCCAAGTACCTGCACGCCAGGGCTTGAGTAGGGCGGATGCGGCTGGAGGCATAAGAAGCGAGAGGAGAGCGGGATAGAAGAAAAGGCGGGACATGCGCGGGCTTATTTGTTCTACTCTGGGCATGAAGCCTACGCGCAGGGTTGAGGTCTCGGCGTCGGAACAAGAGG
>CAITUY010000187.1 GCA_903895695.1 uncultured bacterium
ATGCTTTATCATACACTTGGGAAGTTACCCATGCCGGAACTCGCCCACAAATTCTAGCGTCGAGGCCTTTTTTGCTTGTGGACGTTAGCATGGCGCGGATGAGTCGCGGCTTCAACTCCGAAGTTGGGGCAGGGGGTGAGTCTCCGGTTTCCTGGCCTTAGAGCCTATCCGAAAACCCCTCTGCCACGAGGAGCGGAGCCGCTTCCGGCTCCGGCCGGCGCGGGAAGCCGCGCCGCTCCAAGAAGAGGCAGACAGGTTTTCGGATAGGCTACTGCCCGCCGGTTTGGATCAGCACTTCCTCCAGCGTCGTGAGGCCCGCCAGAGCCTTCGCGATGCCATCGTCGCGCAGGGAGATCATGCCGGCGCGGGCGGCGAATTGCCTGAACCCGGCCGGCCCGGCGTCATCCTTCACCGCCTTGCGCAGGACATCGTTCATTTCCAGCACTTCGTGAATCGCAATCCGGCCGCGGTACCCCGTCTTCGAGCAATGCTCACAACCCTTGCCGCGATAGAAACGGGCTCCGGCCGGCAACGTCACGGACTCCCGGACGCATGACTCCGGCTGATATTCTTCCTTGCACTTGGCGCACACTTGCCGCACCAGGCGTTGGGCGATCACGCCGACGAGCGTGCTATTGAGCAGGAACGGTGCGACGCCGATGTCAATAATCCGCTGCAGCGCCGCAGACGCGTCTTGCGTGTGCAACGTGCTCAGTGCCAGATGGCCGGTCAAGGCTGCCTGGACCAGGATATGCGCGGTCTCAAGGTCGCGTATTTCCGTGGCCGCGATCACGTCGGGATCCTGCCGCATAAAGGAGCGCAGGGCCGCGGTAAAGGTCAGGCCCAGGGACTGTCGGACCTGCAGTTGGGTCACGCCGGGGATGCGCATCTCGACGGGATCCTCTGCCATCAGAATCTTCCGGTCAGGCCGGTTGATCTCCTGCACCATACTGTAGAGGGTGGTTGTCTTACCGCAACCGGTCGGACCTGTGACTAGGATCAGGCCGTGCGGCCTGCCCAGCCACCCGCGCAGCATGGAGAGTTGGGGCGCCGTGAAATCCTGCGCCTCCAGCTTCAGCAACTGCGGGTGCCCTGTGAGAAGTCGAAGCACGATGTTCTCACCATCCAGGCTGGGAATGCAGCTCACGCGCATATCCACTTCCTGCCCCTCGATGTTGACGATGATCCGCCCGTCCTGAGGCAGTCGTTTTTCGGCGACATTCAAGCCACTCATGATCTTGAAGCGACTGATCACGGCTTCGCTGAGGCGTCGGGGGATCCCATCGCAATTCCTCAGCACGCCATCGACCCGGAACCGGACTCTCAGGTCGCCCTCGGTACATTCCAGATGGACATCCGAGGCGCGTTCCTTGTGGGCCGCATAAATGATCGTGCTGGCCAATTTGATGACTGGAACGTCTTCCTCCGCAGGTCCGGAGACGTAGTCTGATTGGCCCGATTTGGGCCCCGTTGCGCATATTCCCGGCAGGGGCGCCACGGTATCGGTCAGCAGGCCACCATCTTTGATGCCGGCGGCGATCGTGAAGCACGCCTGCTCCACCCGTCCGCCTATTTCAGACGCGTGTATGATCGCACGCACGGAGGGTGGGAAAAGCGCGGGCGCCTTGGCGAGTGCCTGCTCGAACGAACTGCCACCCATGATCGCTGCATGCACCAGGCCCACGGCATCCTGCAGTTCTCGGTGGGCTGTTTCCTTCTGGATGATGTCCAGCGTACGCGCCAGCGGCATGCCCGCGTCCAACATGCGCCCGCACTTCCGCCAGAACGACCCCATGACTTTGGCGTCGTTCACCTTCTTGTCTGCCTTGGGATCTGCCGGTTCGGCTTCAGCCGCCAGGGTTCCCTCCTCGATGCCGTCGGCGATCGAGGTGCACATCTTTTGTACCGTGCCGACCATTTCGGCCGTTTTGACCATGGACCGCACCGAGAGCGAGAAGAGATTCGGTGCCTTGTCCAACGCGTTCACGATCGAGTCGCCTTCCCTGATGGCGTCGTGCAGCGTGCCGATGGCCTGTTGCAGTTCCGCGTTGGCGGTCTCCTGCTTGAGCACGTCCAGCGAGGTAAGAATCGGGACGCCCGAGCTGAGCATTCGACCCCACTTCCGCCAGAATACCGTCAGTTCTTTTGTGCTAGCACCCATGACACGTCTCCTTTTGTAGCGTTGTCAGACACGTTCCACTTCTGGACCGCGGGCCAGTCTGACCTGAAGTCCACCACCGTTTCACGCCCCGCGATCCATTCCTCAACCTTGGCCTTGCGGAACAGCAGGCGGCCGCCGAGCTCGAAACAGGGAATGTCGCCCACGTATTGTCCCACGGTCTTCTTGTCCACCCGGAGATAGTCGGCCAACTCGTCCAGGTCCAGCACAGGTCCGAAGTCCGAACGCCGCGCTCGTGGCGTTTCGGCGTGAATGGCCTCGCTGACCCGCAGGCAGACTTGCGCGGGGGGGATGTGGATCGGAAGCTGCTTCAAGTTTTGCCCCAACCGGCGGCACGCTTCGAGTTCCGCACGACAGCCGGCACACGCGGCCACGTGGCTTTCCAGTTCGGTGCGCACATCGTCCGGCAGCACGCCGTCCAGGTACTCGTCCATCCATTCGCCACAGATATCGCAGTTCATGGTTTCAGGCCTCCACTGCCTGGCCGGCATTCGCCCGGCCCTCGAGTTCTTCCACCAACATCAGCCTTGCCCGCCGGAAATGCGTCCGCACGGTGGCCGGGTTCAACCCCAGCATGTGGGCCGTCTCGTCATGGCTGAAGCCTTCCACGGCCCGAAGCAGGAATACGTCCTTGTACATCTCAGGCAGGCCCTGAATCGCCAGTTCCAGCCGTTCCGTCACGTCCGATCCTCGGTTGACGGCCCGCCCAGACCCGGTTGCCGGGGCAGCCGCAGGTTCGTCCCCGGGGTCCAGGGACTCGGTGCGCTGGGCCTGCAGGTAAGCCTGTGACCGCACAAAGTTCAGGCAGTGGTTTCTGACAATGGCAAAGAGCCACGTGGAGAACTTCGCCCTTGGCTCATACATCTCCCTGGCCTTGAATAGTTTGACGAAGATATCCTGCATCAGGTCCTCGGCGTCATGCCGTTTGCCGTTGAGCATGCGGAGGATGAAGCCGAACACCCGCGCCCGGTACCGCTCGAAGAGCAGTTCGAACGCATGCACGTTACCTTTTTGGGTCTGGAGCATCAGTTCCTCGTCCCCCATGTCGGTCATTGCTGTGTCTCCGTAACGTCTCTTCATCAGGTTAAACAAGATCAACAGCCAGAATGTTTCACGGGTGTGCGGATCGTGCAAGTGGGCATTTGGACGGGGGCAGCGCAATCACGGGCTTGCACAAGCCGGCATGAGGTACTAGATTCGCGATCAAATGAGCGTGAAGCGCAAAGTGGCCCTTGTTACGGGCGGAGCCGTGAGGATTGGAAAGGCTATCGTTGAGGCCTTGGCCGGGGAGGGGTTCGGCGTCGTGATACACTGCGACCGCTCTCTCGAAGCGGCGACGGCGCTGGCAGCGCGGGTCCGACGGCAAGGCGGCGCCGCGTGGGTGGTGAGCGCTGCGCTGAACGGTGAGTCCGGGTGCCGTGCTGCGATGGAGTCGGCTCGCCGGTTGGCGGGCCGCGTCGATGTGCTTGTCAATAACGCGGCCGTCTTTCACAAGGACGGTTTTGCGACCCTTACCGAGGCGGGGTTGAGTTCCGAACTTGGAACGAACCTCATCGTGCCGGTCCTGCTCACCCGACTGTTCGCCGGGCAAACGCGCCGCGGCTGCGTCATCAATCTCCTCGATCGCCGGATCGCAGCGCACGATACCGAGTGCATTCCGTATCTATTGAGCAAGAAGGCCCTGGCGGAGTTCACGCAGACGGCGGCGCTGGCCCTGGCCCCGCGCATCCGGGTCAATGGCGTTGCGCCGGGCGCGGTGTTACCGCCGCCGGGCAAGGGGGCGGCCTATCTGCACGACGCGGCAGGCATGGTGCCGCTCAAGCGTCAAGTCACGCCGGGCGATATCGCACAGGCGGTGGTCGCGCTCGTTCAGTTGGAAACGGTTACCGGCCAGATCATCTTCGTCGATGGCGGCCAGCACCTGCTGGGCAACGGGGCCGCTTAAAGCCTGTCCGAAAACCCTTCTGCCTCAGGGAGCGGAGCCGCTTCCGGCTCCGGCCGGCGCGGGAAGCCGCGCCGCTCCACAAGAGGCAGACAGGTTCTCGGATGGATTTTTAGAACATGACTTGGGCGCCGGCCGTGAGGAACCAATCGGTCTTCAACTGCAGGCCGTTCAGATCCTGATACAGAGGGATGCCGCCTTCAACGCCGATGCTGCCGGGACCGATCTTGCAGCTCAGCCCGATCGCTCCATCGACCCGCTGTCCGCCGTAGTTGGCGGGATCGGCATCGGGCGTGGGCGCCGTCATCATGGGCATCATCGGATCGGCGGAAAGGAGCTTCTGGATTTCCGAATCCTGGCCGTGGATGCTTTCCGTGTGGCTGTACGCCGCGCGCAGCCAGGTAGCCATGGGCCCGAGCGCGCGTTGGAGCCAGGCGTTGGCCTTGAAACTATCGCCAAGCCGGTAGTCGTTGTCGTTCTCGGCGGTGTGCCACGTGTACGCGGCCTGGGCGCCCCAGTTCCAAAGCGCGTCGGCGCTCAGTTCACTGTAGGTCAGTGCGGGCTTGAGATCGTAGGACCCGGAACCGAGCTGCATGTCGTAGGGAGCGCGGAAATCCGCGCCCATCAGCTTTACGGATTTGTCAATGTCTCCGGTAGGGAGACTGACTCCAAGGCTGCCCGTGAAGCGGCCATCGATTTTGAAAAGGCCCCGCAGTTCGGTGTCGCCGAAACCATCGGTCCGCATGGGACTCGCGTGACTCGCGGGCATCATCGAGCCCATGTCCATCAGCATGTCCATTTTGTTGTCCTGATAGCTCGTCATGCCCATGACCGTGAAGCGATCGGTGATGCCGTACATGAGCATCAACATGTGCATGTCCATGGTCATGTCGGTGGGGATCATCATGTAGTTATAGCGTCGATCTCGCATGAAGCCGACCTGGTCAAGGCCGACGTCCGAGGTTCCGCTGCGAAGCTCGTCCAGAGCGGTGTGCATGAACTTATAGCTGACCATTGCGCAACCTGCCGCGTGGGTGTGGTAGATATCGTCGCCAAAAGCCGGGTTAAGGACCAGCTCGGTGCCCGGAGCGTTATGGCACGCCGCGCGTCCGTGCGCTCCGGCCGCCGGCGGGTCCGCGTCCTCGTCTGCCGCTTTCATTACCTCGGCATAGGGAGTCACCTGCCCGCCGTTATCCCGTACGAACCTCTGGGCCTCTTCCGGGCTGGCAAATGCCCATTTCGGCGGCTGGTTCCTCCCGCCATCGATCGAGCCGCCAACGACCCACGTTGCGGCGCTGCCGTCAATCAATTCTCCGGTCGTATAGTCGGCAACCGTCAGCGACTGGACCGTTTTGTCCTTGTCACGGGCGAGTGTCTTGTTGGCGCAGCGGAGGCTGCAAACGTCCACGCTGGTCTCGTTGGTGTAGGTGATGCGAACGCGACTGCGGGCAGGCGTAACAACGCGCCCGCAGTAGCTGCAAAACATGGGCCCGACCGTCTGCGTGGCGCCGCTGTCGGCCGCCGATGCGGCGAGTGTGCCAATCAGAAGCCCGATGATGAACAGTGCAACGTGAACGATTCTGGCAGGTTTCATGGTGTATTCCGAATGAGGGTTGCGGCCTTTGAGCGGCACGGTCGCATCACCACCCGGGATCAGCCATCAGGCGCTGGCTGATTTGACGCTTCGGATTTCCTTAGGCGTCTGCCGGGGCACGTCAGCGAGAGTTGGCTGCGGGAGGATGCCGCCATACCGGGCCAGTTCCATCCATTCGATGGCCCACTTCAGGGCGCCGGGCATCCGGCCGCCCCACGCAAGATCCTTGAACGTCAGGATACCCGTCGCATCACCCAGGCTGATGACCAGCGGGCCGGTGCGGGGCCGATAGACCACCGCGGGCTGGCCGCGCAGATGCCGATGGATGTTGCGGACGATCACCCGCGCGTGGCGCTGGGCGTTCTGTGCGGTCTTCTCCTCGGGCACGTTTGTAACGTCGCCGCCGGCGAAGATATTCTCATGGCCCACCAACCGGAGCCCGGCGTCAACGGCGAGCGCGCCTCGCGCACTGCCGCCCCCGGTGATGAAACTCTCGAGAAACTCCGTGGCTGGCCGGACTCCCGTGGACCAGACGGCCATGTCCGCCTGGATCGCACGGCCGGTGTCCGTCAGAAACCGATTGCCGTCACGTTCCACGACCCTCTCGCCGTACACGATGGTTACACCGCGAGGCACGAGAAACCGTTCCGCGTGGTGGGAGGCCCGTTTCGCGTGCCGGTCCATCAGGCGGTCATGGGGATGCACGAGACTGACGCGCCGGCCCGGCGACTTGGTCGCGAGTTCCGCCGCCACTTCGACGCCCACCAGGCCGCCGCCGACCACCAGCACGCTCGCCGCCCCAGGCAGTCCCTCAGCCATTCGCTCGGCATCCTCGCCCCTATGCACGGTGAAGACGTTGCGCCGATCGGCCAGGCGCACGGGATAGCCGCAGCCCGTTGCCATGACGAGGTAGTCGAACGGGATTCGCCGGTCGCCGACCAGCACGCTGTCGGCGTCAACATTCGTAGCCGTGCCCGCGCAGACATGCGTCCGCTTCAGCATTCCCACAAAGGGAACCCGGATGCGCCGGCCGTAGGCGGGGTTGGCGATGAGCTTGGGCACTGAGGGCGTGAATTCGAAATGCGGGCGTGGCGTGACGAGCGTCACGCGGAACCGCGAGTCGCGCTCGAGCCGGCTCGCGACCATGGTGCCGCAGAATCCGCCTCCCACGACGACGACAGAACACTGTTTGTTCATGAGCTTCTACTCCCGGTGGCATTGCGGCGCGCGGCGATCACTCTTCCCGGCCCGTCTGCGCAGCGGGTTCGAGCCAGTCTCCGCGGAGCCAGTCGGCGATGAGGCCGATGGCTTGGGCCGTGAGAATGTGTTCGTCGCCAAATCTCGGCATACGGTCATTCTGTTTGCCGTAGAAGCGGGGGTCCCCCGGATTTGTGATGAAGCTGACCTGCCATTCGCGGGAGCCGTAGCCCGTCAGATCGGGAGCGATGGTGTCGTCGTCCTTGGCATGGAATTGGTGGCATTCGGTGCAGCGCAGTTTGCCGTCAGCCAGCAAGCGGCGGCCTTCTTGTACCAGAGCGTCGTCTCGGGTGTCGGGGCCGCTCTGGTGCGGCAATCGCGCCTCGGCGGATATAGCGGCGACAATCCGCTGGAGTTGGGCTCTCTTCTCGGGCGTGAAGGTCTTCACACAGGTGCTCACGTAGCGGACCATCTCGCCCGTCCGGTGCGCGCTGCCGCCCATATACGCGGGCGAGGCCACAGTACGAGGATCGACGAGGCCGGTGAGCCACTGACGGCTGGCGAACCCTTTCAGGTCCGAGGCGGTCTCAACCTCGCCACTGGCTGGGGCCAGACCGTCGCCGCCCTCGTAACGGTGGCAACTGGCGCAATGCCGGGCGAACAGTTTGGGACCCTCCGTGAGGGGGTCCGCGTGCAGGAGCGTCGTGGCGCCGGCCGCGGGGATGCCCTGCAGGCCCGCCAGGACTTGCACACGCTCAGCCTCGGCGCGGGCGGCTGTGACAGCGGCCTGGTACTCCGGCCTGTGGCGGTCCTCGGCGAGAGCCAGGCCGGCGAGCGTGACGACGGAAACAAGCAGCACGCCCAGTACACCCAGATTGAAGTGATGTCCCCACTTCCATTGGTCGAACCAAGGCATTGACGACACTAACGTCAGTGCCACTCCCGGTAACACGAGCGCCCCCCAGACCTCGGTGCTGCCGGGGAAGTACTTGAGCAGTTGAAAGAGGAAGAGGAAGTACCACTCCGGCCGGGCAGCGGCATAGGACGCGAACGGATCGGTCGGATCGGCAGGGGCGCCGAGGTGTGCCCCGGGCGTCCCACCCGTGAGGGCCGGTTTGAACACGAGGAATAGAACGGCGCCGAGCACGGCGAGGCAGGCGATGGCATCCTTGAGTCCCTGGTCAGGCCACCAGGGGCTATCCGGATGGCGCTTAGTCGTGGGTGGCGTTCGCCCGTGCCGGCGGATCTGATGGAGGTGCAGGGCGACAAGCAGGACCATGGCCAGCGGCAGGAGTCCGGCGTGCAGGGCGAAGAAGCGGGTGAGGGTATGGTGTCCGTACTCGGTTCCGCCCAGGGCGATCTGCTGCAGTTGCGGCCCGACGAGCGGCGTAATCCCCATGATGCTGGTTGCCACGCGGGTTGCGCAGTATCCCCGTTGATCCCACGGCAGGAGATACCCGGTGAGCGCCAGGGAAAGACTGAGTGACAGCATGGCGAGGCCGATCCAGAAGGTCAGCTCGCGCGGAGCGCGGTAGGCGCCGGTCACGATAACCTGGATCAGATGCAACGCCAGCAACACGACGATCACATCGGCGGTATAGTGGTGCATCCCACGCAGGAGCCACCCACCGGTCATTCGGTACTGAACGAAGTAAACGCTTTCCCAGGCGGTATGCGCGCTGGGACTGTACGCCAGCCATAGAAACAGGCCCGTGATGGCCTGCATGACAAACGCGAACACCAGCGTGGTTCCCCAGATGCGGTGCCAGCTCGCACCGCCGGGCATCGTGTCGTCGAATAGAGCCCGCATCATGGCGCGGTAACCCGTGCGGTCGTCGAGCCATGCGAGCAGGGCTTTCACATCGCCACCTTCTCGGCTGAACCCGAGCGGAAATTCCGGAATTTCACCCACACCTGGCCATCATTCCGAAGCTCGACGTCCAGCGCATCCAACCCGCGCGCGGCCGGACTGCGCGGGTCGCTGATGGCGCCGTCCAGGCCGAAACGGCTGTTATGGCAGGGGCACGAGAACCCGGAGCGCGACGCGGAATACTCCACGACGCAGCCGGCGTGCGGACAGGCCACGTTGAAGGCCTGGACGGCGCTGCCGACACGCCGCAGGAAGACCGCGCCGATGATCCCTTCGGCGCGATTCCACGCATCCTCCCGGGTTGCGACCACTGCGAACTTGCGCGGTGTTCCGTCGTCCGGCACCGCGCCCAACGCCGCGACGAACACGGCCTGACCACGGCCGGTCTTACGTCGGAGCGGCGACAACAGCACGGCCAGCCCGGCGCCGAAGGGCGCCGCGCCTAAAGTCGAGCCGATGGCCAAGGCGAGCGCCTTCTTGAGAAAGGTGCGCCGATCTTCGTTGGAAGCTTGAGGGGGCGAATTCATAGCCTAACAGCCTGTTGAACAACCCCACGCTTTCGTCGTAGCCGTGTGGTTATCCCGCCAGAAGGGCCCTGTAAACCGGTCCGCAGCGGTTGTGAGGAGGGACCTAGTTGTGTGTTTTCAGATAGTCCAGGATCAGTCTGTACTGTTCCGCGGTCAGGTTGGCGCGTACGCGCATGTGCATGAGCGCGACGTCCCATTGAGCATCAGTGTAGGTGTTGGGCGAACGGACGTTATGGCAGCGATTGCAGGTCTGCGCCCAAATCTTCTCGCCATCGGGATTGGCGTCAGCCGTGCCGGGCGTACCGGCCATGGATGCGTACCCAACCCCGACAAGCGCGACGACGACTGCGGCCAGACTACTCTGTATCAAGACGTTTTTGATCTGCATGATGTTTTCTCCGGTTAGAAGCCTGTTGCGAATTGCACCAGAACCGCATTGTGGTCGACACCGCCGTCGGTGCTGTCCAACTGATAGGCCGCCTTGACGACCGTCATTGCGGTGAGCCAGTAGTTAAGCCCGACCGTGTTGCGCCGTTCATTGGTGCCGGTGGGCGTATCCTTCTGCTCAAGAACGTCATACCGGTAGACCGGTTCGAACTTGCCGAGAGCGGGGATACCCCATTTGGTGGGGCGGTAGGCAATCTGGGCATAGCCCCCGTCACGATTGTTGTCGAAGGCGTCAACGCCGTAGTTGAACGTGCCCAGCCGTGACCAGACCCACTGTGCATTGAGCCGCACCATGCCGCTCAACACCGTGGAATCGAGCACACCGTTGAAGTCGACGGACTGCATCAGCGCCGATACATCGTCTCCGCCGCTCGGGGCCACGTTGCCCGCCATCAGGCCGTAGCCAACCTCAAGCGCAGGAACAGGCAGGAACCCGATATGGCCGCCGTAGACGAAATGCCCGTCGGGATTGCTGAAGTTATCGAACGAGAGCGTGCCGGGGTCGGCGTTCGTGTCTGTGACGAGCGCGGGCGCATTGCCGGCAAAGACCGCGTAGGTGACCTGGGCCGGGCCGACCGGAACACCTCCGCGCAACTGGGCGCCGACAATCGACTCAGGCAACAGACCGTCGTAGACCGCGAGCGGCTTGTCGGGGAGGTGGTTGACCCACGCCATGTGGAAACGCTCGACAAAGGCGTCCATCGGGTTGAGGAACTTGCCGGCGTCCGCCGTCACGTAGTCGTCCAACAGATAGGCCAGGTGCGCTTGTTCCAATGCCGTATCCGTCTCGTCACCTTCCAACTCGAACTCCAGTTCGCCCTCGAAGAGCAGTCGGTCGCTGAGCTTCCAGAGGAACAGCGGGTTGAAAGTCGCGTAGAACAGGCGGTCGCCTTCGTTCTCCTGATAGACGAGTCCCGCCGAACCGTAACCGGCCAGGTTGAACTCGGATGTCCCGGGCAGGGTGGCGCGGGCCGTGGCCTTGGTTGCGTCGACCTCCGCGCGAAGCTCGTCAAACTCGGCCCTCGTGACGAAGCCCGTCGGGGGAGGCGCGGACATGGCCGTCTCGGGGCTGTCGGCGGCCCGGGCCGGCAGGCCGCCCTGGGCGCCGCATAGAGTTAGGCATACCGGTACGATCGCTGCAAGGGGGACTTTCATGTTCATCGGGATCTCCTTTGGGGTCGGTTTCTACTTGCTTCTAGTTTTCGCCGTTAGAGTACGGACATACCTGACCAGCAGCCAGCGCTGGTCTTCGCTGAGTTTGGCCCTGTAGGAGGGCATCGGGCGCTTGCCTTCGGTAATCTGCCGGTAGATGACTTCGTCGGTCTTGGCGACGAGCGCCGGCAGGGACAGGTCGGCCGGTCTTGGGTCCAGGTCCGTGGCGCTGGGGCCGTCGCCTCTGCCCTGCAGGCCGTGGCAGTCCGCACAGCGGTCCTCATAAATTCGCTTGGCCTGGATAAGTCCGGCGCCCTCTCCGGATAGAGGGTCGGCGGCAGCCGGCTCGTCGGATGCCGCGGCCAGTCGATCGCAAATGATCATTGTGGCCAGCGTGGTGGCCCCGCCGAGTACCGCCCCCATCAGCCATCTTGTCGGTCCATTCATCGCCATGCGTCCTCCAGATCAGCGCAATCGGTGTTGACGAGGGCCAACTATGGAACATCGTGACGGGAGTGCCAATTGGGGCGCTCCTGAAGTGCGTCGTGGCAAAGCCTTAGAGTGGGCCGAGGGAAGGGCGCAGGAAGTAAGGGGGAAACGGGGGCAGGCTACGGACGGTCACGGTTGGGACGCGGGGGGCTGGACGGCGGGGGTGATCGAGTGGACCATGGCGGGCGATGTGGCGTTGTCCGTGACCTGGGCGACAGCGGCCGCGGCGGTGTTGGTGATGCACGCCTTGGCGGCCCGCTTCTCGGCCAGTTCCGCGTTGCGCAGTTCCGCCATCCGGACAAACATCGGCCCTTCCAACATGCGTCGCCCTCCGTAAGGGATGGGGTCGGGGCTGCCGGCTTGCGTGTGCGGTCGGCCGCGCCCGCCCGATGGCGTGAGCGGCCCGGCCACGGCGTGGGCCGCGGGGACCGGGAGGGCTGCTGTCTGGGTTTGCGGAGCGAGTACCGTACTGCTGGCGGACTCCCCAGCCGGTTGACTGTCGACTGTTCCCGAATCGTCTTGATGCGCACTCGGAGCGGCGCCGCTTCCGGCGCCGGCCGGACGCGGAAGCGCGTCCGCTCCAGTAAGGGGGCTGGGGGACGCGACGGTGGGACCATTGGAATGCGGCGGGGGCGCGACGTCTGGCACCTTCGCCGTTGCCGGATCCGCCACAGGTTCGGCGCTGTCGTTGGATTCGCCCTTTTGCGCGAACTGGGCCTGGGCGTCCAACAGGACGTTGCCCGAGGTGACGACGCGATCGCCTTCCTCCAGGCCGGCGCGCACCTCGCACAGGTCGTCGCCCTGCCGGCCGAGTTTGATCTGGCGGCGTTCATAGGCGCCGTCGCCTTTGTCGACGTAGACGCAGGCGATGCTACCGGGACAGAGTACCGCCGCCCGCGGCACGGCCAGCCGGTCCGCGACCTCCGCCCGTACCACGCCCTCGGCATACATGCCGAATTTGAACCGGCGCTGCCGGGCACCCTCGAGTTCGACCAGCGGATTGGCGAGGTCGGCCCGGACTTTGACCGTGCGCGTAGCCGGGTCCAGCATCGGGTCGATGAACGAGATGACCGCCTCAAACGTATCGCCGGGCAGGGCGGGCAGGGACACCATCACCTTTTGCCCAAGCCGCAACCAGGGCAGTTGCTGCTCATAGACGTCAAAACGGAACCAGAGGATGGAGGCGTCGGCAATGGTGAACAGCCGCTCGCCTTCGGAGACATACTGGCCCCGCGACACGTTGCGCTCGATCACGGTGCCGGTTAACGGCGCGACCAGATCTGAGTAATACGGGTCGGCTTCGCCCTTCTGCGAGGCCAGGCCGCCGGCCGGGTCGTGCTGGTCGGTGGCACGCTGGGCGCGGACCAGATAGCGGTACTTCTGCTGCGTCAATTCCGGGCTATAGAAGGTCAACAGGGGCTGGCCCTTGCGTACCTCAACGCCCGCGTAATCAATCGCCGTTTCTTCAATTCGGCCGGCCGTCGGTGCCGTCACGATGGCTTTCTTCGTTTCGTTGGCGTCCAGCAGGCCCGCCACCCGGAGAATGCGGACCACGCTTTGCCGTTTTACTGCCTCGGTCTGAACGTTGAGAACGGTAACGCTGTTGGAGGTCAGCACCACGACGTTATCCCCACCGAAGCCCGCCTGCCCCTCGTAGATCGGCGTCAAGTCCATGCCGCAGACTGTGCATTTCCCGGGCGCATCGGACTTGATCCAGGGGTGCATGGAATCCTGATAGTAGAGGATCCTGCGCGCCTGCGAGGCCGACCGCGCGCCCGTGTGACTCCGCCACAGAATCCAGCCGCCAGTGGTGACGGCGATCAGCAAGGCGAGGGAGACTAGCGCCGTTTTCATAGAAGGTCTCAATCGATGGTCAAGTAGGTTGAAGTGGAATCGCCGACCAGGACGCACACGTAGCTTCCGCTCTTGAACACCGCGCCCTTGTTGCCGATCGTTGCGGAATACATCCTGCCGGTTGCGAGCCGGTTGCCGGTAGGAGGGAAGCAGCCCTCTTTAGGTGGAGCGGTCATGGGGAGCTTGGCGCCGGTTTCGTATTCCATGACGTAGGCCGGGGTCCTCCCATTGGCGAGCAGAGCGGCCTTCTTGGCGTCAACGATTTCATAACGCAGATCCAGGAAGGCGTTCCCCATGGACAGCACCGCCCCGTGGACCCGGATGCCCCAGCGTTCCTCGACGGTAGCCGCGGCGGTCCCTGTTGCCGGGGAGGGCGAGGCTTTCACAGGATGAGAACGGCGGGCGGATTGCTTCATCAGGGCCGGAACGGAAACCGCCGCGCCGCGGGGCGGTGTCGTCTTTTGTTGCCAGTGATCGGGCGTTACCCGCGGACCAAAAGTGGGGGGCGCCAGTTCCGGCTCGGGCGCCGGACTGGGCGTCTTGGTCGCAAGGAGTGAGCGGGTCAGCATCCAGGCGGGGATCAGGACGGCTGCCATTACGCAGAGCAGCAGCACCATAAAGGCAGGACGAATGCGATTGGCTGGATTCTGGGGTTTCATGTGGACTTCCTTTCCGACCGCTCTGGCACTGCCCTGCCTCTGGAGCGGAACGCCTTCGCGTTCCGGCCGGACGGCGAAGGCCGTCCGCTCCGAGGCAGAACGGCGCCAGAAGGGGTATGGGTGAAGTTCGTACTAGCGGTGCCGCCGGAATCGCTCGTGGGTGCCTGGAACGCCAAGTGCGGATCACCCAGCAGCGTGATCCCGTAGTAGCACCACCGATAGGTCATGGAGCCGCGGCTCTCGACCTGGCCGATCAATGCTTCTTTGCTGCCCTGATTGGCCGGTCCGAGTTTGACGCAGCCGCGCTGGAGCAATTCCTCGAATAGTTTGGTCTGGAATTCGCCGCTGTATTTCCATGGGTACTGCGGGTCAAACCAGCCGGCCCTGGCGTTTAGAATGGCGGCAAATGCGCCGTAACGGCTGCCGTTAACCAGGGCCTCGCCGAAGGAATCCGGCGCAAACTTGCTGTGATCGAACTCGGCGGCGCTACACCCGACGCTGCACGCCAGGAACGGGGACTCGTTCGTCAACGCCTTCAGGTCCGGTGTACGCAGGCGCATGAGAGTGTCGGCGCTGCCATGGCCGTTGTAGAGCACCACGTGGGGCGAGCGATTCAAAGCGGCCAGGGCCTGGGCGCGCGACCATTGCGGCAATTTGCGCGGCTCGTCGTCGAGCGACTCGGATTGGAACCGGCCCAGCAGGGGCCGGAGCGGCTTGAACATCTCGCCCCCCTGGCAGGACCCGGTGGGAAAGTCGCCTAGAAAGGTGGCCATCAGGAGCGCATTGGTGCGATTGACGGCGGTTTGCGTTTCGTAACGAATGGTCTTCTCGACGAAGGTCGCGGCCTGCGCCATAGTGGATACCGGCGCGCGGCCGACATAGACTTCCGCCAGCAGGTCCACGTCACCGCCATCCTCGCCGTCCGTGGGCTCGCCCCAATGGCGGTCCCCATTGGCATTCCAGGAGCCGTCGAGACAGGCGTAATACAGGTCGGTAGGCAGATACGAATCGGCGGTCGGCAGATCCGCGCGCACAAAAGCGGATCGGCAGGGCACGATCGTCGTGCCGCCGCCCAGGAGTACGTAACTGATGCCCCAGTTGGTGTAAGCTTGCCGGATATAATTGCGGATCTGTTCCGGCGTGTCGCGGCCGGATACCGTGTTGGTGATCGACGAGAGCGTGACGACTTTTACTGCCAGCCCGTCGCGGGCTTTGCGTTCGGCCAGCGGCTCGAAAGCGGACACCAGGTTGCTGCCGGTAATCAGCAGGTAGTCGAATCTCGGGGCGTCGGCTTGGGCTGAGGCCTCGCGCGCCGCTACGCACTCGGGATTATCGACGAAGGCGGCGACGCGCTCTGCCGCCTGTTGCATCGTGGGCGGCCGTACCGGCGCCGTCCAACCGGCTGGCGCCGGCTGCAGGCTCAGGCGCAAGGTCACTTCAGGCGTGAACAGCAACTGGCCGCTGGCCGGCTTGTAGCGGACAGGGAACACCCTGACCAAGGCAATCGCATAACCGGCCATCTTCTGTATCGAGATCAATTCCGCAGCCGAGGTTGGGTAGGGCAGATCGGAAGCGTAGACGAGCCGGTTGTCCCCCCACACAAACGAATCGCCGCGGTGGGCCGGGCGCGCGTGCGGCTGGCCGGCGTACTCGATCCGCCAATGACCGTCGAGGATAGCGGGTTCGGCTGCGGGTACGACGTCAACATTCGTGACGGTGTATCCGGGCGGAATGACCAGCCGGGCCGTGCGGAAGGGCATGGCGGGTTCCCCGATCCGGTGCAATTGTCCGCAACCCGCCAGGGTCAGGCGGGCGTAGTCGCCGGTGGAGGCTATGCTCGGCGGGTCGAATCGATACGTAGCGGAAACAGTCCGGCGTTCGTCGGTTGGCGCGGCCGACACCAGCGCGGCGAGGCCAAGGCACAGGAACGCCGTGGTAACGCCTGTTGGCCTGAAATGATTGATGGGTCGGATACTGGAAGACCCGGACAATCTGGAACTCATGAAATCAGGAAAGGAGTTTCGGACTCGTGAGTTCCTGAGTTCCAGATTAAAATCGCGTTCATTCGACAACGAGGTTCTCCACTTTGAAGTCTCCAACCGTAAGAGTGACTTTGTCTCCGCTCTTGACGTGGTGCCGCGTATTGGCGAACAGAATGAAGTACAACTTGCCGATTACGGGCTGGCGCGTGGTCTGGCGGAGTTGGCCTATGGTGGGAGTGTCGGGCACAAGCAACTTCGCGCCCGAGTCTTGATTGACGAGGTTGGGTTTCGTGTCGGGTTTGGTCAGGAACGCCGCCTTGGCTGGGTTCAACACCTTGTAACGGAAATCGACCATGCTGCCGCCCGCGGAGAGAAATACGCCGGATACCTCAATGCCCCACTTTTGCGCCAGATCCTGGACCGGGATTGCGGATGCCACGGCGGCTGTATTCGTCTGGGGCGGCGCTGCCGCGGGTTCGGCGGCGAGCGCGAGGCCAGGCGCCAAGCAGACCGCTAGCAATGCGGCACCTGCCCATCGAAAATTCGGCATCCGGTTATTTGTGACGGTCTCTGTGAACGTCGGCATCTGCTCTCCTCCTGCTGTGGTAAACAACTTAGAACTGCAAAAGACTTCCAAATGATGCCACCAGTAAACCGGCACGCACTATCCGGCAAAGCCTCAGAAGTGGCGTTGTAAATCCTGAGCGCCCCCCCTCCGTCACTAAGAGTCTGTTCGATAACCTCTTTACCACACGGGGAGCGGAGCCGCTTCCGGCTCCGGCCCTTCGATGGCGCTCAGGGCAGGCCGGCGCGGGAAGCCGCGCCGCTCCCACAAGCGGCAGGTAGGTTTTCGGATAGGCTCTAAGACGGTACTCCCAATGCCTCAGCCCCACAAAACGGCAGCACCCACTCCTCGCGGAGTGGGTGCTGCCGATCATTTCCTCATCAAGGCCCGACCCTCAGGGTCAGGGAACCGAGAAGCTCATGGGGTAGCTCCAAGCCCAGCCGCCACCCAGTTCAGTCTGGAGAACCCAGGTGTAATTACCGGGCGCCAGCGGAGTGGGTTGGGCAATGCCGTACGTCCCGGTGAGGGGGATCGTACCGCCAGCCAGGTTGACGGTTTGGACCGGACCTATATCCGTCGAAACCCCGGTCGCGACGCTCGTGACATGGATCTGGTACTGTTGGGCCATGGCAGTTAGGTTGAACGTGTAGGTCGGCGTCGCCGTGGTGGCACCGCTCGGGCTGATCGGCTGCACCGGTGAGATCGACCCCGCATTCGGCGTAGCGAACGCCAGGCCATTATTAGCGATTTGCGAGTTACCCGCCGCGTTTGCAGCAATCACCCACCAAACATAGGTGCCGGGGGCGAAGGGTGTCGGCTGGGTATAACTTGCGGTTAGTCCGCCCGGATTCACCACCTGAGCGGCAGGCAGCACGGGCAGTAAACTGAACGTGCCGTTGATCACAGTGCGGAGCATGATCTGGTACTGGGTCGCGCCGGGCACCGTGCTCCAAGTATAGGTTGGGGTGAACGTGTTGATCAAGGCGCCAGGCGGCACGTCGCCGGGCGTGAGTGGCGTTGCCGGCTGAGGCGCAGCGAGAGGGAGCGCCGGCGGCAGCGGGCCGCCAATGGGCCCCGCCGTGAGCGTGAGGCTCCAATTGCTTATGGTGCCATCCGATCCAGCCAGCGCACTGGTACCGAGAATGAAACCGGCCTGATCATCATTAACGAAGAGCCGCCACTGACCGCCGGCTGCGGTCAGCGCATTGAAGGCGCCGAAGGTCATCGGGTATGCGTTCGTCGGGCTTGTAAGTCCCGGGGCTGGAGCCGGCATGGCCGGCAACGGCTGCTTATTCGGGTGGATGGAGGGCTGGTACGTGCCCGAGGCCAGCCAGAAAAGGTAATTGACCGGCGCGGGCGCGGAGTCGTCGAATGTCAGGACACAGTTGGTGACTTGATACTGATTGACGTAGCCTGTTTCTGGAGCCGTGGGAACGAAGGCCTCCGTGGGTTCGGGTCCCAGACCGGACATGAACACGGCCTTGCGCGCAGAATTCGTGCTACCGGGAGAAACCAGCATGGCCGTCACGTCCCAAGGCATATCAGACGAGAGGGTTAGATTGACGCTGACGTGTCGGATTTCGGCGCCCGTGAGCGACGGCACGGTAGCCGTCGTGGCGGGATAGGGCGTGGCGGTCCCGCCCGCCAGCGGAATATCCGTCACCCGGGCACCGGCAAACGTCTGAATGACGGTCAGCGTGCCGGTGGCGTTGATCGAACCGACCAGGTTGCTCACGACGACCCGGTAGGTGCCGGCATGCGCGACGGTGATGGCGACGGCGCTGCCCGAGGCCACGGTCAGGGTGGGAGTAGTCACACCGTTAAACACGGCATTGGCGCCCGCCGAATTGGCGAGGTTGGCCCATGTGGTCCCGTTGAACCTCTGCCACTGGTAGGTCGGCGTCGGGTAGCCGATAGCTCCGACGGTGAATGTCACCTGCGCCACGCCCGCCGTGGTGGTCAGGCTGGCCGGTTGCGCAACGATGACCGGCGCGGCAGGAGGGGCGACGGTGAATATGGCCGTGGCACTGGTCACACTGCCGGCCCCGAGGCCCGTGCTGGTCACGATGACGCGGTAGCTGCCGGAGTTGGCGGCGTTGGCGGTGGCTGTCGCATCGAACGCCAGGGTCGCCGCTGTGGCGCCGGTGATGCCACTGCCGGTGACATTCGTCCAGACAAGGCCGCTGAGCTTCTGCCACTGGTAGCCCAGCGTGCCGGTGGCCCGAGCCACAACGGACAGGGCCGTGGGCTGCCCGTAGTTCACGGTGGTGTTGGTCGGCTGCGTCAGGATCTGCGGGCCGACCGGCGTCACCGTAAGGACGGCGACGCTGCTCGTCACGGAGGCGAGGCCCGCGCGGCTCACGATGACTTGGAACCGGTTACTGTTGTTCGCGGCATAGCTCACCGCAAACGAGTAGTTCGAACCGGAGGCACCGACGATATCCGCGAAGTTGTTGCCCGTCAGGGTTGGGCTCCTCTGCCATTCATACGTAAGTCCGCTGCCCGTCGCGCCCACGGTGAAGCTGGCGATGCCGAAATCGGGCACAGTCTGGCTCGCCGGTTGGGTCACGATCGCCGGGGCGGCGGGGGTGACGGTCAGCGCGACCGGGCTACTGACGGCGGTACCGCCCGGACCATAAACTGTTACCTGGTAGTACTGTCCGTTGTCCGTCGCGTAGTTAGCGTTGAACGAATAGGTGGCGTTTGTGGCGCCAACGACGGCCACCCCATCCTTCATCCACTGGTAGGTGAGGACGGCAGGACCCAGGTTGGTGACGGAGAATGTAGCGAGCGCGCCATCGGCGACGGTCGTCGGCGCGGGCGCCGTCACGACGGTCAAGAGAGCAACCGCGCTGGTCGTGCTCAGGGCGCCATCCTTCACGACCACCGTGTAGCTGCCCAGATTGGTTGCGGCGACTGCGGGGATCGTGTACGTGGCGGCTGTCGCCCCGCCAATGTTCACTCCGCCCAACTGCCATTGATAGGTCGGTGTCCCGACGTGGGAGGCAACGACGCTAAATGTGGCGCTCTGACCGACAAACGCGATGGCGTTGGCAGGGGGCACCAGAATGGAGGGGGCGCTGCCAACTACGCCTGACGAGCTGACCGCCAGGAAGGCGAGCATGCCGCCGGGACCATTGGTACCGTTGACCAAGCCGAGGCGCCGGTCATAGATCGCGTTGGTGCTCGCGGCCGTCGCGGTCCAGATCGCGTCGACTGTTTTCAAGGCGGGTAGGAATACGACCGCGGACTTGCGGACATACGGCGACTGCTGGCCGTCCTCGCCCTGGAGTAGCATATCCCCGGCGTTATTGAGGGTGGGCATGTGCATGTCCGTACCCGCATTCAGCATGCGCAGCAGGTTGGACGAGCCGGCGGCCCCGGCGTAGATGGCCGCCTGGCCGTTCGTATAAGACTGCCCGTTAATCATGAAGTACTGCGCATAAGACCGGATGGTGCTGGTCATCGTGTGCACCAGCGGGATCGCGATGTTGCCGGCGGTCAGGCCGTCCTGCAAGAGCAGCCGGTTCATGCGGACCAAGTCCCCGTTGAACGGAATTCCGGATATCGGGTAGTCCTGGGAGGGTGGGGAGACCTGCCTGAGCAACTGCAACGTAGCGGGCGACAGAATGGCATCGGGGAAGAGGGTGGCGTCATAGATGGACGGACCGCCGATGATGGCATTCAGGTCGCTGACCAGATTGTTGGGGTCACCGGAGAGCTGGGCGGCGATGAACGCTGCCACCGCATTTCCTGAGCCGGTGATGGACGCGATGAAAGCGGCCGCGTTCGTGAAGTCAGCGGCATAGAACTGCGGTCCGGGTCCGAAGGTGGCGCCGGCGGCGGCGTCATGCACGTACGGATCGATCTCGCTGAAGAGCAAGGTGGCCGACGTATTGAACGGCACTCCGCTGTAGACCGCCGGGCCCGGCAGTACGGCCGTGAATGCGCCATAGAGGCCCATCTGCACCTGCACCGAGGGATGCGACACGCTGTGGTACAGGAACGTGCCGGGCTGGACGTTGTTCCACGTGTAGGTGGCCTTGCCACCCAAGGGGGCTGCTTCATGCGTAAACGATCGGACGCGTCCGTCATAAGCGCCCCCGCTCTGGAACACGGGGTCGAGGATCTGGTAACCGTACTGGCCGGGGATGCCGATCGACACCGGCTCCGGCAGCATGTTCTGCAGGTGGATGACGAGCGATCCGTTGGCGGCGACGTTCAACGCCGGCCCAGGTACCGTGATGGTTCCGTCTCCGGCCCCGTCAGCGGAGTCGCGCGCAAAGCCCCACATGACCACTAGCCGGCCGTCGGGCATGGTGTTGGTTATCGTGCCGGACCTGAGCCAGAATTCAGCCAAGGCGTTGGTGGGGGCAGGGGGCGCGAACGCCGGCACATAGAGGGTGGCCGTGGCGCCATTGCCGGTGACCGCCGGCGATTGGTTTCCAGCGCCATCGGTGGCCACCAAGCCGAAGTAATACGTGTTACTGCCTGTTACGCTGATGAAGTTGAACGAGCCGGAGGCGCCTGGCTGCTGTAGTCCGGAATCCGTCCATGTGCCGTTCGTACCAGCCTTGTACCACAACTCGACGCCGCTCAAACCGCTTCCGCCCGCATCCGAGGCGCCGGTGTAGGTCACGACGATCGGGGTGGCGTTGGTGAAGGCGGGCGAACTGGCGGTGCCGGGAACCGGCGGTATGGTGTCCGGTACAGGAGGCGCGAAGAGGGTGGCGGTCTGGCCATTGCCGGTGACGGCTGCCGAACGGTTGCCGGCGCCATCCACGGCGACCAGGCCGAAGTAGTAGGTATTGCTGCTGCCTGACACGGTATAGCTATATGCCCCGGCTGCGCCCGTCTGGGTCAGTCCGGAATTCACCCACGTTCCGGTCGCGCCGGCCTTAACCCACAACTCGATGGAGGCCAGGCCGCTGCCGCCGGTATCCGAGGCGCCCGTATAGGTCACGACGATCGGGCTCGCGTTGGTGACCGCAGGCGAACTTGCCGTGCCGGGCACCGGCGGAATCGTATCGGGGGCCACGACCGTAAGCGTGCCGTAGACCTCGAATTCGCTGAGTTCCCAGTAATCGGTGCGCAGACCGCTCTTGATCAGCAGCTTGACCCTGTTGGCCGTCGCGCTGCCAAGGCTGAAGGTCTGGGCATTGGTCACCGCGGCCAGCGTCCCGGTGGCCATCACGCTGTAAGTAACGCCGCTATTCGCGGAACCCCAGATCTCGAACGCCCTGCTGTAGTAGAGTCCGCCCTCGCCATAGTTGTAGATCGTGGCTTGGGTGAGTGTGGCCGGCAGACCATTGCTGAACGCATAGACGAAGCCCTGCACGCCGGGGTTGAGTGCGCTCGACCAGAGACCTGCTGCCACGGCCTTCCTGCCGTCGGTCAGGTTGGTCGCCGCATAAACGGTCGAAAACTGCGAGGTGTAGCTCAACAGTTGGCCGCCGTTGGCAGGCCACACGAGGTTGAGTGGATTGGGGGGGAGGACAGGCTGCGTAAAGACCGTGCTGGTGGCCCCGGCTCCCGTGACAACGGCCGAGCGGTTGCCCGCGCCATCCACGGCGACCAGGCCGAAGAAGTAGGTGTCGCTTCCAGTCATCCCTGTGAAGTTGAACACGCCAGAGGCACCTGTTTGAATGAGCCCGGAATTCAGCCAAGTTCCGGCAACGCCTTTCTTGTACCACAGCTCGACCCTGGCCAAGCCGCTGCCACCGGCATCCGAGGCGCCCGAATAGGTCACGATGATCGGGCTCCCATTCGTCGCCGCGGGGGCGACAGGCGTTCCCGGCACGGGAGCGATCGAGTCGGTTATGAATGATCCGTAGACCTCGAACTCGCTCAGTTCCCAGTAATCGGTCCGCAGGCCGCTCTTGATGAGCAGTTGTATCCTGTTCACCGTTGTGGTTCCGAGGTTGAAGTTCTGGGCGGTGGTCACCGCGGCCAGCGTTCCGGACGTCATCAGCGAATAACTCGCGCCGGCATTCGCGGACCCCCAGATCTCGAAGGCCCGGCTGTAGTAGAGGCCGCCTTCACCGTAGTTGTAAATCGTGGCCTGGGTGACAGTGGCCGGCAGGTTGTTGCTAAACGCGTAGACGAACCCCTGCGGGCCGGGATTCACCGCGCTGGACCATAGCGCCGATGGCACGCCCCGAAGACCGTCGGTGAGGTTGGCCGCCGCATACGTCGTATTGTTGAATTGTGAGGTATAGCTCAACATCTGTCCGCCGTTAGGGGGTCGGAGGAGGTTGATGCCCTGGCCTGTTGACGTGTGTGCGAGAAACACACTGGCGGCCAGGACGCTAAGCCACGTTGCGGTGCGGATGCTGAGTGATTTCATGGTACCCTCATTCGTTCTTCGTGATGTCTGCACGTCAGTTTGCCCACGGTATGATGAACAGCATGGTCAGCATGCCGCCTGGGAACACGTTGTTGTTGACGATCTCGCGTTCGTTGTGCGAGTGCCACATGAAGATGAAGGCGCCGGCGGGGTCGAATCCGCCGAGGTTGGGGGGCAGAGCCGCGGCCACGCCCAGGAACGGACTACCGCCGTACCACGGGCCGTAGTCCATGTCGGCTTCGTTCGGCAGCATCACCGGGAAGGGCTTGCCGTGGTCGGCCGGATCTTCATAGGCGCGCAACGCGTCGTTGGTGGAGTGGCCGTACATATCCCAGCCGAGGCCGGCGCCGGTCCACGTGAAGATGGCGTCCGTCGTTTCACCCGGGTACGTGGGGATCGTGAAGGTGTTGTAAGCCAGATCGGCGTTCGTTGCGGCCGGACTGCTTTGCAGCAGCCGCCCGTTTTTCGCGATATTCCGGGCAAAGTTGGCGTGGTGATGGAAAGGATGCGCGTCATGCCCGGCACCCACCATCCGCATGAGCAACATCTGTCCGGGGTGCAACATGGGTGATGCATCGTAGGGTTGGACCGGCAGGAACCTGCTGAAGGCGAGCATCATCGTATCGGGCGATGTTCGCCCGTTGATGAACCAGTAGTTCGCATTGTGGGCGGCCGTATCGGCGACCGGGTTGAAGGCCGGGTTTCCATTGGCCGTGTAGGCGAGGCGCTGGTGCTCCACGTCGGCGTGGATGACGGGATCCATATCGGTAAGCAGGAACAGGAATTCCTGGTCGAACGCGGAGTCACTGGTCGCATAGGCCTTCCAAGTCGACTTGGTTCCGTCGGTGAACCCCGTCGGCCGGACGATTATGGCGCCGACCATGCCCATCTCGATCTGCAGATCCTGACGCGTGCCGCTGTTATACAGGTAGGTGCCTGGATTACTGGCCGTGAACGAGTACGTGACGGTGCCGGTCACGCCGCCGACCATGGCCGGCGCCTCGCGCGTCAGCAAGCCGTTCGTGCCGCCGGCGGCCGTGACCGGACCCTGGGCCGGAAACACCAGGGAAACCGGGAAGGGCAGCGTGTTCTTGAGTGTGATGACGACCGGCGCGCCTTGGTTTACGATCAGGGTCGGCGCCGGGTACTGAAACGTATTCGTACCGTTGGCAAGCGACCATGCATAAACGCTGCCCCCTTCCGCTGTGCTGACATGGCCCTCCCTGGCCACGAGGGTAAAGCTGGGCCCGGTGATCCCATCCACCAAGTGGTTGCCCAGCGTGTCGTTGGTTGTCACGTTCATCCATCCCGCTCGCGTGGGGGGGGCCAGCAACGCCAGACCACCCAGCAAACTGCCCGTCCACAACATTTTCGTTATTGCTCTCATTTTGGCCTCGACGCTAGAATTTGTGGGCGAGTTCCGGCATGGGTAACTTCCCAAGTGTATGATAAAGCATGACTTCCAACACGGCGAACGAGCGATAGCCGTAGGCGCGTCTGGTGACCACGCGGCATTTGTTGTTCAGCCC